>JANLPY010000558.1:0-7644 GCA_031367505.1 Hyphomicrobiaceae bacterium | reverse complement strand
ATGACCTCTGTCACGAACCTTCAAAGTGACAGGTCAAACCATAAGTTGGACGGTATTACCCTTGCGTACGCCATCAAGGCAGGCGCCGATTCTAGTTCGATTGATCTCCAAAAACCGCCGCCCGCGCGGGTGAAAGGTATGGCGGGGCCGTAACAACTCAATCGAGATGGAACAGGGGCTCCATCATTGCCCACCATTCTCCAACCTCGCGCGTTTCGAGCGGCCGTTGCATGGGACTGCACAGTTTCCACCACTCCTGAGTGTGCGTATCAGCTGCCATCTTCACCAGGTCAGCGGCAAAGTCAGTGCCATGATATTCCCAATACGCAAAGAGGAGGTTCTCCGGTTCTTTCAGGAAAATTGAATAGTTGCGGATATTGCAGGCGGTGATGCGGCCAAGGACCGTCGGCCAAACGTCGGCATGCAGGCGCTTGTATTCGGCGATCCGGCTGGGATGAATGCCGATGATCTGTCCCATGCGTTGCATTGTCCGCTCCCTCATCAGCTGACGGTGACTATCGAGCCCGGCACAGTCTGTGTCTTGATCGCCTTCCAGTCCCAGTCAATGCCAAGGCCGGGTTCCGCGGACGGAATGGCGTGTCCGAAGTCTATCTTCATCGGACTGGCGGTCAGCGACTCCAGCTGCGGGATGTACTCTACCCAGCGGGCGTTTGGTACGGCTGCACACAGCGCCACATGCAGCTCCATGAGAAAATGCGGGCAAACCGGCACGTTGAAGCACTCGGCCATATGCGCGACCTTGAGCCAGGGCGTGATGCCGCCAACGCGCGCCACATCGACCTGAACGATCGAGCAGGCGCCTTGCTGCAGATACTCTCGGAAATGCAGAGGGCTGTACAGGCTCTCACCCACTCCGATGGGGATGGTCGTGCTCTGCGACAGCCGGATATGGCCCGAAAGATCGTCCGCAGTCAGCGGTTCTTCCAGCCAGGCGATATCGATTGGCGTCAGACAGCGGGCACGGCGGATGGCCTCGTCAATGGTGAAACACTGATTGGCATCGGTCATGATCTCGAAGGCGGGTCCAACGGCGCTGCGCACAGCCTCAAGCCGCGCGACATCTTCGGACACATGCGGACGCCCGATTTTGATCTTGGCGCCGCCAAAGCCGTTTGCCTTGGCGGTGAGAGCATCTTCCACAAGCGCGGACGTCTCAATGTGCAACCAGCCGCCTTCTGTCGTATAAAGAGGGATACGTTCCTGGGCGCCGCCGGCCATGCGGTGCAACGGCTCGCCGTGCCGGCGGCATTTCAGATCCCACAGCGCGGTGTCGATGGCGGCCAATGCCAGCGACGTGATCGCTCCGACCGACGTGGCATGGGTCAGGAACAGGAGATCGCGCCAGATGCGCTCGATTTCCGCCGCCTCGCGGCCAATGATGGCGGGCGCGAGTGTCCTCTCGATCAGCGACAGGATCGCGGGGCCGCCAGTGCCGATGGTGTAGCTGTAACCGGTGCCGATGCCGCCATCGGCATCGAAAATGCGCACGATCGGCGTTTCCTGGCTGACGAAGGACTGGATGGCATCTGTGCGCTTGACCTTCGGCTTCAGGTCGACCATCAACATTTCAACGCGGACAATCTTTGCCATGATGAGACCGCCTATGCCGCCTTGCGCTCGTGGATGAAGGCCATGATCGATTGGCTCGCACGTTCATAGTTGCGATCGTTTTCGATCTCGCCCTTGATCCGATAATCATCCATCACAAGAATACGATCGGCGACATCAATCATCTCGGGCATATCTGACGTGATGAGAATGATGGCGGCTCCCTGGCCTGCCAAGTCGTGGATCAGGTCATGCAGATAGGCCTTGGTCTTGATGTCGATGCCGACGGACGGCTCGTCGATGATCAAGAGCTTGACGCCGGCCGCGATCCATTTGGCGACCGACACTTTCTGCTGATTGCCGCCTGAGAGATTGCCGATCGTTTGCTGCAGCGAGGGAGTCTTTACTTCCAGCCTATCGATGATCGGGCCGACATGGCGCGCTACAGAGGCGTTGCGCAGGAAGCCCAGACGATGCGCCAGCCGACGCCAGACCGTGATGCCGGCATTGTCCAGCACCGTGTGCAGCAGAATCAACCCCTCACCCTTGCGATCCTCGCTGACATAACCGATGCCATGGCGGTGCAGAGCTTCAGATACGGAGGAAATCCGCATGGCTTGGCCCGCAATCCGAAGTTGGCCGCCGGTCTGCTTGGACAGGCCGAGAATCGACTTCGCCAGCTCGCTGCGGCCGGCGCCGACGAGGCCGTAAAGCCCGACGATCTCGCCGGGGCGGACAGCCAGGTTGATGTCGTGATGGCCAATGGCACTGGAGAACCCGCGCAATTCGAGATAGGGCGCGGCCGCTGGTCTTGGTCGCGGTGCACGGCTAGCGATGCGCTCGGCCCGGCCGATCATCATCTTGACCACGTCCTGGCGGCCGAGACCGGCGAGCGGCACGCTGTTGCAGACATTGCTGCCGTCGCGCAATACCGTGACCGTATCGCAAATCTGGAACACTTCCTCCAACTTGTGACTGACGAACAGGATGGCGACACCATCGGCTCTCAGCTTACGGAGGATCACGAACAGCCCGTTGGATTCGTTTGGCGTCAGCGAGGCAGTGGGTTCATCCAGCAGCAGCACGCGCGATTTGAGCGACAGGGCCTTGCCGATTTCAACGAGCTGCATCTGGGCAACGCTCAAACCCAGCACCGGCGTGTGCGGATCAAGATCGAGACCGAGCAGTTTCAGCCAGCGCGTGGCCTCGGCGTAAATGGCGTCATAGTCGATGCGCGACAGCGAATTGGCCCCAAGCCGCTCCAGCATGATGTTCTCGCCGACCGAAAAGCGCGGCACCAGATTGCGCTCCTGATGCACAACGGCGATGCCACGGGCAGCCGCCTCGCGCGGGCCGCTGAAACGGGCGGGTGCGCCGTCCAAGATCAACCCGCCCGCGTCAGGACGCTGCAAGCCGGTGATGATTTTGATCAGCGTCGATTTGCCGGCTCCGTTCTCGCCGAGCAGCGCGTGTACCGATCCGGCGACCAGCGACATCGAGACGTCGTCCAGGGCCCTCACACCGGGATAGGATTTGCTGACATGCCTGATCTCAAGTCGGTTTGTCATCTCACGCCCCTTGCGCCGCCATCTTGGTCAGTCGCCATTCGCGTAAGCGGTTGATGCCCACCGCCCAGAGAATGAGTCCGCCGAGCACGATCTGCACGGCAAACGGATCAATCGAGAACAGCACCAGCGACTGCGTGATGATGGCGATGATGACGACACCGAAAAAGGTGCCTGCCACGCTGACATGGCCGCCTGACAGCACAGCCCCGCCGATGACGGGAGCGGCGAACGAGGAGATCAGCCAATCATCGCCGATGGTCGGTTGGCCGATTTGCAGGCGTGCCACCAGCATCATGCCGGCGGTGGCGGCCAGCAACCCGGAGAGCGCATGCGCCCAGATGACCGTGCCGACCATATCGATGCCCGAGAGCTCCGCCGCCTGACGGTTGCCGCCGAGCGCGAGAATGCAACGGCCGATCCGCAGACGCCGGAACAGATACCAGAGCCCGACGGCGGCGATGGCCATCGGCACCAGCAACCACGGGATCGGACCGAGTACCGCTGTATTGCCAAACTGTTTGACGATGTCCGGTACGCCATAGAAGGGTTGAGCCTTGGTGATGCCGAGATTGATGCCCTTGAAGATCTGCAAGCTGGCAAGCGTGATGATGAAGGCTGAGATGCCGGTGCGCGCGATAATGTAGCCGTTCGCCATGCCCGCCAGTACACCAAGCGTCAGCCCAAGGATAATAGCAACCGGGACGGGCAGGCCCAGCACCTCGATAGCGCCGACGAAGCAGACGCCAACCAAACCGCCGAGCGTGCCGAGCGCGAGGTTCATCTGCCCAACACCGATGATGACCAACTGGCCGAGCGCGATCACCATGTTGACGGCGATGGCCGACAGCAGCACCAGGATGTTGAACGGCGAGAGAAAGCTCGGCTGCAGGATCGATATGACGACCACGGCTAGAATGCTGATCAGGGCCGGACCCGCCCAGTCGTTGTTCAGCAGCCGAAACCAGAATTGTGATTGTTTCACACCATCCCCCGTTGCCTGAGAAGGGTATGGCGTGCCTTGTCGATCAGCACCGCAAACAGCAGCAAGAAGCCGAGAAAGGCTTGCACCCAGAATTCGCTGACGCGCATCAGCAAAAGGCCACTGGTGATGACCGCTACAAATGTCGCGCCGAGCAGCGTGCCGATCACTGAGAGACGGCCTCCGGTCAGCAACGTTCCGCCGAGCACTGGAGCCAGAAACGCTGGCAGCAGCCAGTCCTGGCCAAGATGCCCGGCCATGGAGGGCACGGCCGCGCCTGTGCGGGCTGTCAGCATCAGGCCGGCGAGGGCCGCCAGCGCGCCGGTGAGCATATGACAGGCAATGATGGTGCGTCCAACCGGCACGCCGGAGAGTTCGGCAGCCCGCGCATTGGCGCCGACGGCCAGCATTTCGCGGCCAAGCGACGTCAGGCGATAGAGGATGAGGAGGCCAGCCGACACGACGAGCGTCGTTACGAGCAGGACCGATACGGGGCCGACGAGCTTCATCCTGCCGAAGGCGGTCACCTCAGATGGCAGACCGTTGAAGGCTTCGGCCTTGGTGAGAAAGACCATCACACCAAAGAAGATGCTCATGCTGGCGAGCGTGATGATGAAGCTGTGTACGCCTGAACGCACGACGACGGAGCCGTTGATGCCTCCGAGCAGGCTTCCAAACATCAGGGCGAGCGGCCCGGCGGTGATCAGAGGCAGGCCAAGTCTTTCCAGCAAAAAGCCAAAGAACATGGCCGCGCAGGCACCGATGGCGCCAACCGAAAGATCGAGTCCGCCCGTCACGATGGCGGCCATCATGGCGAGCCCGATCATGGTATCGATGCCGATCTGGCGGCTGAGCGTGAATAAACTGAAGGGTGACGTGAATCCTGGCAGCATGATTGAGAAAATGATCACGGCAAGGACAATAAGCGCAGCCAGTCCGAATTCGTTCGACAGCAGAACCTGCGCGACTGCCCTAGACCGCCCGTGCTCAGCGGCCGCCGGCTTATCGCTCATAGGCTCGGACGCTGCTGTGCTCATGCTTGAAAGAATTCTCTGAGGCCCACTTCTGTTACCAACAGGCGCGGTTCGAGAGCCTGGGAAGACCACCACTGGTGGCCGGTGGCCTTCCCAATGGACCAGTTCGCTCAAGAGCCGGGAGGCCGTCTCACGAACAGGTCATGTAATCCTTCTCGAAGTTCGCCAGCAGTGTCTTGGTGATGCTGCGCATGGCGTCGACATAGTTGTCGACTTGCGAGGCATCGACAAACACCGTACCGGAATCCACAAACTTCTTGGTCAGGGCATTCGACTTCCAGGGCGCGCCATCCTTGAGCTTGCAGCCGCCGCGCAGCTTGTTCAGCACATAGGAGCCGAGATAGCCCTGGCCATAGGGGTTCTGCAGCATGGTGCCGCTGATCACGCCGTCCTTGATCGCCTTGAGCACCACCTCGTCATGATCGATGCCGACCATCTTGATGCGCTTGTCTCCGATTTTGCGCAGCGCGTTGGCGGCGGTCACCGCCGGCACCCAGGCCGTTGTGACAATACCGTCAACGTCGGCAGCGTGAGCGGCGAGATAGGCGTTGATCTTTTCTTCGGCTGGCTGCGGAGCATCGATGTCGGCAATGACTTGCACCACCGACACGGCGCCGTTGCTCTCATCGGCCGCCTTCTTCACGGCATCGATGCGCAGCTGCGTGTTGGGATCGACCAGGAAGCCGGTGAAGTGCGCGATGCGGCCCTTGCCACCCATCGCTTTGATCAACTCCTTGGTGCCGAGATAGGCCGAATTGCCCGTATCGGTGCCCATGCAGAACAGAGCTGGTGTCGGGTCCTTCAGGCAACCAGCGGTCGCAATGGCAATGCCCTTGTTGTCATTGATTTCCTGCACCACGGCATTGGTGCCGACGGCGTCACCAGGGAAGATCAGGAAAGCGTTGTAGCCTTGCGTCAAGAGGCTCTCAAGTAATTGGCTCTGCTGCGACAGCTCCCATTTCTGGGGCACGCGGTAGTCGGCCGCCGCCAGGCCAAAATCCTTCATGGCATCCTTGCCGGCCTGCTCCCAAGCCGCGAAATACGGGTGCGGGCCGCCCGGCACGAGCGCCACCTTGGTATCGGAGCCGGCCAGCGCCGTCCCCGACAGCACAACAACCACCATCGCCGCGAGGCCGGTCTTCAGCAAAGAGTTCCGCATGAGCAATCCTCCAATCGCTTTTTTTCATCGGGGCGAACGTGGCATTCTTTCTGGCCCGCTCGCATCTGCATCTGGGATGCTAGTATACAAGTTGATATCAGGCAAGTAACTTGAGTGCGCTGGCAACGGCGGTGCGCTGGCAAGGAAAGACGGATCTGGGAAGGTGACACGTGGCTGGAATAGCGAGCCTCTTGACGATAAGTGACGACGTTCAATCGATTGCGCTCGACCGGCAATTGCCTGCGGCCGAGCAAATCTATGCTCATCTCAAGGAGGCGATTGTCGCCTGCCGGCTGCCGCCCAATGCGCCAGTGAGCGAGAACCGGCTTTGCGGTATGTTCGGTGTTTCGCGCTCGCCAGTCCGTATTGCGCTAACGCGTTTGGCCGAAGATGGTCTCATCGAAATCTACCCCCAGCGCGGCAGCTTCGTGGCGCCGATCAAGCTGAAGCAGGTGCGTGAGGGCCAGTTCGCGCGCGTCGCCCTCGAGGTTGGCCTGCTTGAGCGAGCCGCAATCAGCTGGTCTCCCGAAGCCTCGCGCCGCGCCCGCAAAGAGGTTGTCATTCAGAAGCGGCACGCCAAGGCCCACGATACCTGGGCGTTCTATCTCGACAATGAGCGATTTCATTTTGCCTTTGCCGAGCAGGCAGGTTTACCGGGAGTATGGGCGACCGTGCAAAGCGTCAAAACGTTGCTCGATCGCATCGGGCACCTTGCCAATCCGGTCCCCGGTCATATGGACCGCATCATCGTCGAGCATGTCGCCATCCTCGACCACCTCGATGCTGGCAAGGTCGCCAAAGCGACCGACGCCATGCGCGCGCATATCAATTCGGTCGACGCCACGATCGCCCGCCTACGCCCGTTACACGCGGACTTTTTCGTCGATGGCTAGGACCGACCTGCGCAAAATCTGACACTTGGTTCGTCGGTCACTGAGTTGAGCGTGAATTCGTCCGTGATGCCGCCAAACAGAAAGACGCCGCCTTGCAAGACCGTTTTGCCGAAACTGACTGATCGCCCAGATGCAATGGCGCCTTGCGCATCTGCATGCTCGGTCTCAGGCCATCAGCGACGCGCGGGCGCCGTCGAAATATCTTTGGTCGTGTGCGCCAGCATCCAGACGCATTTTCTAACGTGACTTGGCAAACTGATCAAATGCCACGGCGAGCACGATGATGACGCCGATGATGATCTGCTGAATGTAGGGCGAGACGTTCAACAGCACGAGACCGTTGATCAGGACTCCGATCAAGATCGAGCCGATGACGGTGCCGACCACGCCGCCGACGCCGCCAAACAGGCTGGTGCCGCCGATCACGACCGAAGCGATGGCC
>JANLPY010000548.1:0-4893 GCA_031367505.1 Hyphomicrobiaceae bacterium | reverse complement strand
GTTGGTCGGTTTAGATCATCCACGAAGCACCCCGTTTGTCGAATCAGGTGCTCAGCAATGAATCACAAACGATTCTAACGATTCAAGTTTTATTCAGCAGACGCTGCTTGGCACCTCGCGACACTTGTGGGTAATTGAAAGCCTGGCCGGATGGGTACCGATCCCAATAGGCGACATCGAGCCATGCGACATGGGCAGCGCGGATAGCACCGTCGATCATGTCCGGATTCGGAGCAACTGCATCGAGCCGTCAGACGGCGAACTCTTCACAATATGGGCATCGATTTCGACGCAGAAACAACGCGCACCGTGGTCTCTATCATTAATCTCCAAGCGATCTGGACCTGCGTGGATTATTTCACCGCAGGGCTATTTAGAGCCGATATGCGCGTGTTTCCAAAAGTTGAAACCGTCGATCCCGAACCAGAGCGGGATCAGCGACCGCGATTGCATCGAGCACCTTACCTAGGTCAATGGATTGCCCGAGTGTTGCGGGCTTCGCGAGGAGCCACATCATTGTCAGAGCTTCTCTTGGATGCGCTGTGATGATTGGCTTCGCCCCCTCATGTGCGGCGAAGAAGAATTTCGGCCAATTCTCCATTAGCGGAACGATGTAGGGCCTGACAGTCTCCAAAGCCTCCGGAAAGGCGGCGCCGGCCGACAGTGCCAGCTTGGCGAGCGACACCGACGCCCCTGACGTAAGCGATCCCCGATCGGCCGGCCAAATCGACCGGAACACAGGCCCGTAGTCAGTGCGCCATGCCTCGTGGCTAGACTTCTCTGTCTCGCCAGCTAGCCAATCGGCCAGTACCTCGGCTGCGGCAGCTCTGATCTCGCCGGATGCTGCCATGAGTGTCGCGCGCGCTATCCCGGGCGGAAGCGGATCCGGATGTTCCAGACGTCTATTTCGATCATCGAAGACAATGTAGAGTAAGCGCGCCGCAGCATTCTCTGCCGTGCCGCCCTTGCCGGTAAATTCGCGGACGCCACGCAGGATCTGATCCCGTAGTTTCGTCTGGACGCTCGGTCCGTGGCCCCGGCCGACCCCGACGAGCAGCGATCGCAGTGCGAAGCCAGCGGAATTCTCGGCACTTAGTGCCGGCACTAAGTGCCGGTCGACGAGTTCCGGCAGCGAGGCGTCGAGCCAAGCAATTGATTCGACGTTCACGGCCCGCGCCAGAAAACCGGCGTCGGTCGTGCTCGACAACATCAGCTCGAACCGCTCGTAGAGGCGAAGACGCTGATCCTCAGGCTGGTCCCTCCACTGCAGTCCAAGCCGATTGACCATCAGGCGCGCTAGCTTTCCCGAGGCCGAATTGATGGCCTGAGAAATAAGCTGATAGCCAGCGTCCTTGTCGCCCTTCGCCTCAGCGACGGCGCGCTCATGCATCAGAGCGCAACGCCATAGCCAATCCCACAGGTCATCGACTACCATCGTATCGAGCCGCGAAGCATAGACGAGCAGATCCGCGAGCGGATGGACGAGTTCCGCCAACTCTTCGTTGGGTGCCGTACGAAGCGCATCCGTTGCTCTCAGGACCAGCGAGCGGCCTTTCGCCTTTGCATCGTCGTTATCCGCGCCGATGTTCGGGATTGCCCACAACACATCCCGCCACTGCCGACCATGCACCGCAATTTGTCCCGCTGCTATCAGCGATGCCAGCGCACCCTCGGCATCACTCTCGCAATAGACCCGCCAGACATCCGTTTGGTTCAGCCGATCGTCGCGCTCAAGGTTTTCGGCGATTTCCACCCGGTTCTCCAGTGGGGCACCGGCGATCGGGACCGGATCGCCGATCGGCCCCATCCGCACGCCATGGGACCAGGCCCAGAAAAGGTCGCGCTCTTTGAGCTGCCGGCCCTGCCACTGCCGACGATCTCGTATTTCCTGCAAAGCGTCCTGCGCTTGTGCCGGCAATGGGGCAAGCGCTTGCGCCAGCACCGCAAGGTAGACCCACCGATAGGCGTCCCTCACCCCGACCGGGTCTTGGATCACTGTGTCGACCTCTGGACCAGCCACGATCTGGTCGACGAGGCGTTCGACGAGATCGGCGTTCGCTTGAGCGACCCGATCGCGCAGCAGCTCCGCCACCTCTTTGCGATGCGCCCAGAACTCCTTGGCGGCAAGCGTCAACAGCCCGTCAACGATAGCGTCGCTTGATACTCCGTCGTCCTGGTGCAGGGTGTATAGCCAAAGCCGCGTCGTGATGGCGCTGCCGCCGTGCCGCCACGCATCGGCAGTAGCGCGGGCCTTCGCGGGCGCCAGCGGCAGCAGGCGACGCCACAACTCCGCGCAGAGTCGCACGATCGGCAGAAAGCTCGAATGGTGCTTGTTTTGCGGGTGATCGGCAATCGACGGTATGTCGAAGGTTGACGCGTCGTAGTCGGGCCGGACCATGTTGGCGTCGCGCGCTAGCACGAGCGCTCCGGTGAGGCCCGCATCGGCGAGCCGCAGCAGCGACCAAAGGTCTGGAGAGGCCGCCGGCACCTGCTCGAGAAGCTCGTCGAAGGCGGGATAATCGTTCGTCTCGAACTCGATCCTGCACAGGGACGACAGGCTATCCTCATCGCCCACTCCCAAATAAAACCCAGAATGCGCCGCTATCCTCATCTCAGGCACGAAGAGACGAATCGACTCGACGAGATCGTCGCCCGATGCGTGCTTATCCCTCACACGATCGAATGCCGCGTAGTGGCTCCAGCGATCCTGCCTTGCTTGTCGGGCGACCGCCGTCAGCAATCGCCACGCCTTCTCCAGGTTTCCAGGGAGGGTCGCACGATCCTTGGCGTCCAATGCCCGGTCGATTACGCCTGCAGCGCGGCGCCCGATCATCGGCAGCGCAGTCAGAGTCTCATGAAAAGCATCACGCTGAGCAAGATTCCGCGCCGCCCACGCGCAGATCGCCCAGTCGGAAGCCGTGTCAGCTTTCAAAAGTTCCTGTTCTCTGACGAAGGCGATCCAGTCCGCCTGCGCCGGCAATCGACCAAGCAGCTCGATTGCATCTGGTTGCGAGAGAATCCATTTCGCTTGAGCCTTCTCCCAATTGGTGAGCTCCACGGCCGGACGCCCTACAAGTGCGGTGATCCTTGAGTGGCGCCACTGGCGGGGCGCTTCGACAAGATCGGCAAAGGCGCCCATGTCGCGCCAGAATGCAGGGAAGTCGACGGAAAAGATGACCGGCTCCACGGCAATGGCATCCCAGGCCGCCGCCGCCGCCGACACATCGAGACCGGCGTTGTCGGAAAGAACGTAGATCCGCCTAAGATCGGGGAACCGCTCGCGGTCGGCTTCCAGAATATTGAGTATGTAGCGAACCGGTGCATCCGAAGCGCTGTAGCCCACAAGAACGATCGTGCGGGTCCGTGCGAGATCGTAGAGGAACCGCGCCGCCCAGCCGGATCGCAGATAGGCGTCGCCGTAATCGGCGCTGGTCAGCACCAGATCGCTTTCGTCCAGCCCAAGCTTCACATCGGCCAACCGGCCATGCAGGTGAATGATCCCTTCGAAGCGCGGGCCGCCCGGCGCAGGCACCTGCGCGCTCGCGTAGCTGAGTTCCCGCACCGACGTCTTGGTCGCATCATGCAACGCTCGCTCAAGCAATGTGTCGAAATTCGTGGTGATGACCGCCGGCGTGCCTTCGAAATCGCGCGACAGGCGGAGGATCGTGTGGTGAGTGTCCGCCGCCTTCGCTGTGTCGGCATCAAGCTCCGCCGCCACAGCTGCATACAAGACCTTCCGATCGGCAAGCCGCCGAGATAGCGAGCCCAGCGTCTCTTCGTATCGCTTCTGATCGAACGAAAACCGCTCAGCTTGGCTCATCGGCAGACCCAGTCGTGCGAACACATTGCCGGTCAGTGACTTGAAGTTTGGCAGGTCGCACGGCTGTGAGACACCGGCGCCGCACAAGAAGACAACCTCGCCGCGGATCGCCGCCTCGATCAGCGCTACCGGAAAGTCAGGCCCATCTGGTGAGAACTTCATAGCGATCGATATCCTCGAGCAAAGCTGACGCCGTGCCGTATCGGTGAAGTAGGATCCTGCCGACGCCGATTGTTATGAAAAGGGGGCCGAGCTTGCCGGACGTTAAATTGCCGAACCTGGTTCGCGTCCAATGACCGCCAGCGATGTGCCACTCTGCCCTCGAAGGCACTTCCCTTAGTCAGCCTGCAGTGGACGCCAGACGCCTAGATTGACGTTGATTTGTCCTTTTCTGCAAACCCCATGGCATCGTCTACCATCAGAGTAGATCCGGCATAAAGCTAGGCCCAAAAGCATCAAGTGTCGCGTTGTGGAAATGATCAAGATGAGCCGCATCCATTCTTCCGGCAACAACCTGGGTGAATGCCCACGCCAATACATTCCAGTAAATTGGAACAGCACGAACTCGATTCGATCGCAATCGGTCGCTCAACAGACCCGCAAGCTCCACAGGTTCCGGAGCGCAGACGTAAACATCAATCGACACGTCACGGAAACGGCCGATGAAAGAGGCCAGTGCCAGCTGATCGTCACAACGGCCGTTGAATAGCCCGAAGCTGTAGCCGGCGATCAGTACAAATGCGGGATCGCAGGCTTTCATGACCTGAAGCTTGTGCCTTAGCTCGACGTCGTCAAGCTGCTCGGGGCCGATTGGGTGCAGGCCGTGACCAGCGATCTCCAAACCGTACTCTTGTGCGGCCCGTGCCCACTCGGCTCCAGCTTCGCTGCCGTATTCGGCTGCGATGCCGCCGTGGGCTTCCACGACGCGATGGTAATCTCCACATGTGTCTTTCGCTAGACCATCCATGTTCCAGGTCAGGAGGATTGACCGGCAAAATAAGCGAAGGACTGTATAGTTTGGAATGCGTCTTCGAGCAAAGCGCGGCGTGGCAAGCTGGTGCATGAAGTGCGCA
>JANLPY010000441.1:0-13765 GCA_031367505.1 Hyphomicrobiaceae bacterium | reverse complement strand
GTGACCTTGCCCCTGCGTGACGTCTCCCTTGGCTGATAGGAACCGATCAGCGAAGGGAGACGTCACGCAGGGGCAAGGTCAGAGCAACTGCTTTAGGCGAGACTCGGTTGCTTGTTTTTTCTCGAAAGTTCCATCATCCTCTATGTTGGACACGAAAAGTTATCTGGATAATTGTCTGATTTGTGGAATTTGGCTTTTTAGTGCATCTTTGATGATCAACTATCCTTTGGTTGGTCGTAGAATTCACAACGGGAGTATTACCGGCTCAGCAGGCGTAGGAGCTGAACTCATGGGATTCGGCGTAAACCTCGAACGCATCATCGGAATCGCTCAAACAAAAGTATTCCAGTCTCTAGTCGAAAACCTAATATGCGAATCGGAACATTTCCTGAAAATTACTAGCAAAAATTCCTATATTGATGTCATTCTGAAATTATGCAGATTTATGCATAACTATTGCAGTCATAATACCTTTGCGAACGAGATAGTGCACGCAAACGCCTATATTTTAGATGCAGTCAACGCTGCCCAGCAGACCCTGCAAGCCACACTTGGCAAGACGGATTTTGAGCGCCAGCAACGAAGCCTTGCAGGATGAATAGCAATTCAACCCGCCAAACTTGCTCCCAGGCGACGGTCACTTTGCCCGCTCGCTCGTTCATAAACGGCCTGCGCCGCACTCCCTCCGTGCCAGACCCGCTTCCACCTTGCGGCAACCGGGAAATCTTGGCATGAGCCCGCATTCATCAACAATAATTGTGGCGTTAATCGCGCCAATTTCTGATTGCTCGGAAGGTGAGCGCAAAACCGCCTATGAGGAGAGCCGATTTGTCAAGCGCAACTGAAGTCAATCGATATCAGAACGCAGAAAAAATTGGCCTTCTTGTCAGAAACCTCGAAGATGAACTTGCCTATTACAAGAGCATTGTGGAAACCAGTCGTGATAGTGGAAGCGACCCAGACTTAGAGAAAAAGCTGCACGAGTTCTCCGCCAAGAATTCCAGAATGCGCAAGCAACTTATTGAACACGGTTCAGCGACTCCGTGCGATGATTGGTTCTTCGACGTATTTGGTAAGCGGATGCCCGCACCGAATACCTAGCCCTTTAAAACGTTCAAAAAGGGAACGCCTTGGTCGGACAATGTTGTCTACGGCATGGAGGATGGCGAAATTCTGTATGCGGAGCACTTGCTGGAAATTCTGGAAAAGGAAGGGATTTCAGGTGATATCGTCGAATTTGGGATCTATTTTGGTCACTGGTTGCAAGTGATCTGTGAAACTCTTGAGAAGCATGGCTGGAACCGCAAGGTGTGGGGTTTCGACAGTTTTGAGGGGTTGCCCGAATCTGACCCGAATTTGAATCCTGATTGCTGGACGGCCGGAATGTACTCCGCACCTTTTGATGAAGTGAGTGCAAGATTACAATTGGACAAGCGCGAATATCTAAATTTAGTCAAAGGCTAGTTTGATGAGTCGTTGATTGAGAGGGAAGCAAGTTCGATTGAGAAAATTGCGTATGCACGCATCGATGGCGATCTCTATGAATCATGCATTCCCTGCCTGAAGTATCTCGATGGCCGTCTTGCCGAAGGTGCGGTATTGATATTTGATAATTGGCAATTCTCTTATGAAATCGGTGAGCCGAGGGTATTCAAGGAGTGGTTGGATTCTGGCGCTTCCGATAGATATCGGTTCGAATAACTTGACATGAACATGTGAGCGCATTTCTATATGCGCGTTTGGCATCGCTGAATCGGTCATTTTGGACCGAACGGTCCACGGCGGCTTGTGTTTTTGCCACGCCCGTGTAACGCGGGCATGCAAAGGCCGGTTTTGAAGGGATGCCTCTCTCGTCCGTCCACATCTGATAGACTTGCTTCCTTGCGCCTTGACGTGGGTTTGGCATAGGAACCCTGTCGCGTTGGTGATTGAGTAATGGAAGGTGCTGGTTTGAAATCGGAAAATTCGCCGCTGCCAACGGATAGCACGAACCTGGCTGGCAGTGCAGGAGCGCGGGCCGAAGGGTTGGTTTCCAATCGCGTTGAACCGCCAACTTCCACGGCAGCGCCTGGGAAATCCCCCTCCGCGGCAACGCGCCGGAAATCCGATGCGATGATCCTGCATTGCCTCATGATGATCCGCAACGAAGCAGACATCATCGCGGCGATGACGAATCACGCGCTTGAACTTTTTGATTCGATCGCGATCGTCGATATCTGTTCGACCGACGGGACGTTTGAGATCCTGACCGAACTCGCACAGCGCGACGGGCGACTGACAGTCTATACCTGCCGCACCCAGGAACGGTATCAGGCTGCAATGATGAACCGTCTGGCGCGCGAGGCCGTCAGGCAAGGCGCCCACTGGGTGTTTTTCCTCGACGGCGATGAATTCATCAACATCGACGGGCGGGACGAGCTGAGGACCTATTTGCGGGCATTTTCCGGCGATGTGATGCACATGCCGTGGATCAATCTCATCCCCACCGAATATGGCACATTCGAAACCTTCGATCTCGACCAGGCTTTCCACTGGAGCGGGCGCGTCTCGCCCTTCCGCAAGGTGGCGGTTTCCAGCCAATACATGACGATCTATCCCGACTTCGAAATCGAGGAGGGCAACCACAACGTCGCGCGTTCGATCGGCGTGCCGGCCGAACGCGAAAATCTTGGCCTCGGACTGCTGCATGTGCCGGTTCGATCTCTTGGTCGGCTAAAATACAAGCTTGCGCACGGCATCCGTTTGCTGGCCTCGAAGCACAATGCCCATACGGGTGAAGGCAACCACGCCCAGCGGATTCTCGACGCGATTGCCGAAGGCGGTTCTAGATCAGGCATTCTCAACCATATTGCGGGCAACTACGGTTCCAACGATGGCAACCCGACGGAGCTTGACCCTTCGGTCTTGCATTGGCCCAGCAGGACATTACCGGCGTATCTGTTGAAGAGCGTACCATTCGCCTACGTCGGCAAATCGCTGGCGGAAGTCGCGGCCGCCGACGATGACATGGACTGGCAGGATTCGAGTTTCGTTGCCGGCGCGGCGGTGTGTGCGCAAGTCGATGGCGACGAGGTGGTCATTGCTGCGCTCCCGATCCGCGGGTCCGGGGCGCCGGTCCGCAGAAGTTTCGCGGCGCTTCCTGATCCCAACCTGGCCATTGCCGCAGAAATCGACCTCAAGCTACTCTCGGAAATGGCCAATGCGTCGTTCCTGAAGATCGATGTCATGCGGTTTTCGGCGTGGTCGAAACTGATACCTTTGCTCTACGCCATGTTCGCCCTGGCCCGGCCGCGCCGGTACGTGGAACTGGGTGTCCACAACGGCATGAGCTTCTTCGCGGCATGCCAAGTCGCCAAGCACCTGGCGATCGAGACCGAATGCGTGGCAGTCGATTCCTGGGTCGGTGACGCGCACGCCAGTTTTCACTCGAACGAAGTGTTCGAGACGTTTCGCGACACGATCGGCAAGCTCTATCCCGACCAAGCCTATATTCGCGGGATGTTTCAGGATGCGCTGAGATCCTTCGAGGACAAGTCGGTCGATCTTCTGCATATCGACGGCTACCATACTTACGAAGCCGTCAAGGATGATTTTGAAACCTGGCTTCCCAAGATGTCGGACGACGGCATCGTCATCTTCCACGACATCAACGTCCATGAGCGCGGCTTCGGCGTGTGGCGCTATTGGGAGGAGCTCAAGCAGCGCTACCCGGGCTTTGGCTTCATGCACAGCCACGGCCTGGGCGTCCTGTATGTCGGCAACCGACGCAGCGCAGCAAGCAAGATGCTCGAAGTCCTGCTCGGGAATTTCGAGGCGCGCATTTTTGTGCAACAGTATTTCGAGGTTCTGGGCCAGCTTTCGGTCGAACACCGCGAAGCCGAAGAAGGCGGGGCAGATCAAAGCCGGGCACTGGCGGAGAAGGACGCCAAGATACTGGAATTTCAGGGCTACCTTGCGCATCGTGATGCGATCATCGCCAACTTGCAGGCTGCCGGCCGGGGATCGGGCGGATCGAAAGCTGCCGCTGACCTACTGGCCCAGCGCGATACTTTCCTGTCCCAGCGGGACGACATCCTGGCGAAATTGGACAATACCGCGCGGCCGAATGCAAATGGCGCGCTGCTGGCCAATGATCCGGCGCTCCGGGCGGCGCGGGACGCCAATCGGCCGCCCACAGGCAAAGGGCTACTCGGCAAGCTGACTGCCAAGCGGGATCGCAAGCGATGGAAACGTGGCGTGCTCGCGATCGCCAACACGATTGCGGATTCGGGCCTGTTCGACACGCGCTTCTACCTCGACACTTACCCGGACGTGCGCGAGTCCGGCGCCGATCCTGTCCTCCACTACGTCGAACACGGTGCGTTCGAATTGCGCGACCCGTCTGCGCAATTCAGCAGTGGCGGCTATCTCCAACAGAACCGTGATGTGCTGAAGGCCGCCATCAATCCTCTTTTCCACTATATCGAACACGGGAAGAGCGAAGGGCGGCACTGTTGAAGAACGCACTAGTCGATGTGATCATTCCCGTCTTCAAGCAGTTCGAGCTGGTACGGCAATGCATCGATTCGCTCCTCGCTGCGGACTGCCGGACACAGCACACCATCGTCGTCATCGATGACTGTTCCGGCGAGCCCGAGTTGAGCGCCCATCTCGCCGACCTTGCCGAACTCGGAGCGATCGAACTTCACACCAACAGGCAGAATCTCGGTTTTACGCGCACCGTCAATTTTGGCATGCGACTCCATCCGGACCGCGATGTCGTGCTGCTGAATAGCGACACGATCGCTTATCCTCAGTGGCTTGACCGCATTTGCGCAGCAGCGCTCTCAGCCAAAGACATCGCGACGGTAAATCCGATGACGACGCAGTTCGGCAGCCACATCAGCTGTTATCCCGGTTTGACCGGGAAATTCGAGGAGGCGCTGGAGGTCGAAGACCGGCGCCTTGATGCCATTGCACGGGACGTCAATGCCGGACGGCGCATCGCAGTGCACACGACTGTTGGCTTCTGCATGTACATTAGCCGCAAGGCTCTGAATGACATCGGATACTTCGATGTTGAAAATTTCCCGGTGGCTTATGGCGAGGAGACCGACTTCTGCTATCGAGCGACGAAGGCCGGCTGGCGGCATCTTGTCGCGGGAGACGTGTTCATCACCCATCTGGAGGGTCGCTCGTACGGGGACCGGAAGGCGGCGATGATGGCCGACATGCTCGATCGGATTGTACGGCTTCATCCCGAGGTGCCCCATCATGACCGGCAATTCCAGGACACCGACCCGGTGCGACCGATCCGAACCGCAATCGACCTCGGCAGAATTCGGCGATTGCTCGACGGCGCTTCGCGACTTACCGTCGCGACGGATCGTGGCAGCGCGGCCACCCGTCGATCGCCTTGGTTGCTGTTTGACTTTGAGCGTGCCGAAGTGTCGCTCCAAACCCCGGCATATCCGGCCGAAAGTTTCCCGAACGTCGGAGTCTTTCGTTTTCCGGACGACATCGCAAGGTTCAACGCCGCACTCAAGGCGCTTTGTATCGAAGAACTGGACTTCGCCACACCCGAGGTGCGCGCTGCCTTTAAAGCCGCGACCACGCCGATCCATCCCGACGAATTGGGGCTTGCGGTTTCCCTGGGACGGAAAGCAACCCACTGACACCAAAGACTGGGTGTCGGTTCAAAGCAATCAAGCACACCAAGCGGAGACATCAATGCCCACGTTTTCGAGCGATTTCCTCCAGGAAACAAAATCCATTCTCGATGTAATTGATACTGCCACGATCGAGACCATGGCGCATGGCCTTGCCGATCTGCGCGCGGGCGGCGGACGTTTGTTCATCCTGGGGGTCGGCGGTTCGGCCGGTCACGCCAGCCATGCGGTGAACGACTTCCGCAAACTGTGCGGGATCGAATGCTATGCGCCAACGGACAATGTTTCCGAACTGACCGCACGGACCAATGATGAAGGCTGGGACACGACCTTTTCAGAATGGCTGAAGTGCTCGCGCCTTGGTCCCAACGATGGCTTGCTGATCTTCTCGGTCGGCGGCGGAGACCTCGAGCGCAACGTTTCGGCGAACATCGTGCGCGCGGTGCAGCTTGCACAGTCGGTGGGCGGAAAAATCTTCGGCATCGTCGGCCGCAATGGCGGATATGTCGCGCAGGCCGGCACGACGGTGGTGATCATTCCGCCGCTCTATGCCGATCGCATCACACCGCACACCGAAGGCCTCGCTGCCGTGGTGTGGCACCTGCTGGTCAGTCATCCGGCGCTCCAGCTCAACGGCACAAAGTGGGAACACGTTGCCAGCGTGACGGAAAGGTGAGCCCTTGCGCGCGGTTTTCCTGGATCGCGACGGCGTCCTCAATGCCGCGGTCGTCCGGGACGGTAAGCCGTACCCGCCCACCACGGCCGGCGACGTGGTCATTCTCGACGATGCGCGGATCGGCTGTGCACTGCTGCGAAGCGCAGGTTTTCGGCTCGTGTGCGTGACCAATCAGCCCGACATCGCCAGAGGCTGCACAACTGCGGAGGCCGTGTCGATCATCAACGGACGGATCGCTAGTGAACTGCAACTCGATCAGGTTCGCGTCTGTCCCCACGATGATGTCGACGCATGCGGCTGCCGCAAGCCACGGCCCGGAATGCTTGTCGACGCCGCCGCCGAGAGCGGGCTTGACCTTGCAGCCAGTTACATGGTCGGCGATCGCTGGCGCGACATCGAAGCCGGCCGGGCCGCGGGCTGCCTGACCATTTTCATCGACCGGGGCTATGACGAGCGCAAGCCCGATCATGCCGATTACCTGACCTACTCAACCCTCGATGCGTGTCGCTGGATTGTTGCGCACGCTGACGCAAAAGCTGGAGCCCTCTTGCAATGACAAGTAAACTTTCGGATTTCACCGTACGGATCTTTGCGGACGGTGCGGACAAGGCCGGCATACTCCAGCAGTATGCCAATCCGCTCATCAAGGGGTTCACCACCAATCCCACGCTGATGCGCAAGGTTGGTATCTCGGATTACGAAGCCTTCGCGCGCGACATCGTCGCACATGTGCCTGATCGGCCCATTTCCTTCGAGGTCTTTTCGGACGAGTTCGACGAAATGTACCGCCAGGCCATGAAGATCAAATCATGGGGCGCGAACGTCAACGTCAAGATCCCGGTCACCAATACAAGGGGTGAAAGCTCGGTCGACCTGGTCCGGCGGTTGGCTGGAGAGGGCGTCAAGGTCAACGTGACCGCGCTGTTCACGATCGCCCAGGTCGAAGCCGTTTCGGCGGCGATCGGCAATGTCGAAGAAGCCTACATCTCGGTCTTCGCCGGCCGCATCGCCGACGCCGGCATCGACCCGCTGCCGACCATGCGCAAATCACTCGAGATCATGAGCGCCCGAACCGGCCAGTCATTGATCTGGGCCAGCCCGCGCGAGTTGTTGAATGTTGTGCAGGCCAACGACATTGGTTGCCAGGTGATCACCGTCACCAACGACAGCCTCGCCAAGCTCGGCAGCATCGGCAAGGATCTTGACGAATTCTCGCTCGATACGGTCAAAATGTTCTACAATGACGCCGCTTCGGCCGGCTTCGCGGTCTGACGAGGACCATGCGGGCATGAAATTCTTCGTCACCGGCGCGGCCGGTTTCATAGGCAGCAATCTCGTCGATGCGTTGCTTGCGCGCGGCGATGAGGTCGTCGGCTTCGACAACATGTCGACCGGCAATCTCCAGTTCCTTGCCGGGGCAAAATCGTCTGCTGCCTTCTCGCTGGTCGAAGGGGACCTGCTCGACCGCACCGCGCTGGAGCAGGCGATGAAGGGGTGCGAGGTGGTGATCCACCTCGCCGCCAATGCCGATGTCCGCTTCGGAACCGATCATCCGTTCCGTGACCTTGAACAGAACACCATCGGCACCTTCAACGTGCTGGAGGCCATGCGCACTTGCGGAATACGCCGCATCGCCTTTTCGTCGACCGGCTCGGTCTATGGCGAGGCCGCGGTCATCCCGACGCCCGAGGATGCGCCATTCCCGGTGCAGACGTCGCTTTACGGAACGTCGAAGGTTTCGGGCGAAGGCCTGATTTCGGCCTATGCCGAAGGATTCGGTTTCCAGGGCCTGGTGTTCCGGTTCGTTTCGATCCTGGGCCCACGCTACACCCACGGCCATGTCTTCGATTTCTGCAAGCAACTGCGCCAGGATCCGACACGGCTCTACATTCTGGGCGATGGCAAACAGCGCAAATCCTACCTGCACGTCAACGACTGTGTGCGCGCCATCCTGACGGCTCTCGGCAAAGTCGAAGACAAGTACGCCGTCTTCAATCTTGGCGTGGAAGGCTATTGCGCGGTCAATGATTCTGTCGGCTGGATCGCCTCGGAGATGGGCATCAACCCCCAACGAGAATATTCGGGAGGAACCCGGGGCTGGATCGGCGACAACCCGTTCATCTTCCTCGATTGCACCCGCATGCGCAAGCTCGACTGGGCGCCCCAGCACTCGATCGAGGAAAGCGTCCGCGAGACACTGCGATGGCTACAGGCCCATGCCTGGGTGTTCGAGACTCGGAGCTAGACGTCGTGCTCGAATTTCTGGATCATGATACGATTTCTGCGCATTCTCGCGATGTAGCGATGCGGATCGCCGACGCCGCCAGCGAAGGCCGGCTCGTCATTGTCGGATCGGCCCTGCTCCCACAGAAATGTTTCCGTGGTCTGGCAGCCGAGTTTGCACCGCCGGTCGCCTTCATCGAGTACGATGCCCGGTTCTGGGGGCGTTCGATCGAAGGGGCGCCAGTGCTTTCGCCCGATGCGGCGATGGCGCGCTTCGGACCGGAGACGGTTTGCATTGTCGGGATATGGTCGCCGAACCATTGTTACGCGGAAACGCGCGACTGGCTCGAATCGTTTGGATTTACGTCAGTCTTTCCGGTCCACGCGGTCTTTTGGGCGATCCCGGAAACGATGGGGCAGCATTACCAATTGGCGCCACCGCAGGTCTTCGCCGATCGCAGCCGCGACGCCATGCGAATCCTCGATAGTCTGGCCGACGACGTTTCACGCACATACTTTGCGGGCAACTTGCGCTGGCGGGTGACACTCGATCCCGCGACAATGCCCGATGGAGACCGCCGACGCGCCTATTTCGACCCCCGCCTGTTCGATCTTGGCGAGGCGCCGGTGGTTGTCGACGTAGGGGCATTCGATGGCGATTCTCTAAAAAGCTATCTGCTGTGGTATGGCGAACGACTCGGGCGCTTCGTGGCACTCGAACCGGATCCACAATCATTCGCGCGACTGGAAACTTTTGTCGCGAGCTTGCCCGGGTCCGTCGGCAGCAAGATCACCACCTTGCCGCTGGCTGCGGGCGACACCGCATGCGTGTTGCGCATGGCGGCGACGGGCAAGCCGGGATCAGGCGGTGACAATCCGGCCGATCTCATCGATGTCCGCTGTATAAGGCTCGACGAGGAACTGGCAGGGATCGAGCGGATCGACTATCTGAAGTTCGATATCGAGGGTGCCGAAGCCGAAGCGCTTGAAGGCGCCTGGAGCCTGATCGAACGTCATCGCCCGGTCGTTGGCATCGCGGCGTACCACAAGCCCACCGATATCCTCGATATTCCGCTGGCGTTCATCGCGCGGTTTCCAGACTGGCGCTTCCATTTCCGTGCGCACGATCGGGACGGCATCGATTTCGTGTTTTACGCGGTGCCGCCCGGCAAAAGCCTGACCTGACCAGGGCCAAGCCCAAGCGCTGAAGCTCGACTAGCCGTCCTTTCGGAGAACCGGCCCCAATGATCATTACCCGAAGCCCGCTTCGCATCTCGATTGGTGGCGGTGGCACCGATCTGCCTTCATATTACCGCCAGAACGGCGGCTTCCTGATCGCCATGGCCATTACCAAATACGTCTATGTGTCGATGCACCATCGCTTCGCACAAGGATTCCTGCTCAAGTACTCGCAGATTGAGCATGGCGATGAACTCAGCCAAATTCGGCATCCGATTATTCGCGAAGCGCTGCAATTGATGCAGTTCACCGATCCCGACATCGAGATCACCAGCCTGGCCGACGTTCCTGCCGGCACCGGCCTGGGCTCATCGAGTTCGTTCACCACGGCCTTGGTGAAGGCCATTGGCGCCTACCAGCGGCGCCATATGGACGCCCACCTGATCGCCCAGCTCGCGTGCGAGATCGAACTCGACCGCTTGCGCGAGCCGATCGGAAAGCAGGACCAGTATGCCGCGGCCTTCGGTGGCCTGACCGCCTATTCCTTCAACCCCGACGATTCTGTGAATGTCGAAGCGCTCAACGTGCCGGCGCGAACCTATGAGGACCTGGAAAGCAACACGGTGATGTTCTTTACCGGCGTGACCCGCTCGGCCGGAGAAATCCTCAAGCAGCAGGACCAGAAGAGCAAGGACCTCGACGCCGACATGCTCGCCAACCTCGATCGCGTGCGAGAACTCGGCTATCGGACCCGCGACGCCTTTCTCAATGGCGACCTCGGGACCTGGGGCGAAATCATGCTTGAGCACTGGCAGGCAAAAAAGCGCCGTTCAAGCGCCATGTCGAACCCGCAGATTGACGAATGGTACGATCTCGCCCTGCGCAATGGCGCGATCGGCGGGAAACTGGTGGGCGCGGGCGGAGGCGGATTTCTGCTGTTTTACGCCGAAGATCCAAACCGTTTGCGCTACACCATGGCCAAGGCGGGCCTCAAGCAATTGCAGATCCGCATGGACGTCGAAGGCACAAAAGTCGTGACGCAGTGACATTACGCGCTCGCACCGCAGGCGATCGGCATGAGTGACATGCCGACCATCGCGATCTTGGCGGGCGGATTGGCAACGCGATTGCGGCCTTTGACCAGCGACTGCCCCAAGGCGTTGATTCCCGTCGCCGGCGAACCGTTCGCGTTCCATCAACTGCGTTTGCTTGCGGCCAATGGCTTCAAATCGGTGGTGTTTCTGATCGGGCACCTCGGAGAGCAAATCGTCGACGCCGTGGGCGACGGCAGCGCATTCGGCCTCTCCGTCCAATATCACAGCGATGGGCCTGCATTGCTCGGCACTGGCGGCTCAATCGCCCAAGCCCTGCCGGTTCTGGGCGACGAATTCTGCACGATCTACGGCGATTCGTGGCTCGACTTCGCTTTTGCCGGCGCGATCGCGCACTATCGCAGTCATTCGGGCCCGGCACTGATGTCGGTCATCAATTCGGACATAGCCAGCGAAGCACCCAATGTGGAGTACGCAAACGGACGGATCCTGCACTACAGCAAGACTGAACGAACGCCAGCCATGCGCTATGTCGACTACGGGTTCGGAATGTTCGCAGCTTCGGTGTTCGACGCGGTCAGCACCGATCGGCCAACCGACCTGGCGATGATCCAGCATCGGCTTGCTGACGACGGGCGCCTGCTCGGGTTCGAGACGGCGATTCCTTATCACGAAGTGGGAAGCCTTACCGGGCGGCAAGCGCTAGAAGATCATTTCCTGGCACAGCGACACGCGCGTGCCTAACCGGCAATCGCCTTCCAGGCATTGGCAAGGTGGCGCATCAGCCCTCGGCGCCGCGGCCTGACTGTCTGCACGTCGCGCCCGAACAGGCGACTGGGCTCGCTCAAGCCAGTGGCAATGTTGACGATGTTGCGAAGCTCAAGCTTTCCGAGCGGCTCTTCCGAATAGGCCGGCGTGTAGTAGATGCAGTCCTCGAAGACGTAATGCGTGACTTGCGACCAGCGCGTCAGCTTCGGGTTGTGCTGCGGCATGCCGCCATGCAGCAGATTGGCGGCCCAGATCAGCGCCTGACCCTTGCGCGGCGTGAACGTCTGCGTCGGCGTCGCGGTTGCGTCGAGGATCGCATTCCACACCGGCTCGTACGGCGTTTGCGCCAATTGCGAATGGTTTCCGTAACGCGGCGTGCCAAGCATGACATTGCTGATGATCGGCCAACTGTGCGATCCCGGGCAGTAGCTGAGCGGGCCTGCGTCGGGGTGGATGTCTTCTAGCGCAAGCCAGACGCCGCACATGAAGCGCTCGGGCTGGCTGGAGAAGTGCACCGCATCGCTATGGACCGATTGTTGCGTCCCGACCGAAAAATTCAGCGTCTGGAAGGGTATGGCTCGCCGACCGTAAAGTCGCGAGAGCAGGTCCAGCATCCGTGGGTTCGTGGCGATGGCGCGGACGTCATCATCGAACTGCCAGGCATCCTGGACGCGCTGATCGGGGAGCGCCTTGATACTGTCCGGATCGGTGAGGTCGGCCGAGAAGCGCGGAGCGAGATTAGCCTTGATCCGTTCGGCCGTCGTTTCCATCGCCGGATCGGGAAAATCGATGATCGCGAACCCGTCGCGATTAAGCGCGCGTGCGATCGTCTGCTCTTCCAGACTGAGCGGGAGCGACAGGAGCAAACCTTCGAAAAAAGGCGATTCGACCAGCGGCATGCCGGGCAACAATTTGGCAAGCTCGGTCAAAGTGGCTTCCTCATGGCAACCAGCGTCTGCCAGAACGGGGCATGGTGGGTTCCGTCGCTGCCGTCGGTGAATTCGGGTGTCGCGAAGCCAACGATCCGGGCAAATTCGGCGATCCAGTCGCGGTGCAGGAACGTGTCCATCAAGATCGGATCGCGCCCGCGCCGAAGCCGCGCCACACGGTCGAAGAACAGCTTGTGATGAGCATGATCAGTCAATTCAAGACATGAAAAAACAAGGCATCCCCCCGGCTTGAGCGCGCGAAACGTGTCCTCGATCAACAGGTAGCACTCTTCGACCGAAACATGCGTCACCACAGACCAGTGAAAAACCATGTCGAGCGAACGATCTTGAGCCGGAATGTTCGGTTCGGCATGGACAAATGCCTTGTACCCTGGACATTTGCGCTTGAGTTCGATGACGAAGCGCCCGACCACATCGGTGCCGGAATAATCGCCGCGCCACCCATTCCGGACAAGCGCTTGCGCGGTCCGTCCGCAACCGCAGCCCAGATCGAAAATCGACATTCCGTCGGCCAGGCCGCAGCGACGCAGCACCTCGACATGGCCATCGCCCTGCGTGCGAAACGTATCGAGCGTGGCAGCGCCGATGGCCTCTGCGAATGCCAGGTCGCGGTTGCCGCGGTGTTTCTTGAGGCAACGGTCGAGATGTCGATTGTAAGCGCGTTGCGAATTGTAAGTTGCGGACGTTCGGCTGAGCCGTCCGCTTACCAACTGCCACAACCGCCTGGACAATGCCTTCACGCCGGCCGGTGCCGTCCAGATGGCGTGATGTCAAAACCCATTCTTGATACCGACGATCGAGTAAGACAGCGACGTCACCACGTTGACGAACTTCTGGATGTCCGCGAGCGGCGCGTTCGAGACGTAGACGACGTCATGATCGCGAATCGGGAACGATTGGGCGATGAAAAACCCGTTGGGCTCCTTGAGACTGAGACGATAGATCACCGGAATCTTGCCGTCCGGCGTCGTTGGGGATCCCGCAGGGACGAGATCGCCTACCTCTTCAGGCTTCGCGAGCCTGAAAATGAACACGCCGCGAACATCGGCGCGTTCGTCGCGCAGGCCGCCCATTCTTCCCAGCGCCTGCGCAACGGTGATACCGACACCTTCAAACGGAATTTCCGCGTTGGTGGAGATCGCACCGAGGGCGGTGAAACTGTATGGCTGGAACAAGGCCGTGACGACGTCATTCGGTTGCAGGATCACATTCTGGGCCGGATCGCGGATCACCGTCTGGAGCGGTAATGTCGCCACGGTGGTTCCGCGC
>JANLPY010000427.1:0-2397 GCA_031367505.1 Hyphomicrobiaceae bacterium | reverse complement strand
CCAGACGAACGCCTGATGGCCTATCCCCATCAATTCTCCGGCGGCATGCGCCAACGCGTTGCCATCGCCATCGCGCTCCTGAACAAACCCGATCTCATCATCTGCGATGAGCCCACCACTGCGCTCGATGTAACGATCCAGGGCCAGATCCTGTACGAGATGCAGAAGCTCTGCCGCGAATCCGGCACTGCCCTCATGTGGATTACGCACGATCTTTCCGTCGTCGCTGGCCTGGCCGATAGCGTCGCCGTGATGTACGCGGGCAAGATCGTCGAGCAGGGCGCAACGGCTGAACTACTCGACCATCCGTTGCATCCTTACACCAAGGGCCTGCTCGATTCGGTGCCGAGCCGCAATATCAAAGGCCAACCGCTGAAACAGATTCCGGGCATGACGCCATCGCTTTTGCAAATCGGCAGCGGCTGCGCCTTTCGCGAGCGCTGCGCACGCCGTGCGATCGAGTGCGAGAGCGCACCGGCCTTGTCCAGCCTCGTTACCAGCGCATCGCGCAAAGTGCGATGCTTCCATCCGTATCTTGCGTCGGAAATGGAACTCACGGCATGAGCACGCCTTTGCTGGCGTTGAAAAATATTTCCAAGCGCTTCGAGAAGAAGCTCGATATTGCCGGGCGTTTTGCTCGCTCGCTCGGTGCGGGTCTGAGAGAAGAAATCGTACACGCGGTTGATCGCGTCGATCTAACTATCAACAAAGGCGAAGTCGTCGGCCTGGTCGGCGAATCCGGCTGCGGCAAGTCCACACTCGGCCGGGTGGTGGTTGGCTTGCATCAGCAGTCAGAGGGCGAGAAGTTTTGGCGAGGCAAAGACGTCGCGTCGATGACGGCCGAACAGAAGCGCGCCATGCAACTGGAAGCACAGATGATTTTCCAGGATCCGTATGCCTCGTTGAATCCTCGCTACCGCGTCGAGGACATTATCGGCGAGGCACCCGTCGTGCACGGCATCATCAGGGCCAAAGACAAACCTTCCTACGTCGCGGACGTCATGCAACGCGTGGGACTCGACCCGGCACTTTCGCGCCGCTTTCCGCATCAATTCTCCGGCGGACAACGCGCGCGCATCGGCATTGCACGTGCACTGGCGGTGAAACCGAATTTCCTTGTGTGCGATGAGGCCGTCGCGGCGCTCGATGTGTCGATTCAGGCGCAAGTGCTCAATCTGTTTATCAAGCTTCGCGAAGAACTGGACCTCACCTACCTTTTTATCAGCCACAACCTGGGCGTGGTGCGCCACTTGTCCGACCGGGTGGTGATCATGTATCTGGGGCGTGTGGTGGAAACGGCACCTGCCGATGAACTCTTTACCCATCCCAATCATCCTTACACACAAGGCCTGCTCGCAGAAGTGCCGTCGTTAACGGTGAGGAAGAAGGATTTTGTCGCCATCAAGGGCGAAATCCCTTCGCCACTCAATCCGCCCACAGGCTGTCATTTTCATCCACGCTGTCCGTACGCTGCGTCGGTTCCCGGCAACCGATGCCAGACCGAGCAGCCCATGCTCAAAGAAATCGCCGTGAATCGTTTTTCGGCATGCCACCTGAATCAATGAAAATTGTTGGCGTAATTTATAGAATCGATCAATGAAAGTTGAAACCCATGTCACTGCCTGATTCTCCCTCCCCCGCGTTCACCGTCACGTCGTCCCGCACCGACCATGACCACGATGTCCCGGTCGTGTTCGATTCGCCGCACAGCGGCACGGTTTATCCCGCAAATTTTGACACCGTCGTGCCACACCTCACGCTTCGCCGTGCGGAAGATACGCATGTCGAGGCGCTCTATGCGGCGGCATCCGATCACGGTGCGACCCTGATCGCCGCCGATTTTCCGCGCAGCTATATCGACGCCAACCGCTCGCTGCTCGACATCGATGCGGCGCTGCTGGAGACCGCGTGGCCGGGGCCGATCAACGTCAGCCGGAAAACCGAAAAAGGCATTGGTCTCGTCTGGCGATTGCTCGATACCGGCGAGCCCATTTACACGCGCAAACTGTCCGTCGCCGAAGTGCAGCGCCGCATTGCCACTTGCTACGCGCCGTATCACAAGGCGGTGCGCGATGCGATCAACGCGGCGCACAAACATTACGGCGCGGTATGGCACATCAATTGCCATTCGATGCCCGCCACCTCATCCATCATTTCGGAAGAAGGGCCGGGTGTGCCGCGTGCCGATTTTGTGCTTGGCGACCGCGACGGAACCTCCTGCGCGCCGACCTTCACCGCGTTTGTCGCGCTGACGTTGCGCGGCATGGGCTATGACGTCAGGATCAATGATCCGTACAAGGGGGTCGAACTGGTGCGCGCGTATTCCGATCCGACCGCACATAAGCATTCGCTGCAGATCGAGGTTAATCGCAAACTGTATATGGACGAAGTCAGCCG
>JANLPY010000397.1:0-2486 GCA_031367505.1 Hyphomicrobiaceae bacterium | reverse complement strand
CAGTGCAACAACGACGCTCGGCAAGGCGACCCCATCATGCTGCGCCGGCCCAACGAACGACCGTTGTCCGGCGTGGTCGCCTGGGCCACCGAAACACGCATCGGCGTCAGGCTCAGCCAGCCACTCGAAACGACCGATCCGCTGCTCACGGGCTGAGGCTCGTGCCATCGATCCACGCCGCCAAGCCATGTGAAGCAAACATGGTCGCGCGATTAGATCTGGGGTAGATGTCGTTCACCGAGCGCATTAACAATGCCGTCAATATCCGGGCGTGCAAATCGGCACCTTAATATTCGTCAGCTAGCGATCTGTTTTGTCCATCAGCATGCAGGCTCATGGACAAACAGGGCTCCCCCTTGCACGCGGACGCAGCGCCGTGGCGACTGACCAGCTGCGTACAACATGACTAAAACTACAATGCGATAGTAAACGTCATTCAAATGTGGATGTACTAATCATATTTGACCCAGTGCAGACGATCGATGCCGCGGCCGATCAAAATCGCGACAAAGCACAGTCCAAGCCAATAGTTCCATCGTTTGTCGGAGTTGTATGATGAACACGTCGTACGTGACGCTCGATCGGCAGCCTTCCGTGCTCTCGGCTTTGTCCACTGTGCCACCACAGATTAGTGATCTTGTGCGAGCCCTGCCGCCGACCTTGGTTGATCAACTAACTCTCGACGATTTGCAAAGACTTGCTGCCGCCGTAGACCGACCGAGTGCTCAGCATATAATGGATTATCGTTTGAGTCTTCCATTCGGCACTCGGCGGTTCTATGTCAGACTGCTGTGTGGACGGGAGCGTCGAAAGCTATCGCGGCTTATCGCTGAAGGCCAGACGAATCCATGGCTAACGCTCGCAGCAGCGGTATTGCTATTTTGGTTTATGATAACGGTATCGTTGGTTTTCCTAGCTATCGGGCTATATCTACTCAAAACGGTTCTCGGCATCGATTTGTTCGATGGCCCATCGTTCCTACATCGAATTCTTTTCGACTATTGATGTCCTAGACCAAGCATTCGCGCCACCAAGTGCCATCTCAGTTGCCGACGCATCAGTTGAGCCGCGATATTGTAGAGTAATGCACGTTCATTTCGTCGGCCACATCACGGACGGATCGGCCTTGGCTCATCAGTTCGCGGGCACGTCGCTGCTGGGTGACGTTGAGCTTCGGCTTACGGCCGAACTTGGTGCCTGACTTTATCGCAGCCCTGCGACCATCCTTGGCGCGCTTGACGATGCGCTCGCGTTCATCCTCGGCCAGGGCCGAGAGGAAGGCGAGAAATCCCTGGCCGATCTTGGTGGTGAGATCGAGATGCGGCTTGTCGAGCACCTTGATGGCGGCGCCACGGGCATGCACCCGCTGCATGATGGCGATGCCGTCGAACATTGATCGCGTGGCTCGGTCCCATTCGGCGAGCACGAGGACGTCGCCGGTGCCGAGACTGTCGATCGCGCGCTCGAGTTCAGGGCGGCCCTTCACGTCCTTGCCGGACGCCTTCTCGGCAAAGATCGTCTGGCACCCTGCCGCCCGCAAACTGCCGAGCTGGCGATCGAGGTTCTGGTGGATGGTCGATACGCGGGCGTAGCCGATCAGCATGGGACTATCCCTTGCCCTGGTCTTTGGCCAGTTCGGCGGCAAGCTCGGCGCGACACGCGTCCTCCAGCGTGGCCAACTCGGTATTGACGAGCGTCCACAGGATGTCCGGAGAGACGTTCTCGTAGCTGTGGCGCAGCACGTTGCCAACGCCGGCGACCTTGCGCCAAGGGATCGTCTGATGACGCGCCTTCATATCGGCGGGCAGGTGGCGGCTGGCTTCGGAGATGATCTCGATGCCGCGCTGGACGACCCATTGATTGAGCCAGTCGGCTTCGAAGGCGTCGAGGGCCACACCCTTAAGGCGTGCGCGCACGCGCTCGCTGGCTTCGATGATGTCAGCGAGACGGGGAATAGGTGCGGGGCTCGGCATCAGAACACGATCACGGCGGATTGTTCGATCTTGGCGCGCAATAACCGATGGATGCTGCCGCGCGTCATGATGTCGGCATGGCAGCCAAGGATGACGGACGCACGCTCCTTGATTTCCATCAGACCGAACAGCCCGAGCTTGCCCTTCTCGTGATCAAAAAACAGATCCACATCGGAGCTGGCATGCTCCTCGCCCCTGGCGACCGAGCCAAACATGAAGAGGCGCTGAACGCCAAGACCGCGAAGCTCCGCCTCGTGCTCCTTGAGGCGGCGCATCGCCTCGGTGCGGTTGATCGGTGCCTGGGGAGGCGCGTCGAAACTGCGGAATCCGGCGTCCACCTTTGCCTCGCTCGCAAACGCGCCGCGCCTGGCCTGTGCCAGCCCTACGAGCACAGCAGGCATCTGCACCGGGGCGATCTCCTCGGGTTGCTTGTCTGGTCGCGCCATGGGCGTTGCTCCTCAGCGCGAAGCATAGCAAATATACCCCACGATTCGCAACGCCATTATGCAACAT
>JANLPY010000374.1:0-4841 GCA_031367505.1 Hyphomicrobiaceae bacterium | reverse complement strand
TTCGATCGCCGTCAGTGCGGCCTCGTTCCCAAGTGGTCGCAAGAGGCGCAGGACGTCCTTGGTTACGGCGGCTTCTATGCTCACGCCACTGATCGTGATGCAGCGTTCGGTGCCTTGGTTCGCCAGTGCGCCATAGCAGTTGTAGCGCCCGAGCCTGCCCCCGTAATGGACGTGCAGCTTTCGTCCGCAGTGGCCGCAACGCAGCAGCCCGGCGAGAAGGAGTTCACCTTCGCGCGGAGCACCCCTTGCAACAGCGCTGCTCATGGACGTCGCATTGCTGGCGATCACCTTCAGGTTCCGTTGGTACTCGTCCCAGCTGATGTAGGCGGCGTGATGATCCTTGATCAGCACATCCCACTCGCTCATCGGCTTCATCACGCCGCGACGGATGCGCTTACGGCCGCCGTCGACGCTGATCCGGCTCTTCGTGCGTCCGAACGCATAGGCACCGGAATATATTGGGTTGGTCAGAATGCCGTGCACGATGTTGTAGGCCGGCAATCGCCAGACGACGCCGTACGATTCGCCGTGGCGTGATTTGACCGGCAGCTCGATCTTTTCGTCTCTAAGCCAGATGTGCACCTGCCGCGCGCTCTGGAACTCGGCGAACTTCGTGAACACGAGCTGCAATGCCTCTTGGACACGTTTATTGGGGTTCTTTTCGATACCTTCGCGACCGACTTTCACGTAGCCGGCGGCAACGCTGAGAACCAGCGCGCCGCTGCGCGCCTTCTGCTTCAACGCCTCTTGCGAGCGCTGACGGAACAGCGACAATTCAAGTTCGCTCATCGTGCTGAAAGCGCGCTCCGCCGCGACGTGCCCTTCATCCCCAGCAGCAACCGATCGTTGGGATGCCGAGGATCGTAGATTCCGTCCTCGTCGACGATGATGGTGCCGACCAATCCACAGAACTCGATCAGTGTATGCCAGTCTCGCCCATTGCGGGCGAGGCGTGAGGCCTCGATCGCAAGCACGGCACCGACGGATCCCGCGCAAATGGCCGCCAGCAATCGCTCGAATCCGGGGCGCGCAATGCCGCCTCCGGAACGGCCAAGATCATCGTCGATGACTTCGACCGTGTTCCAGCCCAGCTGCTTGGCGCGATCGGCAAGACTGTACTGACGACGTCGGCTTTCGTGATTGTGTGCCAGCTGATCTGCCGTTGACTGGCGGATGTAGACGAACGCGGCGCGCGTCAGATTCTCAGCCGTGATCTTGCTCATGACCGGCCTCCGTTGTTGCTGGTTTTACTGGTTTTGCGAGTGCCACTGCGATTTCGCGCAGCAGCGCGTTCACGGCTGCGGCCAGTTCGGCTTTCTGCTTTGGCTGCCACGCCATGCGCGGCCGCTTCTCGTCGAAGAGGCTCGACTGATCCTCGTTCCGACACTCCATTGCCGGCCTCCTGGGGCTTCGAATCGGCACTGAGGAAGCCTAGGAGCGCATCGATCTCGCGGCGCAGCGCGCGCAGGATATCTACGGAAAAGTGCGCTTCAGTGCCGATCTCGAAGCGAGACGCCGCCGGCTCCAACATCCACGCCGGCAGGCAGGCGAACGAGCCGTCGGGCTGGTGCACGACGACGAACGCGACGCCGCCGCGCTCAAGGCGCCGTCGGATTTGTACCGTTTCGCCGAAGCGGGGATGGAACCGATAGGCAATCCGGCCTTCGGCCATGTGTTCGTGGGCAGTACGTCGTGGGTCCGAACATCGCCTGGATCAGACGGATATCGATCTTGCGCTCCAGCAGGTGCGTCGCGAATGAGTGGCGCCGTGGCGGAGCACGCCTTCGGCATGACGCGTGTGTGGCGCGACCCACTTCGGCAGACCCGCGAGATCCGCGGCCAGATGACAGATCCGGTTCAGCTGACGCGGTGTCATCGGACCGATCTTGTCCTGTCCAGGAAAGAAGAATATCCGGGGCCGAGCGATCCGGTACCAGTCGCGCAGCAGTTCCAGAAGCTTCGGCGACAGCATGGCGAGCCGGTCCTTGCAGCCCTTACCCTGCTCGACGCGGATCAGCATGCGCTGGCTATCAATGTCGGCGAACTTGAGAGCCACCACCTCGGAGACGCGCAGGCCTGCCCCATAGGCGGCGCCAAGCGCGGCCTTGTACTTGACGCCCGGTGCCGCTTCGAGCAGGCGCACGACCTCCTCCTGGGTCAACACCACCGGCAGCTTCTGCTCCTGCCGTACGAGGGTGAGATGGCGCCCCATGTCGGGTCGATCAACGGTCACGCGGAAGAAGAAGCGCAGCGCCGTTACTGTGTGGTTGATGGTCGGCGGCTGGGCACCCGCTGTGCTCTGATGTACTTGGAACCGGCGCAAGTCTTCCGGCGTCGCCGTCGCCGGTGAACGTCCGAGGAACTCGTCGAGCACCTTGACGGTGCGGATATAGTTGCGTTGGGTCTCGGAACCGAAATTGCGCAGCGTCGTGTCTTCGATCATGCGCTGGCGCAACGGGCTGATTACGGGCGTTCCGCTCGATGGGCTGATGGGCTTCTGGCTCATTGGAGAGGTCCTTGTCTTGAGGTTGGAGGTTCTGGAACCCCTCGATCCTCAAGACAGTACGCTTCGCATTCGTTACCGCGCCGCCGTTAACGTGGCTACCCGCCAGCCTCGCCCCATCTCGCACGGCCTATCGCCTCAACACTCTCCCGCGAGAGCGGGTTCGTTCCCTGACCCATAGCGGCGGTTTCTTGCTTTATTCATTTGCCTTCTGTAGCTCATCCGGAGCGGACATTGCTGGGTCGGCTCCGGATAAGTGACGGGATCTTTAGGTTGATCGGCACGATCACCGCACAACCCTCTCCTGGCTGCTGGCGATCGTCGATGGGCCAATACCACGCGTCAGCGGGAATGCCGCACCTGGATCATTGACGTGCCAGCACGCTACTTGGTCGCCTTGAACACGCGCCCAAGCGGCGTGACGAATGTGCCAGTCTTAAGGCAGCGCTGATAGGGACCGGTGCAATCGGACTTGTCGTCGCGCATCGTCCAGCACAGAGCCCGCAATTCCGCACACGACTTCGCCGCGGCTTGGCCATTCGACTGCGCGAGGGTCGCGCCCGCGATCGCGGTAATCAGCAAGAACTTCATTTTCGATATCCTGTACACGTTGGATAGTCTCCGACGGACCACCCGTGAAGACCCAAGCCTCCGTTTTCAAGCGCAGTCGAACCGTGCACGCGACTTCCGCCATGTCAGGTCAACGCTATGTGTGCCCAAGCAATGTGTGGCTCCAATGTCAGTTACGCTCAACGTTGTCGGCCGGATCATCAGTTTCGCAACAAATTCTAAATCTTGAAACTCCAGATGTCGCACACTCGGCTCAGCCTTCTGGCCAGGAACCAGCAGGCCACCCAGATTCACCGTCGTCGTGAGGGACGCCAGAAACTGCCCGAGGTTCGCGACGTGCTCGACAACTTCGAGACTGACGACCGCGTCGATGGCCAACCGAGTATTGGGCTTCAAGCTATCGATGGCTGTTGAACCACTATATCACCGATCGGTTCACGATCGACCCGGTAGCCACAAGTTCCATCAGCAGCGCCATCGTCGCATGACCAGAGGAATCAAATGGGTTCAACTCGGCCCTCTCGGAGTACTTGAGAAGTAGAGCCGGATTCAAAGCCTCGATGTTCACCTGGCCCATGGTCCAGCCGCCGAATTTCCGCTCGGCGATTTCTTCGTAGGTCAGTAAACGAACTTCGTGATGCCGGTCGTCGCGAACGATGAGATTGAACAACTCGCAGACCTCGTCGCGGCCCCCTTCGATGACTTGCACGAAGATATCGCTGGTGAAGCACAAAAGGCCCGTGATCCCTTTGCGTGGATTGTTCCGACGGGACTGCTCGAGCACCTCATCCAGGAGCGCAGTCGGCAGCGGCTTCAACGAACGACTGGCGTAAAGACAACGAACGAGCATCACACCCTCAATTTTTCATTGTGATCAGCGACAGGAATTCACGGCGCAGCGTCGGGTCCTTCAGAAACGATCCGCGCATGACGCTGTTCTTCATTTTGGCATTCGTATCCTTGACACCGCGCCAGTGCATGCAGAAGTGATCTGCTTCCATGACGACGGCCAAACCGTCCGGCTTGACCATGTCCATCAGAAGCTCGGCCATCTGCGTGATGGCCTCTTCCTGAATCTGCGGCCGTCCCATGATCCATTCGGCAAGGCGCGCATACTTGGAAAGCCCGATCAGGTTCGAGTGTTGATTGGGCATCACCCCGATCCACAGCCGACCCATGATCGGACAGAGATGGTGGCTGCAAGCACTACGCACCGTAACCGGACCGACGATCATCAGCTCGTTGAGGCTTGTGACATTCGGGAACTCGGTAACCGACGGCGCGGGCCAGTAGCGCCCGCGGAAGACCTCATTCAGATACATCTTTGCGACACGGCGTGCCGTGTCCTGGGTATTGTGGTCGTTCTCTGTATCGATCACCAGGCTATCGAGCACAGTCCGCATTTTGCTGGCCACTTCCTCGAGCAGCAGGTCCATCTCTCCCGGCTCAATGAATTTCGCGATGTTGTCGTTGGCGTGGAACCGCACTTTTGCTTTGCGCAAGCGATCGCGAATTTTCGCCGAGACCGACAGGTCCCGATCCGGTGGCGCGTGCTCTATGTCAATCATAAACAACCTCAACTCGCGATAGGTCCATTGTGACTTGATAGCCGGGCGCGCGTGGCTAGTAGGCGAGCACTGGCGCGCGCCCGAGCAGCGCGTCGTCAGCGATCTGCTTGACAAGAAAATCGGCCACGTTAGCACGTGAAATGACGCCGTTTCGCCATGTCTTGTGCTCCAGAAGCACTTTATAGGATTCTGTTTTTCTG
>JANLPY010000264.1:0-38118 GCA_031367505.1 Hyphomicrobiaceae bacterium | reverse complement strand
CGAGACGCTCAAGACGGTTTTTGACCCGGAGATTCCGGTCAACGTCGTGGACCTGGGCCTCATCTACGTGTGCGAGGCGCACCCGCTCGCCGCCGGCGGCCATCGGGTCGAGATCAAGATGTCCATGACAGCGCCGGGCTGTGGCATGGGCGATGTGCTGAAAGAGGACGCATGCACGAAGGTGCGAGCGGTTCCGGGCGTTACCGAGGTCGACTGCGAGATCGTCTGGGATCCGCCCTGGGACGCAAGCCGGATGTCCGAGGCTGCCCAATTACAGCTCGGGATGTTGTGAGAGGCAAGCGATGGCTCTGGGCATGAAAACGACCAACTGTTTGATCGCTGAGAGCAGCGTGCACGCCAATTGATGGCGCAGGGGAAGGTGTTGCAGACTGGGTTCTTATGTTCGAAGACCTGTTCTTGAGAAACATAGAATGGCGTTCGAACGATTTGAGCTTCGGGTTAAGGGCGAATATCCAGTAGCTCGCGCGTGATAAGTGGAACGTATCCACGAATTGGTTTCGTAATTTGCCCAGATTCAACAAGTGCGCCTATGCAGAATTGAATTAAAGTAATGCTTTTTGGAAACGCATCTCCTTTATTCAATGGGCTCTGTTCCGCCATTAAGTTGAGGCATTCTGAGTGTGTGATTCGACACTCAGGAGGATGGCATGAACAGCCGGGGATTTCAGGCACTTGTATCGCAATTGGGTGATTTATCGGTCGTTGAAGGCATCGAACGTTGCCTGCTGCTGAAGGCTGTTTGCGCCGGCTGGACACGTTGTCTCCTGCTTCAAGGTTCTGTGCATGCGCTCATGGCGGCCATTCTGCTGCGGGTTGCCGGGCTTGATGCGCTCGATGGCGATATCGAGCCTGAGCCAGAAGACGGACAACCTAGAGAGATTGTAGAGGCCGTTGGGGGAGGCGAACGGAACGCCGTTGCCGGAGCGGATCGCGACTGGCAAGCCGCGCTCTCTGAAGAGGCGCACAAAGGCTTCGATGACGGGCAGTTCCTTGGTCGACTCAAGCGCTTCGCAGGCGAGCAGGTAGCGCGAGGCCTGGTCGGTGACGGTCAGCGGGTAACAGTAGCGGCCAGTGCCGAGCTTGAACTCGCCCTTGAAGTCGGCGCACCACAGATCGTTAGGGCCAATCGCTTGCGACAGCGCCGTACCTACGGCCTTACAGCGGCGGCGCTGGCGGGCGCGAGCCACCAGGCCGTGGCGGTCGAGGACGGCATGCACCGTGCTTCGTGCCGGGATGCGGACGTCACCGGCCAGTTTGCGCACAAGAACCTCGCGGATCTTGCGGGCGCCCCAGTGGGGCTTGTCTTTCTTCGCGGTCACGATCAGCCGCTCGATCGGATCAGGCAGCTGATTGGCGTATCGAACAGGCCGGCGCGAGCGATCGCTCAGCGCCTCCAGACCTTCATCCCGGTAGCGGTTGAAGATCTTGTAACCGGTCTTGCGCGAGATGCCGAAAGACCGGCACACCTCGCTCATGCTCTCGCCGTCCAGAAGACGGCCGACAAAACGAACACGCTCGTCCATTACCGAACACTCCATCCACGGCATCAACACCTCCCGCTTCGCGAAAAGTGTTACCTATGTGTCCGGTACGTTCTGTCACCTATGTCTCAGGCCGCTCACATGACTTAGAGGTTTTCGGGCAAACGCATTCTCTAGTGCATCGGTGCTATGACACAACGGTGTCACAACGAAGAGCAATTTCAAGTCCCGTTCGGATCGCTCAACTGTGCTTGCGTGGATTGTCGCGTCTTGCCCTCTGACTAAGTAGCTACTTCATCAGGTCAACATCTTGGAGATGAATGGCGAGAGCTATGGGATGACCAATCCAAGCGGCGCGCCCGCCATTCCATGACCGCCTGATCGCCCGACGGCACAGCCCAAATTGACGCCCAAACGCAAGACAGCCCGATTAAGCAAAATACTCGTTAAAACCCCATCGCCCGCGGTAGCCAGAGCGACAGCGCCGGGAAGTATGTCACCAGCATCAGCACGGTGAACATTACGTAATAGAACGGCCAGATCTCTCGCATCACGTCGTCGACCGACACCTTACCTATCGCGCAGCCGACGAACAGCGTGGTGCCGACCGGCGGCGTCAGCAGGCCGATGCCGAGGTTCAGTAACATGACGATTCCGAAATGCACGGGGTCGATACCGAACTGCTTCACCACGGGTAACAGGATCGGTGTGCAAATCAACAGCAGCGGTGCGAGATCGAGTGCAGTGCCGAGGATCAGCAACATGATATTGAGCCACATCAGCAGCACGTACTTGTTGCTCGATATCGACACGAAGAAGTCAGTCATCTTCAGAGGCATCTGCATCAGAGCCGCCACATAACCGAAGCATGAAGCAGTGGCGACGAGGGTCAGCACCATCGCCACCGTCTGTAGCGTGCGATAGGCGAGCTTCGGCAGCTCCACCCATTTGTAGTCGCGGTAGACGAACATGGTGACGAAGAACGCCCACACGCAGGCGACTGCGCCGGCCTCGATCGGTGTGAACACGCCAGTCAGGATGCCGCCGAGCACGATCACCAAAGTGACGATGCCCCATGACGCCTCGCCAAAGATCCGCGCGGCGTCGCGCAACGGTACGACATCACCCCTCGGGTGCTTGTCGCGGTAGGCATAAAACAGGCACAGCATCGAAATCGAGAAGCCGAGCAGCAGGCCCGGAATAATGCCTGCCAGAAACAGGCTGGCAATCGAAACCGTACCGCCGGTGGCGAGCGAGTAGATCACGGTATTGTGGCTTGGCGGCACCAAGATCGCCTGCACCGACGCACTGATCGTGACGTTGGTGGCGAATACACGCGGATAGCCCTTGTCGGCCATCTGCGGGATCATCACCGACCCGACGGCAGACGTATCGGCCACCGATGAGCCGGAAATGCCGCTCATGATCGTGGTCGCGAGGATATTGACTTGCGACAGGCCGCCACGGATCCGCGTGTAGCCGACTATGACGGCCGCTAGATTCACCAGGCGCAGTGCCATGCCGCCTTCGGCCATGATGGCGCCGGCAAGTACGAAAAACGGAATGGTCAGCATCGATACTTTGCCGACGCCGCTCGACAACTGCTGCATAACCGCTTCGATCGGCACATCGATCCACCAGGCACCGACGAGTGCTGCCAATGCAAGCGCATAGGCAATCGGCATACCGACTGCGAAGAACAGGCACATGCTAAGCAAGAGAACCAGGATATCCATGACGGGTTACTTCGCTCGTTACTGGCTTTATTCGATGGTGATGTGAGCGTCACTGCCGTCCTGGGGTGGTGGCCCAATGGTCAACCGTTCGACGACGTAAAGGAACATCATCACCCCGCCAACCGCGATCGGCAGGTAAGTGACGCCGACCGACAGCGCGGGAAACTCATCGACAGAATTGCCCCATGTCGCCTCGACCAGCTTCATTCCGTATACGGTCATGAAGATGCCCATAGCGCCCATCAGCAGCTCACTGATCAGCGCGGCGACCGACCGTAGCCGCGGCGGCAGCAGATCGGTGCCGACCGTCATGTTCATGTGGATGCGCTGCCGGTAGCAATTGGCGGCGCCGATGAATGTCATGCCGATGGTGAGCAGCACTGCCATCGGTTCCGGCCAGGACGAAGCGCTGTTCATGATATAGCGCGTGTAGACCGCCCACGGTATAACCGCCGCAATAACGACGAGGGCGATACAGCCGATGATGGCACCCGTCCAATACATCAGGTCCATCGCGCGACGGAATACACCGGCGGCCACGTTGTTGGACATCTCGCCCCCTGCAGTAGCTTGAATACTCGATGTGAGAGAGACACGGCGGGGCACTGAGCGGCCCCGGCCGAGCCGACTTGGAATCGAACCGGCTTACTTCACGTCCTGGATACGCTTAGTTAGGGCGGCGTACTTCGCGCCGTATTTATCCCAAACCGGCTTAACGGCATCTTGGAACGCCTTCTTGTCGGCGAACTTGATGATTTCAATGCCGGCAGCTTTCATCTTGGCCAACGACTCTTCTTCGGCCTTGTACCAGAGTGCCCGCTGTTCTTTTTGGGCTTCGCGGCCGACCTTTGCAACGAGTGCCTGATCTTCCTTGGATAAGGTGTTCCAAGTCTTCTTCGAGAACACCAAGATCTCGGGAATAATCAGGTGCTCAGTCTGCGAAATAAATTTCGCAACCTGGAAATGGTTCTGCGCGATGAAGCTCGGGAAGTTGTTTTCGGCACCATCAACCACACCGGTTTGCATGGCATTGTAGACTTGGTCGAAGCCCATCGCGATGCCGTTGCCGCCGAGCGCGTTCATAGTGTCGACGAACAGCGGATTGCCCATCATACGGATCTTGAGGCCCTTGAGATCGTCGAGGCTCTTGATCGCCTTTTTGCTATTGTAGACATTGCGGGTGCCGGCATTCATCCAGCACAGTCCAATGAGGCCCGTCTTTTCGTTCGATGTAATCTTGCCTAGTAGTTCCTCGCCGATCTCGCCGTCGATCACCTTCTCCATGTGCGCGCCGTCCCGGAACACGAACGGCATATTGAAGACGTTGAGGTCGTCGACGACTGGGCCGAGTGCGCCAACCGATACGCGAGCGAGTTGAAGGGCACCGACTTGCGCCTGTTCGATCATCTCCTTCTCGCCGCCGAGCTGCATCGAAGGGAACATGGTGATCGAGATGCGGCCGTTGGTGGCGGCTTCGAGTTTTTTGCCCATGGCTTCGACGGCTGCGACCGTAGGATAGCCTGTCGGGTGGACGTCGGAGGCCTTGAACACGAGCTTCGCTTGCGCCGATGCAGGCGTCAACCCGAGGCTGGTCGCTGTCGCACCTGCGGCGGCAATCTTCAGGAATTCGCGTCGTCTAATAGGGTTCATCTTTGGCTGTCTCCTCAACCGGTTGCCCTTTCTTCGAAGGGTTTGACAAGCTTGATAACGCTCGACGTATCTGGGTCCTCGTCAACACGTACTTAGTCAGACTGGCGCTCGACCTGCTCGCGATTGCCGCAATTGCAGTCACCGTCCTGCCGTGATATCTTGATTTGTACGATGACCCGACACGAGAAACACGTAGCACCGCGGCGCGTCAATGGCAACTCCGCCATTCTCACCCCATTGCGCCCTGTTCAAAGCCTCACCCAGGAACTGGTCGAGCGACTTCGCTCCGAGATCGCAACAGGACGGCTCCTGCCAGGCGAGCGTTTGCCCACTGAGCAGAGCATGGGTGTTGCGATGGGTGTTTCTCGCACAGTCGTTCGCGAGGCAGTGGCAGCGTTGAAAGCAGACGGCTTGGTAATTACGCGCCAGGGGTCAGGTGCCTTTGTATCAAGCGACACTCGACGACCGGGCTTTCGGATCGACCCTGATGGTTTGGGAACTTATGATCATGTGCTCCAAATCCTGGAGCTGCGTTTAGCGATCGAAGTCGAGGCTGCCGCCCTTGCAAGTCTGCGGGCACCTGCGAAGGCTGTTCGTGAGATCGAGAGTTCTTTGAAAAGTTTTGGGCGGGCGGTCCGGCGCGGCGAAAGCGCGGTTATAGAAGATTTCGCATTTCACAGAGCGATCGCAGTTTCTACCACGAACCCCCAGTTTACCAGCCTTCTCGAATTCCTCGGATTGTTCATAATTCCTCGCCAAAGTATTCGTGCTCAGAGCCGAACCAGCGAAGATCAAGCAAGTTATCTCGAACAGATTTTTTCTGAGCATGAAGCAATTTTCACGGCCATCATGCGGAACGATCCTGATGCTGCCCGTGAATCGATGCGCGCTCATCTGACAAGGTCTGGCGAACGTTACAGAACTTTTAGTGCGGACGCGGCAGGTGGGATCGAGAAGCACGAATTAGAAATCTTCAAAACTGAGCGTTAGGTTTTTCGGTGAGGTCTAGGACGGTGGGCCTGAAACAAAGGAGCGGGCCAAACAGATTGTGGTCTGGCCCGCCGATGTCGCTTCAGAATTTCGGCGGCACAATGTTGACGTTCGGGATCGGCAGGTCGAGCTTGATCGTAGAGGGGTCGATTGTCGGGCCGCTATCCAGCCAATAGGTCACCGACTCCGGCCAGTAGATGGTGATGACCACCAGAATTAGCTGCATCACCACCCATGGAATAGCGCCCCAGTAGATGTCGGAACTCTTCACAGATGGTGGAGCAATACCGCGCAGGTAGAACAGCGCGAACCCAAACGGCGGATGCATAAAGCTCGTCTGAATATTGACGCACAGCAGCACGCCGAACCAAACCAGATCAATGCCCAACTTGGTCGCGACAGGCGCTAGCAGCGGGATCACGATGAAGGCGATCTCGAAGAAGTCGAGGAAGAACGCCAGGAAGAAGATAAAGATGTTGACGAAGATCAGGAAGCCAGTCTTTCCGCCTGGAAGTCCGGTCAGCAAGTGTTCGATCCAGCGTGAACCGTCCATACCTTGGAAGACGAGGCTGAACACCGTCGAGCCGATCAAGATGAAGATCACCATCGACGAGATGCGCATAGTCGACGACATGCCCTGACGCACCAGTGGCCAAGTCAGTCGGCCGTGCATGCCAGCGAGCCCGATGGCGCCGATTGCGCCCATGGCGCCAGCTTCCGTCGGCGTAGCGAGACCCATGAAGATCGTGCCAAGCACCAGGAAGATCAGCACAACCGACGGCACCATGCCCCACAGCACACGCTTCCATAGCTGCCAGCCGCGCTGCGTCCGCGCCTCCGGCGGCAGCGGCGGCATTGCGTTCGGCCGCAAAATCGACAGCCCAATGATGTAGAGAATAAAAATTCCAACCTGCAGGATCGATGGGCCGATGGCGCCAAGATACATATCGCCGACCGAGCGGCCAAGCTGGTCGGCTAACACAACCAGTACCAGTGACGGTGGGATCAATTGGGTTATCGTCCCTGACGCAGCGATCACGCCGGTAGTCAGCTTCATGTCGTAACCGTATTTCGTCATGATCGGTAGCGAGATCACGCCCATCGCGATCACCGATGCCGCGACCGTACCCGTGATCGCACCCAGGATGGCGCCGACGAGGATCACCGCATAGGCGAGACCGCCGGGGATAGAACCAAACAGCTGACCCGTGCCTTCGAGCAGATCCTCGGCCAGACCGCAGCGCTCCAGGATGGCGCCCATGAAGGTGAAGAACGGGATCGCCAGCAATAGATCGTTCGACATGATGCCGAAGAAGCGGAACGGTAGCGCCTATAGGAAAGACGGGTCGAAATGACCAGTCACGATGCCGAGCATACCAAAAAACATGCCGACCGCGGCGAGCGAGAAGGCGACTGGAAAGCCGATCAGCATGAACATGATCATGGTCACGAACATGAGCGGCGGCATGATGCCGTGCGAAAACATCTTGGTCCTCGTTTGGGAAAGGAATGATCCATTGGGCCGGGGCGGACGATCTCTGGTCGATCGCTATTGCAGCGGCTTCTCGTACTTGGCCTCGAACTGATACTCGCCGCGTAGAGCTGCGATGCGCTTGATCAATTCAGACACGCCCTGGATCGTCAGCAATATGAAGCCGAGCGGGATCAGGATCTTGGCTGGCCATGTCATCAGGCCGCCAGCGTTGCTCGACATTTCGCCGGACTTGAACGCGATCCAGAACAGCGGCCAGCTCATCCACGCGAGGAAGATCGTGATGGGCAGCATGAATACGATGAAACCCAAAAGATCGACCCAAAGCCGGGCACGGTCGGAGATCGAAGAATATATGATGTCGACGCGCACGTGCTCGTTCAACTTGAGAGTATAGGACGCGCCCAGGAACACCATCGCGCCGAACATGTACCACTGTATTTCGAGATAGGCGTTGGAGCTGTAGTTGAAGGCGTAGCGTACAGCGGCATTCAAGGCGCTGACGGAGCATGACAACAGCACCATCCAATCGGCGATCCAGCTGATCTTTTCATTGAACCCGTCGATGCCTTTGCTTAGGCGTAGCAGTGATTGCATAATTTCCCCCAATGAATGCCGTGCGAAGCCGGTTTGCGGCTCGCGTCGTTCAATGTTCCCTTGTCTTCGCTGGTCAAGGTTCGGGCGACGGGAATTGTGCCGCTAGATCCAGCAAGTCAATGAAAGCATCGATCGCGCGAACCGGATTGTCGTTCTCGACGAAATCGTCGATGCACTCCGGCAAAAGCGTGGTCTGGCTTCGGTTCAGACCTTCGATAAAGCCCCGTGATTGAACCATAGTTGCCGGCAGTCAACCTTGGCTGCGCGAATTTCCTTTAACTTCCATCTCGATCGTGGATATCGGAGAAGAAGTAGTCCTTCCAGGTGACCGCCTTACGCTTGATGATGCCAGCCCGCTGCATGTAGTCGGCGTAAACCTTCGAATTCACCGGCGTGGCATTGAAGATGCCGCCTGGCGTCTGGAACAACGCCACCATTTCGGCGACGGTCGTCTTCTCCTTGGTGACCTTCAGATAGATTTCCGCGGCTTCCTTGGGGTTCTTGGCAATCAGGTCCGACGCTTCGTCGACGGCCGCGATGAAGGCCCTCATCAGTTTCGGATTCGCATCGTGGAATTTTTGCGTCGTGAACGAATTGGTGACGTGCGCTGGCCCGCCGAGCACATCGGTCGAGCTCAGCAATGAGTGGACAGCCGGGTCCTTCAGTGCGGTGTCTTGATAAGGCGGCATCGAAAAGTGCGCGTTGATCTCACTCTTCGAATTGAGCAAAGCGATGGTCGCGTCGGGGTGGCCGAGTTGAATCTGATTGGCCACCAGCTTCTGTGACGCTTCCGTCGAGCCGTACTCCTTTTCCAATGCGATGCCGAGCAGCGTCGCCTGCATTGAAACCTTTACAGTTGGAACGGCGATGCGATCCATCGGCCCAAAATCGCGGATCGATCGAACGGCGGGGTTGCGCGACAAAAGCTTCATCGGCAGTCCGCCGACGGCGATAATGGCTTTCACCTGGCCTTCGGTCTTGCCCCACAACAGCAGCATATTGGAAAGCCCGCTGCTGACGATATCGACTGCACCTGCGAGCAAGCTGTCGGTGGCGGCACCGCCGCTCGAAAATGTGATCCACTCGACTGTGACCGGCCCCACACCCGCCGCCTCGGCGTGCTTTTCGAGCAGCTTCCGCTCCTCCATAATGAGCAACTGGGCATAGAGAATCCCAGGTTGTTTGGTGATTTTTATCCGATCGACTTCCGCCTGTGCCGGGGCCTGCCCAACAATGGTGGCTAGTGCTACGAGCAGAGCCCACACGATCGTTTTCAAGTTGCCTCTCCGATGCTGTTTCTTGTGCGCCATAGCGTTCTTATGAGCCATTGCCGAGTGACATTGCAGCTTACAGTACAAACCGGCAAGATGTGACCATGGGAATGGGCGGCGCACGAGGCTCAATTTTTGCTTTGGCTCCTCTCGACCGCCGCGTTGCTAAATCACTATGATCGCTGAAACGCTCGCGCGCCATTACAAGGGTACAACTCGTTCAACAGTTGATCGTCCGGTAGCTGAGGTGCAGCGGGCATGCCGTTTGGACCGATGGATGACAATCTCGTGCGCGATGAGGCTTGTCGATGGTCTGCAAGGTCCTCTGTTCGAGATCGATATATCCGAGATCATAGCGCATGAGGGAGACGAGCCAAATGCCGTCACCGATTTCCTTGGTGCCGAGAAGCTGAACGGCGAGCACCCGCGCGACGTTGGTTCAAGATGCTTGATGGCCTCCTTGTGATGCGAGCACGTAGTCTTGACCCGGCACGCCATCCGTCGCAGCGTTGAGGTTGGCTACCAATCCGATAACCAGGCATCCAATGAAGCGGCGTGAGTTCTTATCAGGTCTAGGCGGTACCGCCGCCGCATGGCCGCTGGTTGCAAGTCCGGCATCGGTGTTCGCGCAGTCCCCAAATCGGGTCTTTCGCCTGGGGCACCTCTCTAATAGCACCCTCTCTGAAGCGTACACGCGCGAGATAACCCTGCCCGAACTTGCCAAGCTCGGCTTCGTCGAAGGCCGCAACCTCGTGTTCGATGGGCGCGTAGGTGAACAGGATGCGTTGCCAGGCTTGATGCGCGAGTTGGTGACCGCCGGATCGGACGCGATCATCGCTGTCGGCGCCGCAGCGTTAATTGTCGCGGGCGCGGCGACACGCACGGTTCCGATCGTCGGCTTTGGGAGCGACCCAATTGAACTCGGCCTCGCCCAGACCTACGCGCGGCCAGGCGGCAACGTCACTGGCGTGGTGATCTTGATCAGCGAGCTCGAAGTCAAGCGGCTGTCGATCCTTCATGAGGCGGTACCGGACCGGCGGCGCGTGGCGGTGCTCTACTCTGCGGCCCAAAAAGAGATCAGCGAACCCGCATTGCTCAAGGCGGCGAGCGGCCTCGGTGTCGAACTGCTTGCCTTCCCCGTTGCGTCGCCAGCGGAATATCCAGCCGCGTTCGCGGCGATGCGAGCGGCGGGCGCCAATGCGCTGGTCATAGGTGCGGCTCCGGAGTTGTTCCGGGATGCCAAACAACTCGCAGCACTGGCGCTCGATGCCCGGCTGCCGACGGTGTGCGAATGGGCGGAAATGGCGCATTCGGGGTGTCTGATCGGTTACGGCCCGAATCGCGCCGTGCTGCGGCGGCGGATGGCCGCCCAGATCGCCCAGATATTTCGCGGCACAGCACCGGGCAGTATCGCGATCGAGCGGCCGACTGTGTTCGAATCCGCCATCAATCTGCGGACCGCCAAGTCGCTCGACCTTACCATCCCACAAGCGACATTGGCCGGAGCGGACGACGTGATCGACTGAACCGTTCCGCATCGGTTTGCCCAGTGACGGAATGCAAGGCACGGCTCACTGCACTATTGCGGCGGCCAATGTCGGCAACGTGGGGCGACGAATTCCAATCTCCCAACTGCCGGCATCTCGATCACTTCACCGCGTGTATTCCTGATCACGCTGGAGTGGCCAGGGGTTTACCCTTTTCCACGACATACGTGATCAAGAGCCTCGATTTAGCTGTGCCGGCTTTGCCACCAGCGTGTGGTGTAGCTGGTGGGATTTGAAAGCCATCGCCGGCTTTCAACATTCGGGTCGGCTGACCTTCGATCGGAAGCTCGAAGCCGCCTTCCAAAACATAGGCGGATTCGATCCCTGGATGCGTATGGCGTCCGACTGCCACTCCAGCCTCGATTTCCGCCTCAACAAGCAGCGTTACATAACCTGGTGCGGGGCCCTCGGTCTGCGAGAGAATCTTCCGATTGACGCCGGGTGTTGCTGCCGGGGGCGCGCCCTGCGCCGCAGCGCCTGTGGCAACGAACTCCGCGAGCCCGCAGATCGCGCAACCTGCAACGCCGGTAAAACTACGCCGCGTAAACATGAATGCCTCCCTGATTTGTCCGGATCAAGAGTTTCAAGACGTGGAGCCACTGATCATAGTTCGCCTTTGGGAATTTGCACAAGTGATACGACCCTAATTTACTACTTCACCGGCGTTCCGCGCGCAGAGACAGAGACGAGCGGTTTTGCATGGCGCTCGTGCGGATGTTTGCCCAATCGCACGTTGCAGTTGTGGCCTTGGAACAAAGTCAACGTAAGCCGATGCTTGACCGGCTCGAAGCCGCGCGTTTGTCGACCAATGTGACCGGTCGGTTTTAGATAATCATCGGTCGCCATCCTCGCCTGACCCGTTAACTCGAAGCGCACTGGTCTACTGGCCGCTCGATCCGTTGAATAGCCGCTTGGGGCGGCGGTTTGCCCGCACTGGAATGCAGAGCAGAGTTCCACTCTTGCGATTGCAATCTTGGCCGATGCAAAGTCTACTGCCGTCGAAAGGCTGGGCGGAATTTGCGCTCCGGCCCAAGAAGAATAGGCGATCGAAGATCGCGATCTAAACAACCAAGGAGGAAATGATGCCGTCAAAGATGAAGTTGCCCAGTCGCCGGAAATTCCTGGCGAGCGCCAGCGGCGCAGCCGTGGTGGCGGTGACAGGCTTTCCCAATATTTCGTTCGCGCAGAACAAGCCGATCAAGATCGGCATGCCGACGATCTTGTCGGGCCGCGTCGCACAGCTCGGCATTTCGTCGCGTAACGCTGTGATGCTTGACGTCGAGAAATTCAACGCAGCCGGTGGCCTCGGCGGCCGGCCGATCGAACTGGTGGTCCGCGATACCAAAGGCAAGCCGGAGGAGGCAGCCAGCGTCGCCCGGCAGATGATCAATTCCGACGGTTGCGACTTCCTGATTGACGCCGAGGCGTCGGGCGCTTCGTTTGCGGTGCAGGAGGTGGCACGCGACCTGAAGTTCTTCTGTGTTCACACCAACTCTGAGACGTCGTCTTTGACCGCCGATCCGAAGATCCGCCTGCCGAATGTTATCCGCACGGCCCGGATCGGCATCCATGACGCGATCGTCAGCGGCGCCTATGCAGCCAACATCGCCAAGGCGAAGAACCTCAAGACTTGGATGAGCTGCTCGCCGGACTATGCTTACGGCCGCGACAATACTAACTTGTTCCTGGAATACCTGAAGCGCTTCTACCCCGATGCGCAGGTTCTTTCAGAATCCTGGCCTAAGCTGTTTCAGCCCGACTACACCGAAAACATCACCAAGATACTGCAGAGTAAGCCGCAAGCCGTCTATTCGGCGCTGTGGGGCGGCGACCTGACCTCGTTCATTGACCAGGCGTCGATCTACAACTTGTTCGGACAGACGACGCTGTTCGGCATCAATATGGCCGATTACACGACGCTGACCGCAGTGAAGAATCTGCCGGCCGGCATCCACTCCGCCACGCGCTATATCAAGTCCTATCCGGCGACGCCTGAGAACGCCGCCTGGGCCGACGCCTATCAGGCAAAATACAAGGATCTGCCGACAAACTGGTCGTGGGAGAACGCGATCGCCATCCAGCTCATCATCGAGTTGATGAAGAAGACCAACTCGTCCGATGGCGCCAAGCTCGCCGAGGCGGCCCGCGGCTTCAAGCTGAAGACAGCATTTGGCGCCGACGGCGAGGTCACGATCCGCGAATCCGACGGCCAGGTGATCAACTACGCGCTGGGCTGGGGCGTGACGATCCCGAAGGAGCCTTATGTCAAGGACATCTCCGGCGGCGACTGGAAGACCATCCTCGAACTCGAAGCCGAGTGGATGAAGAAGATGGGTTACGCTTAAGCCGTAAGCGTTCGCGATCGCAGGAAACGGCCAGGCGGTTTCCTGCGATTTCATTTTGATGGTTTATTTCCGCCGAGGTAGATCGTGGATTTCGACGCCCTTGCAACTTGTTTATCCACCACCTCTTGCCTGATCACGCAAACGACCGGTGGCCTCATCATCGGCATGCTGCTGTTTCTGGTGGCGGCCGGTCTGTCGCTAATCTTCGGTGTACTCGGCGTCGTCAACTTCATGCATGGCTCTTTGTACATGCTGGGCGCCTACCTGGCGCTGACCATCTACCAAACGACCGGCAGCTACCTCACGGCGGTGATCGGCGCATCGCTCGGTGTCGCATTGTTCGCGCTAATCTTCGAGCGCTTCTTCATCAGCAGGGTTTACGGCGGCGACGTGCTGATGCAGCTGCTGGTGTGCTACGGGTCTGTGCTCGTCATCGACGATTTGGTGAAGATCATCTGGGGGGCTGATTTCCGCTCGATGGGCATGCCGGCTGAGTTTCAGCAAACGCCCTTCATCGTCGCTGGTGGCGTCATTCCGGTGTTCTACCTGTTTCTTATCCTGGTGACGCTAGTGGTCGCGATTCTGCTCGGTCTGCTGATCGGCAAGACCCGGTTTGGCAAGATCGTGCGGGCGGCGGCGATAAATCCCGGTATGGTGTCGGCGCTTGGGATCAACACGCAACTTGTCTACGGCGGCGTCTTTGCGCTCGGTGGCGCGCTGGCCGGTTTGGCGGGTGCGCTGGCAGTGCCGGTGCGTACCGTCGTCTCCGGCATGGGCTTCTCGATTCTTATCGAAAGCTTCATCGTCACTGTGATCGGCGGCATGGGATCGGTGGCCGGCGCGCTTGTCGGTGCTTTGATGATCGGGCTGACGCGCAGCTTCGGCTCGATCGGTTTCCCCCTGTTCACCGAAGGCCTGATGTTTTTGCTGATGGCGATCATCCTGATCGTCAAGCCGAGCGGTCTGTTCGGCAAGGGGAGCTGACATGAACCGTTCCCTGATCCTGCGTGACCTCGCCGCTGCGGCGATCGCCTTGCTGGTGCTCGCTTTGCTGCCATACATCGTTCCCGGCAAGGCGCTGCCAGACTTCATCATCCGCGTTGCGGCTTTTGGGGTGTTCGCGACCTCGCTCAACCTGCTGGTTGGCTATGCTGGGCTGGTGTCGTTCGGGCACGGCATGTTCTTCGGCCTCGGTGCCTATAGCTTTGGCCTGATGATGCAGAAGCTCGGCACGTCCATACCAGTTGCGTTCTTTGCGACGCTGCTGCTCGCCGCCGCCGTCGCAGCTCTGATTGGCGCCATCTGCGTGCGGCTGAAGGAGATCTACTTCTCCTTCATCACGCTGGCCTTCCAGATGTTGATGCACAGCATGATCATCGCCTGGACGCCGGTGACGGGCGGCGATCAAGGCCTGACGGGCGGCTTGCCGCGGCCGCCGTTTCTGGGCATCCATCTCGACCAGTTACCGCATCTCTACCTGTTCTGTTGCGTAATGTTGGTGGGCTCACTGCTGATCATGCGGCACATCGTGCAGTCGCCGTTCGGCTATACCCTGCGCATGATCCGCGACAATCCGATGCGCGCCCAATTTCTCGGTATCAAGGTGTGGCGCATGCGGTTGATCGCTTTCATACTCTCTGGCGTGTTCGGCTCCATGGGCGGTATTCTGATGGGGCTGTTCGTATCGGGCGCCTATCCGGATTTTGCCTACTGGTCGATCTCTGGCGAAGCAGTATTCATGATCATGCTGGGCGGCACTTCGGTCTTTCTGGGACCGCTAGCCGGCGCCACGATGCTGCTCTTCTTCAACGATCTCGTAACCCGCCACACCGAGCACTATGGCCTGTTCCTGGGCAGCATCATCCTGCTGTTCGCACTGGGGCTGCGCAAAGGCCTGCTCGACATCATTGTCGAAAAATGGCCGTGGCGGACGCCGGCACCTAGCGGCAACGGCGTTGGCGGCCATGCAATCCCCCGCACTCCCGCCGCGCCCGTATCGTAGGGGACCGCCATGTTGAAAATTGAGAACCTTCGTAAATCGTTCGGCGGCGTCGCTGCCTGCAACAACATCAGCCTAGAATTTCCAAGCGGTTCGCTCACCGCCGTTATCGGTCCGAACGGCGCAGGTAAGACGACGTTCTTCAATCTGATCTCCGGCGCGATCGCACCCGATAGTGGCCGCGTCATGCTTGACGATCGCGACATCGCGGGTTTGCCATCGCACGAAATTGTTCGCGCCGGCGTCGGCCGCGCGTTTCAGATCGCCAGCATTTTTCCGAGCCTTACGGTGCGCGAGTCACTCCGCGGCGCCGTCAATGCACATCATCATCATCACACCGCGATGCATCATCGCTTTCCGCTGGCGTCTTCGTTCGAGCGAGCCGACGCGGTGATGGAACTTGTTGATTTGACCAGCAAGGCCGATGCCCTGTCGCGCAACCTGTCGCACGGTGACCAGAAGCTGCTCGACATGGCGTTGGCCCTCGTCAGTGAACCACGCGTGTTGTTGCTCGACGAGCCGACCGCCGGCATGGGGCCAGAGGAGCGCTGGCAGATGATCAATACCGTGCATCGCCTTTGGCAGAGGGAAGCGATGACGCTGATCTTCATCGAGCACGACATGGACATCGTGTTCAAGATCGCGCAAACGATCAGGGTTCTCAGCTACGGACAAGTGTTGGCCGAGGGTACGGCTGATGAGATCCGCGCTAACCCGGCCGTTATCGAGGCTTACCTCGGACAATCTTTCGACGCGGATCATGCATGAACAAGCCCGTCATATTCGAAGCCACCGGCATCGATGTATTTTATGGCGCGAGCCAGATTTTGTTCGGCCTGAGCATTGCCGTGACGCAAGGCCAGACCATGGCGCTGCTCGGCCGCAACGGCGCCGGCAAGTCGACGACGATGAAGGCGCTGGCCGGGCTGGTGCCGCCGCGGCGGGGCATCGTCAAGGTGGGCGACCGCGAGATGCAGGGTCGCAGGCCGCATCTGATCGCCCGCGCCGGCATCGGCTACGTGCCGGAGGATCGTCAGGTGTTCCCCGAGCATTCGGTCGAGGACAACATGCTGATCGGCGCCAAGAAGGGGCCTGGTGGCCAAGACTACTGGAACCTCGATCGCATTTACGAGGTGTTCCCTCTGCTCGTTCCGCTGAAGGGCCGCATGGCTGGCCGCCTGTCCGGCGGCGAGCAACAGATGTTGACGATCGCTCGGACGCTGATGGGTAACCCGACTGCGCTGCTGCTCGACGAACCGAGTGAGGGCCTGGCTCCGGTGATCGTTCAGCGCATCGGCAGCTTGTTGCGGCAGTTGCGCGATCTGGGTACCACGGTGTTGATTGCCGAGCAGAATCTGCATTTCTGTCTCGGCATCGCCAGCCACGCCACGGTCATCGACAAGGGCCAGATCGTCTACAGCAACACCATCCAGGCGCTGAAAGCCAACGACGCGATCAAGAGCCGTTATCTGGCGCTTTAACTAAAACGAGAAGACGGGTGTCGCGCCAATGTGAGCAAGCCATAGCCGAAGCTCCACAAGTCGAGGAACAAAGAAACCGACGACCGCTTGGTGGATCGGGACGGGTTCAATGCTGCGGCTGCCAATGCACTTCTTACTGGCTTCACTTGGCCTCAGCTAATTACACGATCAGAACCGGATTGTCGTTGTGCGTGTGCCGCCGGGCGGGTGGGAACCGCCGATCCCAATGTTGGGCAGTACTTCGACATCCATCGGATCGGGATGTTGGACAGAACCTCGGCATGGCCCAACTATCGCTTGGTGCTGGGCCGAGCAGGGCGGCCCACTATCTGGCACCTCCCTCACCCACGACCACGAATGGGGCCCAGTAGGAGGGGTGTGCCTCGATGACTCCGCCGTTGGTGATAAGCGCAAGCATGGCTTGGCGCAGCGCCTCGGATCGTCCAATGGCCGGTCCGCCCGCATGTAGAGCGTCGCCAACTGAGCCATGGACAGCAGAGACTGCATCTCCCTTTGCTGGTCAGGCTCGCCGGTCCTAGCAGTCGTCTCATAAAGGGCGACAGCGCGTTCGAGCTCAGCGATTTGGGCGGCGATCGGCGCCGAGGTCTGGGCACGTGTGTAGGTGCCGAAGATGGTGGCACTGAGCACCAACAAAGCCAGGCAAACGCGACCACAATTCAAAATTAAAGTAGCGACCGATGGCATGGGTTCACCAACTGATGGTTCTTTGCTCCCTTTGGACCGTGCGGCGCCGCAATGGCAACACCGTGGCACGTTGCGTGCAGGCTTTCACACCGACTGGCGCCAGGCCCCAGATCAACGTGGATGCGGCGTCATGCAGGATCGCCGACGGGCTCGATTTCGGCTGATCACCCTAGCTGTAGACGAGCCGCATGAACGCTTTAATGCGCTCGGCATCGTGATATTCGTCACTTCGTTGTATAAGGCCATTTTCGACAGTCCATACAATCCGAAATCGTCCGGTCAGCATCTCGCCGGTTGTAATGTGTCGATACATGAACTCCACCTGATGACGCGCCGTCACGCCTTCAATAATGAGTGGAAATCGTCGAAATAAAATATAGTCGAAGGTCTGACGCATGAGTTGTAGTGCGGCGCGAACGGCCGGTTTGCCCCGTGTTTCACCGGCAAATGGAACGTCGGCTTCTGCCAGATAGAGCGTGTAAATCACATCTTCTGCGACATGGCTCAGCATCCGTTCAAGATCACCATCAACCCAAGCATCGAGTGCCGCGTTGACGATGCGGCCAATTTCATTCGATTGCTCGGTTCCCGGGGCAGCGTCAAGATCACTTGGACTCATGAATTGCCCACCAACTTGAAATAGTCAAAAAATCTCACTCATCAATATATCAACTCTGCTGAACGCGAAATCGAATCTGCAACGAACAATAGCATCCCGCATTTTGCCTCAAGTAAAATACGCATCACTCAGATGCGCAGTCCTTGGCAGTTTGGTTCGTAACGGTCGTTGTGTCGACGAGAAAGGTGTCCTCGACCCAACGCGTCGTGACCTTAGCCGATTTGAAATCATCATGCGCGAGCACTTGCCGGTGGAATGGCGCCGTCGTTGGCACACCAGTAACTTCAAAGCGCTCGAGTGCCGCGCTCATGCGCTCGATTGCCTCGGCCCGGGTTGCGCCGTGGGCGATCACCTTGGCGAGTAGTGAGTCGTAGTACGGCGGCACGAGATAGCCGGGGTAACAGTGTGTATCGACGCGTATTCCGGTGCCGGTGGGGGCATTCCAGGTTGCGAGCCGCCCAGGTCGGGGGGCGAAGTTGTGGGTCGCGTCCTCGGCATTAATCCGGCATTCGATGGCATGGCCGATCAGGCGCACGTCGCGTTGCGTGAAGGAGATGGGCGCGCCGGCTGCAATGCGGATTTGTTCGACCACGAGATCACACCCGGTGATCATCTCCGTGACCGGGTGCTCAACCTGGATGCGCGTGTTCATTTCGAGGAAGTACCAGAGGCGAGTATCCTCGTCGAACACGAACTCAACTGTGCCGGCACCTGTATAAGCGACGCCCCTGGCCAGTCGTATTGCGGCACTTGCAAGGTCCTCACGCAGCTTGGCGTCGATGGCGGGTGATGGCGCTTCTTCGATAAGTTTCTGGTGGCGACGCTGGGTTGAGCAGTCCCGCTCCCCCAGATGCACAGTGTTGCCGTGGCTGTCGCCGAGCACTTGGATTTCGATGTGCCGGGCCCGCTCGATGAACTTTTCGACGTACAGCGACGGATCGCCAAATGCTGATTGGGCTTCCGCAGCGGCAGCCTCGATCTCATGACCCATGTCGGGCTCTCGGCGCACGACGCGCATGCCCCGTCCGCCACCACCTGCGCTCGCCTTGATTAGGACGGGATATCCATGCCGCCGGGCAAAATCGCGGGCGTCCGACACACCGCCAATGCGACCCGAACCCGACACACATGGCACGCCAGCTTTCTCGGCGATCTCGATGGCGGAGATCTTATCGCCCATGGCAGCGATTGCGTCCGGCGAGGGGCCGATGAAGGTGATGCCTGCATCCGCGCACAGCTGAGAGAACTGTGCACGCTCGGATAGGAAGCCGTAGCCCGGGTGAATGGCCTCGCAACCGGTGCCCTTGGCGGCAGTAATCATAAGTTCGGGCCGCAGATAGCTCTGCAGGGCGGGTGCGGGCCCGATGCAGACCGCACGCGTCGCGATGCGAGCGGCGAGGCTCTCGCGGTCAACCGCTGAGACCGCGACGACGCTTTCAATGCCAAGCCGATCGCAAGCTTTGATTACACGTACGGCTATCTCGCCGCGATTGGCCACGAGGATGCGTTTGAATGGGGGGGCAGGCACTGCGCTCTAGCTCTTAGCCCAAGGTGCAATGAAGATCAGCGGCTGGTCGAACTCGACCAATTCACCGTTGTCGACGAGGATCTTCACGACTTCGCCATCGATGCCGGCGCGGATGGAATTGAACAACTTCATGACCTCGATGACGCAGACTGTGTCGTCGGCACGCACATGTTGACCCACCTCGACAAAGGGTTTCTCGCCTGGCGCCGCGGCTTGATAGTACACACCAAGCGTCGGCGCGCGGATGGCCATCGTGCCTTCAGGCACTGCCGTTTCCACCGCGACGTTGGTCGCGGTGTTGGCTGCCGATGCATTCTTCGCACTGGAAGTTGGTGCTTCGCCGTTGATGTCAGCGCGTGCTGTACCGCTCGTCGGTGGCTGTGTTCCACCGCCGCCATGGCGCACGACGTGTAAGCGAAATCCGTTGTGGACGAACTCGACCTCGCTCAGATGTTCGGCGGCATCGATGATCTTCAGAATGCTCTGAACGTCGCTGAATTTTAGATCCATGATTGCTTCGCTCGCTGGGGGCAGACATGAGGAGGGTGCATTCAAACGAGTGTGCGTCCACCATCGACGAAAATCGTCTGGCCAGTGATGAACGCGCCGGCGGGTGAAACCAACAGAAGTAGCGCTCCCAACAAGTCTTCCGGCGTGCCGAAGCGCCCCATCGGAATGACCCTGAGTGCTGCGTCTCGCTGGCGTTGATCGGAAAGTAGTCGGCCCGTCATGCCGGTCTGGGTCATCGCTGGGCCGATCGCATTGACTGTAATGCCTTGATGAGCCCACTCCCGCGCCAAGACACGAACCAAGTGTGACAGGGCAGCTTTCGAACTGGCGTAAGCAGCATATTGCGCGTTCGAAACCTGGCTCGATACCGAGGCCAGATGTACGATGCGTCCACCCGATACCATCATCGCGCGCGCCGCAATGCGGGAGATGATGAAGGCTCCGATGACGTTGACGTCGAGGCTGGCGCGAAAGTCCTCCACATCGAGTTCCAGGGCCGGTGCAACACTGAATATTCCGGCGCAATTGACGACCGCATCGATGCGACCGCGGCGGCGGACGATATCGTCGATGACACTTATCATCGAACGTTCATCGGTCACATCTGCGACATGGGCCACCGCGTCCGGCATCGACGCGTCAGCGACGTCAAAGGGCGCGCGATCGACCAGTTCCAGCTTGGCGCCGCGCGCGGCCAAAGCCGAGGCGAAGCTGCTGCCCAATCCGTTCGCCGCGCCGGTCACCAGGATAACACGGCCGGTGATTTCGAACAGATGTTCTGTCACGTTCGCCTCCGGAACAGCCTCTTTCGCTTGACTTGCATCCTGGCGCGTTCTGATATCTTTTGTCTCGAAAAATGAGAAAATCATTGCAACCGGGCAAAGGGAGTGGATTTGGTCTTGAGAATACAATTCAAATGGCGAGCCGTTATCTCAGCCGCGTGCCTCACACTCGCAACCTTCGGAAGCGTGTTACCGGCAGTACTCGCACAGACACCAGCCGCAACCGAATGGGGCTGGCCGCAGCCCTACGAGAAGGTCTCTGACAAGTCGATCGTGTGGCTCAAGCAAAAGGGATGGTGGCCGATGACGGTCGCGTTCCAGCCACCTTGGTCAGGTCAGAACACCGTCAATATCGTCATGGATCGTCAGGGTTTGATGACCCAGCGTGGCGTCGAGGCGAAGTGGCAGGCGTTCCCATCGGGTCCTGCGATCAATGAAGTCATGGTCTCCGCCAGGGCCCAGGTCGGCAACGGCGGCAACTTTCCGTTTACGTCACTGCTGGACAAGAAGATTCCGGTAAAGACAGTTGCGATCATCAGTCCAAATCTACTGCATGCGACCGTCGTCCCCCTCGACTCCAAGATTGCTAGTCTGAAGGATTTCAAAGGCGCTAATCCGCCGGCGACCATTGGCATCGTCACCGGTTCTTCAGCTGAATTTTATTTCCAGATCGCGGCCCAGGTTGCGGGGCTGGAACTCGGTAAGGACGTGATCTTGAAAAACATGCCTCCGGGCGAGCAGATGGCGATGCCGAAAGGAATTGACGCAGTTGTGCCGTGGGATCCGACGCCAACGATGATCGAAGTCGAGCGCAAGGCCGGCAAGTTCATCGACACCAGCTTTGCGTACAACCTCTATGAGGGCAATTTCTATGTCCGTCAGGAACTCATCGACAATGTTCCCGACGTCGTGCAGGCCTTCACCGATGCCTATATGGAGGCGACACTCTGGATTCGTCTCAATCCAGAAAAGGCCGCCGATGTGATGCGTGAGGATCCGAACCTCAAAAATTTTTCGCGGGAGATCCTCCTGCAGCAGATCAAGGCTTATAACCTGATCTACAAGCCGACCTATCACTACCCGCACGCAGAATTCTGGGGCGCGGCCAACGAGCCGATCTTCAATTGGCTGTTCCAGCAGAAGCGCATCCAGACACCACTCAAGGGTTCTGATTTTGCAGCCGCCGTAGATAAGAGCTTCATGGACAAGACGTTCGATAAGCTTGGATGGGCCGTGCCAAAGCGCCCACCGTTCCTTGAGGCGAGCTGGAATGCGCCGCTCGACAAATTCCCCTACCCGAAATACCAGACGCCGCTCGACTTCGAGAAGCCGCAGCCGTTTCCGGAGAAAGGCGATCTCGTGAAGCCTTGGTCCTTCGGTGGCAAGACGCACGCTCCGTGATGGCGTTCCGGTGCCCGGCAACTGCGTGTCGGGCTCCTCCTTCAATTCTGGTGGGCACTAGATGAGCAACGCATTGCCGGCATTGGCCGGTCAGGCGATCCCGAAGTCACGGATCTGGTCTGCACGCTTGCGCAGGCTTCGCGCTTTCGGGTTGCCCTTGGCCTTGCTCGGCCTTTGGCAGTTCGTGAGTACGCAAGTGCTCGATCGTACGACTGCGACGTTGCTGCCTCCACCAACGGCTGTCGCCAAAGGCTTCTGGGAACTTATCTCGACCGGTGAGTTGCCACGTCACACGTACGACAGCCTCAAACGCGAGATTGTTGCGTTCTGCTGGGCAAGTCTCGCCATTCCGCTCGGCCTCGCGATGGGGTGGTGGAAGACAGTCAACGAACAGGTTGATCCGCTCGTCGAAATACTGCGCCCAGTACCGCCGCTCGCTTGGATACCCTTGTCGATCCTCTGGTTCGGCATCGGCGACACTCAGAACCAGTTTATCATTTTCCTCGGCATGTTCTTCCCGATCCTGCTGAACACCATCGCCGGTGTCCGCAACATCGAACCCAATCTCGTACGAGCTGCACGCTGTCTCGGCGCTGGCGAAACACAGGTGCTTCGTCGTGTTGTGCTGAGGGCCTCGTTGCCGCACATTCTCACAGGCATCCGCGTTGGCCTTGGCGTCGGCTGGATGGCACTTGTTGCTGCCGAACTCGTTGGCGCCAACTCCGGTTTGGGCTTTCTTATCAATGACGCCAGAACCGTACTGCGGACCGACTACGTGATCGTGGGCATGATCACGATCGGCTTGGTCGGGCTCATCATCGACCGCTGCATTCGTGTTGCTGGTCGCCGCTACATGCCGTGGTCGCGGGCGCTTTCCGCATGAGTAGTCTGACCGCGATATCGGTGAGCAAAGAATTTCCGGGGCACGGCCCCGGAGATCCGGCCGTGCTGGCGCTGAAGGACATGTCGTTCACTGTCAAGGACAACGAGTTCTGCTCCATCCTTGGCCACTCCGGTTGCGGCAAAACAACGATGTTGAACTTGATCGCCGCATTCGAGGAGCCGACCGCAGGGCAGATCTTCCTCGACGGTAAACCGGTGACCCGTCCCGGCTGGCGCCGCTCGATGATCTTCCAGGACTATGCGTTGTTCCACTGGCTGACGATCGAAGACAACATCGCCTTTGGGCTCGAAATGAAAAACGTGCCCCGAGCAGAGCGGGGCCGCATCGTCGCTGATTATATCAGCCTTGTCGGTTTGAAAGGTTTCGAGAACCGCTATCCGCACCAGCTCTCTGGCGGAATGCGCCAGCGCGTTTCGATTGCCCGCGCGCTTGCTGTCAATCCGGATATCCTGCTGATGGACGAGCCGTTCGCTGCCCTCGATGCGCAGAACCGGCAGCTCATGCAGCTGGAGACCGCTCGCATCCTCGCGACCACCCAGAAGACTGTCGTGCTGGTCACGCATTCAATCGAAGAAGCGATCATCCTTTCCGATCGTATTGTCGTGATGACGCGGCGGCCGGGGACAGTGAAGGCCAACATTGAGGTCAAGCTGTCCCGGCCACGCAACGAGGACGACCCGCAATTTATCGCGCTGAAGAAACATATCAGGGCGCTGATCCAAGATGAATTCGAAATTGAGACTTAGAGCGTTGTTGTAAAGGCGGCTCGTTCAGCACCACAATCACGCCATCAAATTACATCGGGGCCGGTTCTCATGGCACGTAACATACGCCTGATCGACGTGACGCTGCGCGATGCGCACCAATGCTTGTGGGCAACCCGCATGAGCACGGCGATGATGAAGGAGCTTGCACCCCGGCTCGACCGGGCGGGTTTTGAGGCGATAGATCTCGTCGGCGGCGCCGTCTTTGACGTCTGTGTGCGCTATCTCAGAGAAGATCCTTGGGAGCGCATGCGTATTCTTTCGTCCTGGGTGACCGAGACACCACTCATCATCCACACGCGTGGTCAAAGCCTTTTCACGTTCGAGTTTTTTGCTGACGATGTCGTCGAATTGGCGGCTGAACGCTTTGCGGCCAATGGCATGCGTTATCATACGCCTTATGACGCACTCAACGACATGCGTAATCTCGAAATTCCAATCAAGGCGGCAAAACGCAATGGCCTCTACGTCGCCGGCGGTCTCGTCTACACGTGGAGCCCGGTTCACACCGACGCATATTATGTTGGAAAAGTGCGGGAACTGATAAAACACGGTGTCGACGCGGTATTCCTGAAGGATGCGAGCGGACTACTGACGCCGGAGAGGGTCGCTACGCTGGTGCCGGCCATCAAGGGCGCGCTTGGCGAGCGCCCGCTGCAAATCCACACTCATTGTAATTCGGGGCTAGCTCCGTACGTCGTACTACAAGCCGTTGAACACGGCGTCGATGTCGTGCATACGGCAACGTCAACCCTTGCAAACGGCGTATCCCACTCGCCCACCGAGCGGGTTGCTCGCAACCTGCGGCGGCGCGGCCACGACGTCGCGATCAACCTTGCATGCGTCGAAGAAGTTGCCGAGCGTCTGCGCTACATCGCAGATAAAGAAGATAAGCCCGTCGGCACACCCAACGAATACGACGAGTTTCATTTTCTGCATCAATGCCCAGGTGGCATGGTCTCGAACCTCGCTTTTCAGCTGGAGACGATGGGACTGAAAGGGCGATTGGAAGAAATCCTCGAAGAGGCTTGGCATGTTCGCGAGGATCTCGGTTACCCAATCGTGGTGAGCCCGTTCGCGCAGTATATCGTCACACAGGCAGTGCTCAACGTCGTGGGGCGCGACAAGGGCGTGGCACGCTATGTAACGGTGCCCGACGAGGTCCGCCTCTATGTTCGTGGCGGCTACGGCGAAATTGCCGGCACGATTGATCCCAACCTTTACGATCAAATCACTCGCGGCGCCGCGCCGATCACCTCGCGCCCCGGCGCTCTGGTGCCGCCAGCACTCGCACGCCTCCGCGCCTCACGCGGCCCCTTCGCATCCGACGATGATCAGTTGCTCGCAGCTTTCTATCCCGACAGCCAGTATCGTGCACTCAAGGATGCCGGACGGATCCGGATCGATTATCCGTTGATGGAAACGCCACTGTTGACGCTCGTGAAAGAGTTGGCGGAACGCCCGACGATCAAGAGTTTCCGGCTCGCCATGCCCAATTGATGAATGCGCCGACAGACTCAGCCGGCCAGTGATCGCTCAATGAGCGCGCGCACGTCGGCACGCGCGAGGCCCTGACCGTACGTATATCGACGGCTCCCCATGAAACGCGAGCCCAAGAATGCGTCGGAGACAGCTGCCGGTGCGTGCTCGGCCAAGAGCAAACCGGCGGCCAGCTTGGCCAATCCCTCGATCAGTTCGCGACCGCGTCTTTCCAATTGCGATCGGTTCTGCAGCATGGCTTGCAAGTGCGCGGCCGGCTCGCGGAGTTCAGGTGTGGCGGCGGCGCGCGTCATGATATCGCTCAGCACGAGCGCTACCGGTTCCGGATCCCGCTCCAGAACACGCAGTAGATCGAGCGCCATCACATTTCCTGAGCCTTCCCAAATCGCGTTGAGGGGCGCCTCGCGATAGACGCGCGCGAGCGGTCCGTCTTCGACGTAGCCATTGCCACCCAGGCATTCGAGTGCCTCATTGACTACCGCCGGTGTCATTTTGCAGACCCAGTATTTTGTAACCGGCGTCATGACGCGCCGCCACGCGGCTTCATTCGGATCGTCTGGATGATCGAAACTGCGGGCGAGCCTGAATGCCAGAACGGTTGCTGCTTCGACATCCAGAGCGAGATCGGCAAGTACTTGCTGCATCAAGGGCTGGTCAACGAGTTTCCTCTGAAACGCCGTGCGGTGGCGCGCATGATGCACGGCCGCGGCCAATGCGGTACGCATGAGAGCTGCCGAACCAACGGCGCAGTCGAGCCGCGTCGCGGTGACCATCTCTATAATTGCCGGCACACCTCGCCCTTCCTCTCCAACCAGGAAGCCGGTGGCATTGCAGAACTCTACTTCGGACGACGCATTGCTTTGGTTTCCCAGTTTGTTTTTCAGTCGCTGCAGGTGAATGGAGTTGACGGTGCCATCCGGCAAAAAGCGAGGCAGGAGAAAACATGAGAGCCCACCGGTCGCTTGCGCCAAAACCAGAAACGCATCGCACATGGGCGCCGACATGAACCACTTGTGCCCAGTGATCACGTAGGGCTGGCCACCCCCTCGCTGTCCGAGCGGTTCGGCGCGTGTGGTGTTGGCGCGCACATCGGTGCCACCCTGTTTCTCGGTCATACCCATGCCGAACATGACGGATGTTTTTTTCGATGGTGGCAGGAACCGCCGGTCGTATCGCCGATCGAGAATTTTTGGCAGCCAGTCCTTGGCCAGTGACGGCTCCAGTGCGATCGTTGCGACCGCGGCGTTCGTCATGGTGATCGGGCAGCCATGCCCCGCTTCCATCTGGGTCGCGAGGTAAGAGCCAGCGCAACGTGCAACGTTGGCGCCAGGCTTCGGCTTTGCGCCGGGAATGGCCAAATGATCCCACGCGGAGCAGTGCAGCCCCTGCGTCACGCTCGCCTGCATCAGCGCGTGGTAGGCTGGATGGAACTCCACGATATCCAACCGGTGACCCTGCGCGTCGTGGGTCTTGAGTTTGGGTGGATTTTCATTGGCCAGCCGGCCCCACTCGAGCGCTTCCGAGGAGCCTGCAAGCGCGCCAAACTGCTCTAGGTTCGCGACAGCCGCTGCTGCGCCCTCGCGTATCACCATTTCTTGCAGCAGGCGATCGGACGTAAGCAGATTAACATCGACGAGCGGCGGACTTTGGTTGCTGACCTCGTGGGTATCGAATTGTGAGCTCGCAGCCTGCGCCATGGGTGGCCTCCGCGGTGTCATTTCGTACCATTACAAATAGAAGAACCCGATCGTTACCAGTGCCATGATGATTGTTGCGAGCCATCCGACGATGAGCAGTGGTCGAGGCAGGGTCAGCCGGCCCATGACGCGAGGGTTCATGGAAATCACCATCATAACCGCCATCAAGGGAGCAGCGAGAATGCCGTTTACAACCGCGCTCCAATACAGCGCCTTGATCGGATCTACTGAGGTGAAATTCAGCGCCGCGCCACTCAACGTCGTAACGGCGACGACCGCATAGAACGCTTTCGCATCTTGCAAGCCAAGGTTGAGGCCCTCGCTCCAGCGGAAAACTTCGCTCACTGCATAGGCCGCCGAGCCCGCCAGGATTGGAATGGCGAGCATTCCGGTGCCGATGATACCAACCGCGAACAGGGCAAATGTGAGGTCACCGGCAACCGGTCGCAATGCTTCGGCCGCCTGTGAGGCGGTTTGGATATTGGTTACGCCATTGGCGTTCAAGGTGGCAGCGGTGGCGAATATGATGAACAGGGCAATGAGGTTTGAAAAGCCCATGCCAACGAGCGTGTCTTTTCGGATGCGCGCCAGCTCTGGTCCAGATTGGCGAGGTGTTATGCAAAGTGCCTTGACGTGACGGCGGCGCTGTTCCTCGACCTCTTGCCCGGCTTGCCAGAAAAATAGGTAGGGGCTGATCGTGGTGCCAAGGACGGCGATCATCGCCATCGCGTGCGGCCCGTCAAAAACGAACTGCGGAACGAGCGTACTGTAGAGCGCCGCACTCCAGGGTACGTGAACGGTAAAGACCACGGCGACGTAGGTAAACAGCGCTAGTGTCGACCACTTCAGGATGGGTGCGTAGCGGGCGTATGGGATGAAGACTTCGAGGATGATGCACAGCACACCGAATAGCACAGTATACAGTTGGACAGGTCCGCCGATCAGCAGGCCGAGGGCCGCACCCATCGCCCCGAGATCCGCGCCCAGATTGATCACGTTGGCCACAAGAAGAAGACTTACCACCGTGCGCAATAGCCAAGGCGAGTAGTGACGGCGCAGGTTTTCGGCGATGCCGCGGCCAGTGACACAGCCGATCCGCGCAGCCACCTCCTGGATGACTGCCATCAGTGGGAAGCTGAAAAGCATTGTCCAGGCCAGGCCATAGCCGAATTGAGCGCCGACCTGGCTATATGTGGCGATGCCGCTCGGGTCGTCGTCCGCTGCTCCTGTAACCAGGCCCGGCCCTAGTGTTTTAAACAGGCTCTCGGGCGCAGCCGGGACTGCGGTCATCGGACCGCTTGTCAACGCGACTGGTGGCTTGGTCGGGGGCAGATCGGTCATCACTCACACTCGGTTGTGTCGCGTCAATTCAAGTGGCGACCGTCAGTCTTAGCGAGCGCAAATTGCGGTGCCATTTCGATTTTTCGCTTCGACGCTTCCAAGAGATGTCTCGTTCTTGTATCTTTAGCGCATGAGTGCGGTAAGGCCAGCGGTCAATGCTTTCGACGTGCTGGTGCTCGCTCATGTGCCAGAATTGAACGCCTGGGGATCGCCTACCAAGAATCATGATATTCTGAAGCCTCAACTTGATTGGGAGATTGAACATGTTCATGAAATATTTGGCTGCAGCACTTGTATTCGCAGGCTCCAGCGTTGGGCTGATTGCATCGTCGTCAACGGCATCGGCGAAATCCTGTGTGATGGCCGGCGGCGAGGCGACCATGATTACGCCGGATCTTGCGCGTTTCATGGCTAATGCGGCATTGAAAAACTCCATGAAGGACAAGGGATTGACGCCGGTCGGCATGGCGAAAGTGACTTGCAATGACCCGGCTCCCTTGTCGTATTGCTTGGCCAAGCAGCGCGCCTGCAAATAATCGAGCCTATTGCTGAAAAGCTAACCGGCGACACGCTTCAAGGGGTCTTTATGGCACTTGAGATGGGTCGCCGCGTGCGTTTGTGGGTATGCTCAGCCGCCATGGTTGCACTTGATTGCGTATTGACCACGCAATTCTTCAACGTAAGCTTCCGAACGGATTTGGGTCCAATCAGGAGCAAGCAATGACGGCAGCAACCATCGTGGTCGATGATGCGGATGGTGTGCGCACGATTACGCTCAATCGTCAGGAGAAGCTCAATTCGTTCAACGAGGTGATGCACAAAGAATTACGCATTGCGTTAGCCGATGCTCGCCGCGACGACGTTAGAGCCGTGCTTTTGACCGGGGCGGGGAAAGGCTTTTGCGCCGGGCAGGACCTGTCAGATCGCGTGCAGGCGGAAGGTGGCAAAGTGCCGGATCTCGGCGCGACCATCGATGCGTTCTGGAATCCATTGGTGCGCGAAATTCGCGACCTGGAAAAGCCGGTGATCTGTGCGGTGAATGGGGTTGCGGCCGGAGCTGGGGCAAGCGTCGCGCTCGCGTGTGATATCGTGTTGGCGGCGCGCTCGGCGCGTTTTGTCCAACCGTTCTGCCGGCTTGGTTTAGTGCCTGACGCAGGCGCGACGTACCACCTGCCGCGACTGGTTGGAGAGGCACGTGCCAAGGGTCTGACTATGCTCGGTGGGACGTTGTCGGCCACTGACGCGGAAAGTTGGGGACTGATTTGGAAGGTGATCGACGACGATAAGTTAATGGAAGAAGCGCTTCGCATGGCGCGGCACTTGGCGACCCAGCCAACGTATGGCTTCGCACTGACTAAGCGGGCACTACACGCCAGCGCGACAAACTCCTTCGATGCTCAATTGGATATCGAGCGCGATTTACAGCGTGAGGCCGGCCGGACCGCAGACTACGCGGAGGGGGTGCGCGCATTCTTCGACAAGCGGGCGCCGGCGTTTACTGGGCGCAAGGCGTGAACTTAACGCCATCGTCCGCTGCAAACTCACGAATACCTTCTGGGCATGTCGATAAATCGCGGCTAGCCTAGCCACATGCCTCCCATTGGTCTGCGTGCAATTCCTCAGTTGAGAGAAAATCGCCCATGAAAATGTTTCATTCGCCTGCCTCCCCGTACGTGCGCAAGGTGCGTGCCGTCGCGATCGAATGCGGGATGCTCGATAAAATCGAAAACCTGAGTTGTGCTGCAAGTCCGATCAATCGTGATGCCACGATCGTTGCTGCAAATCCGCTCGGACAGGTGCCGACGTTCTTCACCGATGACGGAATGGTCCTCTACGACAGCCGCGTGATCTGCGAGTACATCGACAGTCTTGGCGGTGGGAAATTGTTCGGCACAGGCGCCGTGCGTTGGCAAGCACTGGTCGAACAGTCGCTCGGCGATGGCATTCTGGGGGCTGCACTTTTAGCGCGCTACGAAACGTTTCTGCGGCCAGAAGCTCTACGCTGGTCGAGCTGGACCGATGGCCAACTCGACAAGGTCGCAAAGTCCATTGATGCGATCGAGAAGGTGGCATCGGGCTATGGCGCGCGCGTTGACATTGGCACGATTACGATCGGCTGTGCGCTTGGTTATTTGGATTTCCGTTTTCCAGATCTTGGCTGGCGCAAGGGCCATGACAAGACCGCGGCATGGTTCAAGTCCTTCGATGAGCGTCCATCGATGAAGGCGACGCGACCACAGGCCTGACGCTGGCGATCGTAAGCTCTCTCCAAGAGTGGCGTGGGCTTACGATCTGCCACCATCGACAGATAAGATCTGCCCCGTGATCCACGCCGCTTGATCGCTGGCAAGGAACACGGCCGCATTGGCAATATCCTCGGCCTGCCCAAGCCGTCGCGTATGAATTGATTGCAGCAAGCGGGCCTGGCCATCCGCGCCGTAGCTCTGCCATTGGCGTTCCGAGGCCGGATTGGAACGCAGGAAGCCCGGCGCAATCGAATTGCATGTAATGCCATGAGGCCCAAGGTCCTGGCTTAACTGCTTGGTCAATCCGACCAGCGCGTGCTTCGCTGATGTGTAGGCCTGAATACCGGTCAGGCTGGGGCGGAGGCCAGCGCCTGACGAGATGGTGACAATCCGGCCGAATTTTGCGTTGCGCATGGGGATGGCAGCGGCTTGGGCGAGCCAGAACGCGCTATCGACGTTGGCTGCGAAGATGGTGCGCCAATCGTCTTCGGAAACTTCCTCGATCGGCTTGCCGACTTGGCCACGCACTCCGCCTGCGGCGTTTACGACAATATCGAGACGTCCTGCTGCTGCGGTGACTTTGCCGACGAGATTGTGCACCTCGCCGCGCCGGCCCAGATCCGCGCGGTGGAGTTCGACACCGTTCGGCGGCTCGGCGGATGGCCATGCGATGTCGGCGATGTCTGCCGCATGAACTTTCGCGCCGGCTGCACTCAATGCCCGGACGATCGCTTGGCCGATACCTTGGGCGGCGCCGGTGACCAGCGCTACGCGGTTGTCGAAGCGGATTTGCATGTGTCGATCAATCTCTGAAAGGTTTCAAATGCCATCGGCCGGCGGCCATCTTCGATATCGTGAATCAGTGCGACCAGGTGCGTGAGTGCCGGGGTAGCGATCCCAGCCTCATGGCCCAGTTCGGCGATAATGCCGATTTGCGGATCAACCTCGGTTTTCCGCTTTCGAACGGCGAGATCGCGATAAATGCCGGAGTGCGATTTTGCCGAATAGCGGTTGAATTCGGTGAGCGCCGCAATCGAGGCTTTCGCCCCCGCTGATGACGCGCCGGGAGCAAACGCTTCCGGATCGAAACCGTTGAAGCCGATCGGTGTGATGCCGCGCGCCTTGGCGACGGCCATGACTTCGCGGGCTAGCGTCTCGAATACGATTGAGCGGCGCGGGTCAGCGAAGTTCACGGTCATGCTGTCGGTGGTGAGTGCTGTGGCAAACAGCATCGCGCCATAGGCGAGCTTGCCCCACAGGTAGCCCCAGATGTTCTCGGTGAGAACGGCATCGGGCTCGAAGGCCGATAACCGCGCGTGCATTTGCCGGGTGCGATCGCGGATCACGCCGTCGATCTCGCCAACGACAACCGCCGCGCGATTGCCGAACAAGATCTCGCCGGGACCCAGCCAATCAGCGCCGAAGTTGACGAAGCAGCCCATCGTGCGTGCTTCGCCTAACGCGCGGGCGATAGCGATTTCGTTCAGTCCGTTTTGCGCTGATAATACGAAACCGTCGGGCGCCAGGTGGGGCGTCAATTGCTGCAACGCCGCCTCGGTCGCCTGGGCTTTGACGGCGAGGACAATGCAGCGGTACTGACCTTGGACTTCGGCCGGTGTCATGCCCGGCACCTTGATCGTGAAAGTTTCGACCGGTCCGGTAATCTTGAGGCCGGTGATACGGCACGCCTCGACGTGCTCGGCCACTTGGTCGACGAATAGTACCGGTATCCCAGCACGGGCCCAGTAGGCGCCAAGTGTACCACCGATGGCGCCTGCGCCCCAGATCAGGATTGGCTCGTCAGCCATTATGCGTTTCTCCAGCGTTGCGCTCAACTCGAGACGCGGCCTAGGGCATGTTCTTCACGGTGCGTGGCGACAACCATTTCGCCCTCGGTGGTAATCCAACCCCGGTACATGCCGATCGTGTTGAATGGCGCGACGACATTTCCGAGTGCGTCGATTGCAATCATGCCCGCGCCGATGCCATGCGAGGCGAGCGTGTCGAACACCACGGTCTTCGTCGCGTCGGCGAGCGTCGCACCTGCGTACATCATGCGGGCGGCGACATCATAAGCTGCGACGCGGCGGATAAAGATTTCACCCTGACCGGTGCCGGACACTGCGCACACGCCATTGCGGGCGTAGGTTCCAGCGCCAATAATCGGGCTGTCGCCGACACGGCCTGGGGGCTTGTTATTGAAGCCACCGGTGGAGGTGCCAGCTGCGAGATCGCCGGTCGCATCGAGGGCGACACAACCGACAGTCCCATGCTTTTCCGCTTCGCTGGCTTTCGCCGCCGTGCCGTCCGCCGCCCGGCGCTTGAGTGAGGCTAACGCCGCGACCCGTCGCGCGGTGGTGAAGTAGCCGTTGTCGACCATGGCGAGGCCGCAGCGATCCGCGAACGCATCGGCGGCGGGGCCGGTGATTAATACGCTCGGGCTCTTTTCCATCACGGCACGCGCGGCTTGGATCGGATTGCGGATACGTTCGACGCCGCACACAGCACCTGCCGCCAGCGATGCTCCGTCCATGATCGAGGCATCGAGTTCGTGACGTGCATCTGCGGTCAACGCTGCGCCATAGCCAGCATTGAAATGCGGGCTATCCTCCATCACCATGATCGTGGCTTCGACGGCGTCGAGGCTGCGACCGCCACGGCTGAGTATCCGCCAGCCTGCGCGTAAAGCGGAGGCCAGATGCTCGCGCGCATCGGCCCACTCAGGCTCGCTCATCAGTGAACGATCAAGCGTTCCACAGCCGCCATGAATGCCAATGGCAGTGACCACCATGGCTTACTTCGCGGGCTTGATGTTCATGGCCAAGGTGTCCTCGTCGACGCGGGCTTTGATCTTCACCTTGTCTTTTTGCATCGCCCACGCCGATCCAACGGCAACGATCGGCAGGCGTTGACGATCCTTCAGCACAAGGGCGTTGGCCTGTTCCAGTTGCGAACGCCGCTTGGCCTCGTCCATTTCGATCGCAGCATCCTGCAGCAGCTTGTCCATGTCAGGATTTTTGTAGCCCAATACGTTGAAGGCCCCCATCTTCCTCTCCTTGTCGTTGGAGTGGGCGAGTGACGACAGTGTGTAATGCGCCTCGCCGGTCAACGTACCCCAGCCAGACATCGACATCGAATAATCGCCGCGTGTTCGGGCTGGGAAAAACACGTTCGCCGGTTGCGCGTTGGCGCTCGCGTCGATGCCGATCGCGGCCAGCATTTGTGCAATCGATGTGCCGACTTGCTTGTCGCCGGGGAGACGGTCCTGCGTGAAGGCAAACTGCACCTTGAAGCCGTTGGGGAAGCCTGCATCAGTGAGCAACTTCTTGGCAGCAGCTACGTCGTATTGGCGTTCAGGCAGTGCCTTGTTGAAGCCGAAGATCGATGGCGTCACCAACTGATTGGTTGGTTTGCCAAGACCCTCCATTGCGATTTCCGCGAGCGTTTTACGGTCGATGGCGAGATCGATCGCCTCCCGCACTCGCAGGTCTTGTAGTGGATTTTTTGCCAGTGCCGAGCCATCCTTGGCTGTGATTTGACCGGCGGGCGGCGCGTCGCGCTGGTCCATTTCCATGTTGAAGACGTAGACGGTGTCGATCGTTTCAACCGACAGTTTCGGATCCGTCTTTAGTGATGCAACGTCGGTCGCAGGTACCCGCGTAATGAGGTCGAGTTGGCCGGCCTTCAACTGCGCCACGCGAGCAGCGTCGTTGGCGATCTCCTTGCGGACGTGGCGCGCCCAAGGCTCCTTTGGTCCCCAATAAGCATCGTTGCGATCCATGATGAGATCGCCTTTCGGTGCCCATGACACATATTTGTACGGCCCAGTGCCGATCGCGGCCTTGCCGGAATTGAAGGCTTCGTTGGCGCTTTCCTTGGTCAGGCCGGCTGCGGCTTTCGACGACACGATGAACAGGCGGATGAAATCATTAGGCAGCACCGGAGCGGGGCCGTCGGTGATGATGTGGATCGTGTGAGGATCAATGATCTTGGTTTCTTTCACGCGGCGCACGTAGATCGTCGTCGGGTTGGGGCCGGCGACCAGCGGGATGCGTTCGATGGAGAATTTCACGTCGTCGGCAGTGAAATCAGTACCGTCGTGGAATTTCACGCCCTTACGTAACTTGAACTCCCAGGTTGTCGCATCCAGCGCCTTCCAGCTTTCGGCAAGGCGCGGCTCGACCTCTAGTCCGTCGCCCGACCAGGTCAGAGTGTCGAAGATGTGCTTGAGCGATTCTGCGTGGGTGCCAGTGGCGGTGAAGTGCGGGTCGATGGAGTCCGGCCCGCCTCGCACACCTATCGTTAGTGTCTGAGCCGCCGCTGTCAGACTGCATAGGCCGAACGCAAGCGTCGAAACAAGCGCCTTTGCAAATTTCCGGGTCATTGCCGTGAGCTCCCATCAAGGTTGAAGGTGCAGTGTGACGAACGCGAGCCGATGTTGGCAAGCATTTCCGGCGAATGCCGTTGCTCCGTTCCGTGCGCCGGGCCATGATCGCGATCGGACACCCCGCCAAACGCCCGAGGAACTATGCGAATTGCCGAGATGAATTGGATGCAGGTGCGGGATCACGCCGCCACCGACGATCGGGCGATACTGCCGATCGGCTCGACTGAGCAGCATGCGTATTTGAGCCTCAGTGTTGATGCGATTTTGTCAGAGCGCGTTGCGGTGGAAGCGGCTGAACCACTGGCGGTGCCGGTATTTCCGGTGATCAACTACGGCCTGACGCCAAACTTCGTCGAGTATCCGGGCACGGTCACGCTGAAGATGTCGACGCTGTGCGCAGTGGTGACCGATATTCTCGACGGCATTGCGCGCTCGGGCTTCAAGCGTATCGTGATCGTCAATGGGCACGGCGGCAATTCGCCGGCGCATGGAGCGGTGCTCGAATGGCTCGATCGTCACCGGGGAGCGCAAGTTAAATGGCACAATTGGTGGAGTGCGCCAAAGACGATGGCCAAGGTGCAGGAGATCGACAGCATCGCGTCGCACGCATCGTGGATGGAAAACTTTCCGTGGACCAGACTGCCCAACATCGCGATGCCGCCGGCGCAAAAGCCAATGATGGATCTCGGCCGGTTTCAGCAACTCGATCCGGTCCGGAAGAAGGAGTTGCTCGGCGATGGCAACTATGGCGGGCTCTACCAACGCAGCGACGAGGACATGAACGCGATTTGGCAAGTCGCGATCGATGAAACGCGCAAGCTGATCACGGATGGCTGGGCATGATTGTGGCTGAAGGATAGCCCACATGCTCGGCTTCGTTATCCAACGATTGCTGCAGGCGTTCATCGTCATGCTGGTTATTTCGTTGTTGGTATTCTGCGGTGTGTACGCTGTAGGCAATCCGATCGACGTCTTGCTTTCGCCGGACGCAACCCAGCAAATTCGCGAACAAACCATCAAGGCTTACGGTCTCGATCAACCGTTGTGGCGACAGTATTTCGATTTTCTCCGGCGACTGGCCGCCGGCGATTTCGGCCGGTCCTTCATCTTCAACATGCCGGTGCTGGAGTTGATTTTCTCACGCTTGCCAGCGACGCTGGAGTTGACGCTTGCGGCTGTGATCGGCGCAACAGCAATTGGTGTGCCGCTCGGGATGTATGCGGGGTACCGGCCAGATAGCATCGTCTCGAAAGCGATCATGACCATTTCGATCCTGGGCTTCTCAGTGCCGACGTTCTGGGTGGGGCTGGTTCTGATTTTCACCTTCGCCGTGACGTTCCATTGGTTGCCGGCCGGTGGGCGCGGCGAGACCGTCTCGCTGTTTGGGATTCAGTGGAGTTTTCTGACCTGGAACGGCTGGCAGCATCTGTTATTGCCGGCCCTCAATCTATCGCTATTCAAGTTTGCTATGATGGTACGCCTTGCCCGCGCCGGCACACGCGAAATCATGCTGTCTGACACCGTCAAGTTCGCACGCGCTGCGGGTTTGAGCGAGTGGACAATTTTGTCCCGGCACGTGTTGCGGTTGATCGCTATTCCGATCGTCACGGTGTTCGGCCTTGAGTTCGGCTCGACGCTTGCGTTCGCGGTCGTGACCGAGACGATCTTTTCTTGGCCCGGCATAGGCAAACTGATCATCGACAGCATTTCCTCGCTCGACCGGCCAGTGATGGTCGCCTACCTGATGCTCGTCGCTTTCCTATTTATTGCGATTAATTTCTTGGTCGACATCGCCTATGCAGCGCTCGATCCTCGACTGCGGGTTCGCCGCGCATGATCTCTGCACCTGAACACCTTGTGCGATTTTGGCGCGACTTTCGCGAGAGCCGGGTTGCGGTGGCGGCATTGGTAATAATCTGCACGATCCTGCTGCTGGCCCTCATGGCCCCCTTGATCGCACCGCAGAACCCTTACGATCTGGCCCGGCTGGTGCTGGCAGATGCCCGTCGGCCGCCAGGCTTCGTTGGCTCGAACGGTTTCACGCACTGGTTGGGGACTGACGCACAGGGGCGCGATTTATTGTCGGCAATTCTCTACGGCCTACGCATCTCCATTCAGGTCGGAGTGATTGCGGGGGTGATCGCATTCACGCTCGGCGCCTCACTAGGGACGATGGCGGCGTTCTTTGGCGGCCGTATCGAAGCGCTGATCATGCGGATCATCGATCTGCAGTTGTCGTTCCCTGCAATCCTGTTGGCGCTCGTACTGGCAGCGCTTCTCGGTCAGGGGAAATGGCAGATCATTGCGGCTCTGGTTGCGGCTCAATATGCGTATTTCGCGCGCACGGCACATGGCGCTGCGTCAAGCGAACGTCCGAAAGAATATGTGGCAGCGGCATTGTCTATTCCGCTGCCGGCGTCGCGCGTGATCTTCCGGCACATTTTGCCGAATTGCATGGCGCCGCTGATCGTCGTCGCAACGGTGCAAGTGGCGAACTCGATCGCGCTCGAGGCCACGTTGTCGTTCCTAGGGCTCGGACTACCGGTAACCGAACCCTCGCTTGGCATGCTGATCGCCAATGGCTTTCAGTACATGCTGTCGGGGCGTTATTGGATTTCGATCTATCCGGGCGTGGCGTTGATCATCTTGATTGTCGCAATCAACATCGTCGGCGATCAGGTGCGCGATCAACTGAACCCGAGACTCCAGCGATGACCCCGCCCCTATTGGAGATCCGCGATTTGGTCACCCACTTCGACACCAAAGCCGGTGTGGTGAAGGCTGTCGATGGCGTGTCTTTCCAGCTCAGCGCCGGCGAGATCGTCGGATTGGTCGGGGAGTCCGGTTGCGGCAAGAGCGTGACTGGATTTTCGATATTGGGCCTTGTCGATGCTCCGGGCCGCATCGTCTCAGGTTCGATCCGTCTCGAGGGACAGGAGCTCGTCGGGCTCGCGCCGGCAAAGCTACGCACTCTGCGTGGCCGGCGGATGGCGATGGTCTTCCAGGATCCCTCGACGACGCTCAATCCGCTACTCACCATTGGCACCCAGATGCGGTTGGCGTTGGCGGCGCACGAGCGTGTTTCGACTAAGGCCGCGAACGCGCGCTGTGTCGAGGTGCTTGA
>JANLPY010000254.1:0-2120 GCA_031367505.1 Hyphomicrobiaceae bacterium | reverse complement strand
GGTGTCTTGGTCCGGATGGTAGATGCGCCCGTCGACCACCAGCATGCTGCTGCCGGTGTCCAGCATGAGGTTGACCAACTGCGGTTTGCTGCCCACCGATACCGGCAGTGTGTAGTTGAGGCGGGTGACGGTATTGGTGATGGGTAGGCGGATGATTTCGGCCATGGTCGTTTCCGCCCTTGGAAGGTGCGGGAGGTTTTCCTCCCCAAGGCGGCAACGATATCAGGTCTTTGCGTTGGTGCGATACCGAAATAGCGCCATGCCCCCGTGCTTCGTCGCGCTCGGACGGAGCTTAGCTGGACCCTGCAAGACTGGATCGGCGCAGCGTCGCGTCCAGCATGTCGAGGACTTCGGTCACCTCGGGGGCGATTTCGGTGGGGGCCAGATGGTTCACGAGGACGTGGAAGTCGGCTTTGGCCATGATGTTGCGCAGACCGAGATGCTTGTAGAAGTTGGCGAAAATCGCGGGTAGTACTTCTTCGGAGGTCTTTATGTCGTCGCTCCATGGGTCTTTGCCGAGGGTGTGCAGGGCTTTTTCTACCTCATCCAGCGTCTGCTCCATCGCTGGCCGATTGTCGGGTTCGGCGAAACGCAGGAGCACGTCACGAGAGGCGATGTAGTTTTCGATTTCGCACTTGCGCCAAGTGTGGGCGGGAATCGTGAATGACGATGGCAGGCCCCGCTCCAGGCGGTCGAACAACGCGAAGCCAATCAGGTCGGAACGGGCTTCCCGCAGGCCGTGGAAGTGATGAAGGGCGGCGTTCGGCAGGGCGGCGACGTAGTGGACGAAAGGTTGCTCCAGCCATTCGGCGGCGGGATGTTTCAGTTTGAGGGCCAGGGCTCGGAGAATTGCGAGGTCGGTGGCACCTTCGAGATAAAGGACTGAGCCTTTGATCTCGGCTTGGTAGTATTGGTCGAAGCCGATTTCTCGCAATGCTTTCAGCACCTGCGAGCCTCGGTCGTTGATGCGGTGCGGCCGGCCAACGAAGGCGATGACGACGTCGCGGTCGGCGGCTTCGTTCAGGATGATCTCGGAATGGCTGGCGGCGATAATTTGGGAGCCGGTCTCGGCCGCGCATTCGGTCAGCATGTTGTAGGTCTGGCGCTGGCGGAGGATTTCCAGGTGCGCGTCCGGTTCGTCGAGGAGAAGGGTTGAGTCTGGGTTGGCGTACAAATGGGCCAGCAGTAGCAAGGTTTGTTGTAGGCCGCGTCCGGCGCTGGCGATGTCCAGAATCCAGTCACGCTCCTTGTAAATCAACATGATCGAGCCGCGCGCCGCCCTGCGGGCAGGGTCGCCCAATTCGATGCCGAACAAACTCTGAACATGCCCTTTAATTCGTTGCCAAGCATCGGGGTCTTTTTCCAGGACCCGTAAACATAGATTACGGAGGATTTGTGCGGTCTGCCCCTCGCCAATCAATACGTCGACACGACCAGAGGGGATTTCCGTCTCCTCCGGCACCAGTCCCGACATCGGTGGCAGAAAAACCACTCTGGCCATATCCTGGTCGAGGAGTGTATTCGGCGCTTCCCCTTCTCGCCAGTCGGGCGTTGCGGGCTGGCAATATATTGATTCGGAGTTTCCGTGGTAAAATTCCAATTCACACTCCCAAATGCGACCCTCGACCTGGCCTGCGACAAGGATTTGCATGAGGATCGGCGTACCTGGGTGCTCTTCATCACTGTTGGCGGTTCGGTTTTCTTCGATTCGTGTTCCATTCCAAAGCAGGCGTGTGTCGGAAACCGGGGTGTGGGTCAGCATGAGCCTGTTGAGCGCCACAGGCGCGGTGGCCGCATTGGGCGAATCCGATAGAAATTGCTGCATGAAAAGGGCATCCATGCCGCTCTTCCATAACGCCAGCGCCTGCAACGCCGACGTCTTCCCGGAATTATTCGGCCCGATAAAGACGACGGTCTGGCCCAACTCGATGTCGAGCGACTCCAGATTCTTGAAATTGCGAACCCGAAGCCGCGTCAGCATCAGTCGTCCAGGAAGCTGCGCAGCTTCCGGCTCCGGCTTGGGTGCTTCAATTTGCGGAGCGCCTTCGCCTCGATCTGGCGGATGCGCTCACGGGTGACGTTGAACTGCTGGCCGACCTCTTCCAGCGTGTGGTCGGTGT
>JANLPY010000217.1:0-1926 GCA_031367505.1 Hyphomicrobiaceae bacterium | reverse complement strand
CAAGCAAGCCGACAGCGACAAGTCGCGCGGCGCCGACATCACCGCCCGCGAACTCCTTGACCGCGGCCGCGACGATGTGATGCGCCGTTTGAGCAAGCAGCCGGAACTGCAGGTTGATTTGTTGCAAGGCATCGCCGGTATACAAGCAGACATGCAGGAGTTCACCAAGGCCGACGTGAGCTTCGATCAGCTCGCGAAGCTTTACCTGTCACTGAAGCAGCCGAGGCAGGCAGCGATGGCGATGGCGGCACGGGCGGACAACGCGTTGCGGATGGGGAATGATGCGTTGGCGCGCAGCCTCAGTAAGCGCGCTCGAAGTACGCTGCCGCCGACCGGTGCGATCCAAGAAGCCACGTTCAGCCTCGACCTTACCGACGCGTGGCTGGCGCTGCGCCAAGGCGAAGCGCAGCAGGCGAAGGAGCTGTTCTTGAAGTGCCTGGAGCGGCAGCCGGGTCTGAACAGTTCATTGCAGCAAAGTCGACTCGAGGCATGGACCGGGTTGGTCCAGTCCGAAACAGCGCTTTCCAATTTCGATGCCGCACTTCATGCGCAGTCGGCGTTGGAAGCAGACGGCGACCGCACGGCGGGATTCGGGCCGCGCGATCTGGTGGCTCAGCAAATCGTTCGAAGCCATCTTCTGATGGCAGCGGGTCGTTACCGCGAGGCTTTGGATTTCGACAGATCAAAGGAGCGCGACTGTGCATCAATCCTTGGATCCAATGACATCAGTTGTCGTCGGCTCAAGTACAACGCTACTATGCAGGCCCTTCGCTTGGGGTGGACGGAACAGGTCAGAGCTGAGGTGCCGTCACTCGAAGCCCTGGTAGACGACAAGGCGGCTCCGGAAGGTCAGGCCGCAGCGTTGGTCCAGCTCTTCAGAGCTTATTTTCTGCTGGGAATGCTGAAGAGTCACGAGTCAGTAGTCGGCCGGATCGAGGCACTGGCTGAATCGGGTGATGACGTAGTCGTCACGCCGACCCGTAAGACTCAGGCATTGGCGTTGCTAGCAGAAGTGGAGATTAGGACCGGCAGTGTCTCGCAAGCTCAGGACTGGTTGCTGACGGCGCTCTCTCGGGAACAGCGATGGGGTCGCATCGCAGTTTCAGCGGAGCTGGCAGTGACCATACGCAACTTGATGGGAGCGATGGCGCTGAAGCAGCAGGCACGGGTTGAAGCATTGAAATGGTTTCGTCAGGCTCGCGCTTTGTCCGATCAGACCCTGGGCCCGACGCATACGCTGAGCTTGCTGACATCGTTGAACGAAGCCATAGCGCTAGGTCAGCTAGGGCATGTCGAAGAGGCGCGCGCGCTGGTTCAACCAGCCCTGGCTCCGTTACGAGAAGCGTTCGGTCCGGACGCTCCAATTTATCGGCGAATATTGCTGTTGAATGCCCGCCTGTCCGGGCCGGAATCTGATGTCCGTTCTGTTCGCAAAGCGGCTACGCCGCGACCATCTCAGATTGGCGCGTCGGATGAGGCGAACACTGATTTCTTCATATGACTTTTAAGGAGCGACCATGATCTTGCGCGCGCAGTTCTTCCGAGTTTCGAAGTTCCTCTTGCCTCTCGCCGGGTGGCATCCGTTGCAGTCGCTGGCACAGGCTTCGGCTCCTGACTCGGGAAAGGGCGAAGTAATCTGTACCTATCTTCGTGCGCCGCCAGGGTGGGATACACCCGCGCCTATGGTGATCGCGTTCTTGGCTTTCCTCGCCTTCTGCGCAGTCGTCGTGCTCATCCAGTCATCCCGACGTAACCGCGTGCTCGAAGCGCAGGTGGCCAGTTTGATGAAGGCCAAGGAGCGAGACCTGCCCGGCATCAGCAACCGGTCATGAGTGCAGGGCTGGTTCTCATCGACTGGCCTGACTAACCGAGCGTAAAAGTCCCCGCGCGAGGACTCGCTTCACTACTCGCCAGGCTGCGAGCTTG
>JANLPY010000204.1:0-3969 GCA_031367505.1 Hyphomicrobiaceae bacterium | reverse complement strand
TGTGCCGTTCGCGAGAAGTGCAGCGTGGAGAACCTTCTTCTCTGCCTGTTCAGCCAGCAGCAGGCCGTAGTCTTCGGCCGACCCGGCGTAGCCCTTCGGCACGTCGTGTTCCAGTGCGAGATCAAGCCAGGTATCACGTTCGAGCTTCGCAATCGGTTCGACACTTGCGGTGTCGTCGGCATTCCAATCCAGCCGCCCGTTTGCGCCGCTGTGAAGTGACGCAACCAATGGCCCATGCAGTTGCGTCAGGTTGCCCAATCTCACGGTGCGGCGCAGCAACGCAGCATCGCCCGCACCGAGGATTTCGCTGGCGCCTTCGATGAACGAATCGTTCTCGACATCGGTGCGCGCTATCAGCTCCAGAACACTGCTGGTCTTGGCCACATCGCCGAGCCAGTTGAAGCCAACAGCCGCGAGGACAGCACCCACGGTTCCCGCCGGAGCTTGCGTGCCGCCCCCACCCACCTGGCTGCTGCGCCAGACCGGGAGTTGGGACTTGATCCAATCCCATTGACTGACTGGTGGGTCGCCGTCATGGGTCTGCTTGCGAAAGTCCCAAACGATGTTCTTGCCGATCGCATCACCCAAGAGGTCGACCAACGCGTCATTGCCGCGTCTCTCGAAGACACCCTGCAGCGTGTTGACAAGATCAAGCCGGAACCAGGCGTAGAACGCCATCGCTGCGGCATCACGTTCATTGATGTTCTGCTCTTTCAAGCCCAGCGCAGCAACTACGGCGTAGGCTGCGGCCCAAGACCGCAACTTCTCGAGCGAAACGCCGGTGTCGCGCTGGATGAACGTCAGGTCGGCGTCGGCAAGTTCGCGCGGCGCAAGATCTGAAAAGCCGTCAGGCTCGGTGCTGACGAGCTGATTCGAGAGCATGGGCCAGACGGCCAGCGCGATGACGATGAATTCGCTGTCAGTTGCGCTTGAGCCTCCCTCTGCATCCGAGATCTGCAGCGGCCAGGTCTCGACCTCTCCCGCTTCCAGCCGAACATCCGTTTGCAGGACGACAACGGTGTCATTGCCCACCATCTGGCGAACGCGAAGGTACAAGTCCGGCGAGACGGCCGGAATCCAGCCCTCCGGGCGATCCGCCAGTTGGCCAGCAGGCGCTATGGGCCACCCATCCGCGGGCGCAAACAGCGAGGTGTCGTACGAAATGTCGAAACTGCCATCGGCACCAGTGACGACCCACGCTGAACCAGCCTCGGGCAGCAGGTCATGAAGGAGGTTCGAACGGCGAAGATCCTTGTCGAGCGCTTCAACCAGCAAGCCAGCTTGAGGGTCCTTCGCACTGTTCCGAACGCTACCTTGCACCCGATAGCGGCGCGTACCCAACTCGACCTTGATCCCAGGCCAGAGTGAAGGGTGCAGGTTGCGCGATTCGGCAACCACCCGGCCGGTGTCATCCAGGACGCGCAACCACAGCCTGGGCTGAAGGTCCTTGGCCGGCGCATAGGTCAATGTCAAGCGCCCATCGCCGTCGGTACGGCCAGCCACGAGCAAGGTATTGGCTTCGACAATCTGGTTCAACACATGCACCACCAGGGGCGCAGCCAGAGCCTTGCCGTCATGCCGCGCCACGACAACACTCAAGGTCCAGGGCGCAGTGCCAGTGGCACAGATCAGGCTATTCAGGCTCGCCGCCGTGGCCGCATCCACATCGGCTCCACTCCCCAATTGCAGCAGGCTGCGGTAGCGCTGAACCGCCGCCGATGTCTGCCCCCCGTACTGCTCACCATCGGCTTCGAGGAGCGAGACATCCCATTGAACCGACAGCGCCTGCTTGAGCGCCGCATGCAGGTCGATGACACGGCCACCGCTGTCGGAGCGTTCGAGGGGGGCGATGACCGGAGTTGTCATGGGGAATTCCTTTCGGATTTGCTACGCGATGAGCTGTGCGATCAACGGTGGAACGGCACCCATCGAAAACCTGGACGGACACGTCGGATGCAGACGCTCCGGCCTTCACCATGTGGCGAGTGACGTACGGCACCAAGCGCTACACGCATGCCCGTCTGGTCAAACTCGCCGAGGTCCTGCGGGAACCCGTTCATCTTGTTGGCCATCCCTGATCCATCGCACCCGCACGGCGCGGTTCCAGGCCTCCCTGCCTTTGGCATAACTTCACTGCCCGGCAGGGGTACGCGCCGTAGTTCTCGCCCTGCATGCCCGCGCAGCACGTCAGGGTGACAGGGTTGTCTGGCGTCGGGAGGCGCCGGCCTCCTTGAAGTAGTGCGACTGTGGAGGAATCAAAACTTGCGGTGCCTTGAGCAGTGCGACGATTTCCTCCGGGCACGTCGGAAGCGAGGGTGACGGTTTGCATGAGGGGTCTGCGGAAGGGGGGTGTGAGGGCGACTCGACAGGCTTCGGCAATCGAAGAGACTGCGCTAGAACACAATCCGCGGCGTAGATTCGTAGAGCGCGCGCAACTGCGGGAACATGTCCGCCAAGTCCTTTGCATAGCTCTCACTCAATCCGACGCCGCCGAAATTTACTGCGATTCGATTCGAGAGCTGCGCAGCCTTCAATCCGGTTTCGGCGGTATTTGAGATAAACTGATTCTCGTACGCGGACATGAAGATCACCATCTGCTTGTCCGAGGCCACGGCGAAGTCGCTGAACACATGGCCGGCCTCCGCCAATCGCGGGTCGAACATTTTGTCGACGAGGTCAACCCCCTTTGCTGTTGAATTGCGGAAATTGCCCGACTTGTCAAGCAGAACGCGAAGCGGATGGTTTGGATCTGCCTGGATCAGCTTCAATGCGTTCTTCCTGAACTGTTCCGGCGACGTACCGACGAGAACCTCGGACGCCCAGGACTTCATTCGCATGCCGTCGATCTTCGTGAAAGCGGCCGACCCTTCGCCCACTTCCTTTGCGACCACACCTCGATAGGCCGCCCTGAGGAGATCCTTGTTTGAAGGACTTGCCACCCTCGGAGTATTCAAGGCGCCCAACTTGGTACCCACGAACTCAACGCCGCCAGCAACCGTCGACACGGTATTAAGCAGGCGCAGTCCGCCGTCCACGGCCGCCCATGCGCGCTCGCCTAAGGACAGCTTAGCCCCGCTGCGGGATTCGCCGGTAACGGCGACCGCAGTCTGGTTAAACCCTGTGGCGTGGCCGACCATCACGGCGCCTTGCTCGTAAGCCGGCGAGCCAACATTTTTTCCTTCCCGGTGGATGTCGAAATACTCCTCGAACCCGGTCGCCACCTCGAGCGCCCTCTCATGCTGCCCCTTGGCAATAAGCTCGGTGGCGCGCGACCTCAGGTCTTGAACTTCCTTGAGGCCGTTCGGATTGAGGATGTTGAATGGCGCGATCACCTGGCGCGGCAACAACGCCGCTTCGACCTTGATCTGCGCCTTCATGTCTTCCCACCAGCTCGTCTTCCCTTCGCGTCCCGAGTCGTCGCGAAGCCGAACGGGATTGCCGTCAACGTAGGCAAATACGTTCAGGCCGGTCCGGATGCTGGATGGGTCGGCGCTACACCAGCGTGCCAACGCGCCCGAATAGAACCTAGCGCTGTGATAGCCGAGGCCCAACTCATCGTCCCGCTCCATACCGCAGTACCGATATCGTCGTGCTGGCGCCTTTCGAGCCGCGTCTATCGCCCGACACGCACTCGTCCCATACGGATGAAACTCTTCATACGAAATGACTGTAGCTGTCTGATCCAACTCCGCTGCCACTGAGCCGAGGTGATTGCCGTATTGATAGCGAAGCAAGGTTTGCGGAATCAGTGTCCGGCCGTCGTTCCAATCCTGCGGTGTCGGATCCGCAGGATTGACGTCATCCACCATCAGCACACGCTGCTCGCCTTCGAACAAGTGCAACGTTTCTATTTCCTCAATCACCGTGTCATTGGTCCAGCGCCTGAAGCGCTCCATCCCGCCCAGATATACCCGCTCCTCTCGCGTGGATGCAGTACGTTGGATGAACTTGCGCGTGCGCTGCTTGCCG
>JANLPY010000193.1:0-22771 GCA_031367505.1 Hyphomicrobiaceae bacterium | reverse complement strand
TTCTATCACGAGAACAAACTGGCGCTGGGGCAACTGATACTCGCCAATACCAAGCTTGATTTGAAAAAAGTGAAGATACCGATCTTCGAGTTGGCAGCGAAAGAGGACCACATTGCACCGGCGGAGTCGGTATATATCGGTTCGCGGATGTTCGGCGGGCCTGTTGAATATGTGATGGCGGGGTCGGGCCATATTGCCGGCGTTGTCAATCCGCCTGATCCGAAGAAGGTCAAGTATCAGTATTGGACCAATCCATCGCGCGCCGACACATTCGCGGACTGGGTGAAAGGCGCCGCGGAAACGCCAGGCTCGTGGTGGCCATACTGGGCGAAATGGTTGGCGGCGAAGTCTGGTGATATGGTACCCGGACGCACGCCGGGCCAGAAATTGGGCACCATCGAAGACGCCCCTGGCAGTTACGTGAAAGCGAAGAGTTAGCGCCGCGGTTTGAAACTGGGCTTCGCTTTGCTCAGCACCAGCCTACGCTGATGCAAAATGCCGCCGCTGCCACAGCACTTCGGCCAACATCAGCGATAAACCGCCGCCAAAAACGACAATGTAGAAAAATGCCGGGCTAGCCCAGGTCGCATTGCCGGGTGTGTTTTGCACAATTGCCAGTAGCGTGAATGCGAGCACCGACGGCGACATATAGCGCGCGAGCAGCGGGATCAGCCAGCCGAAATACCAAGCGTAATGCGGGCTCGTCACCCACACGAACGCGGCCCCTAGCATGACCATGTGTTCGGGGCGGATCTCATTGGCGCGGCGAGCAAGCAGTGCGTAGAGACCGAGTGCCAATAGCAACGCGAGTGTCGTCGCGATATAGGCTTTGGCTCCCGGTGCCCAAAGACCATAGTCGCGCAAGATCCACACGAGGTGAAAGCCATAGCCCTCGCTATAGCCTTCGTTGCCTAGATGGTTGAACAGGAAGCCGAGTACCTTCGGTCCAGCGCCTGCAGTGTACGGCAAATAGAGCAGCCCGGCTGCCACACTAAACGCGACCGGCATGCGCCACCCCCATCGCCGCCACAGGGCCGGTGCCAACACGATCGGGAAATATTTGGTCAGCACCGCTGCGGCCAGAAGCCCGCCGGCGAGCCCCTGCCGTCCGCGCACCACGGCGACGATCGTCAACATCAGAAGCGCCGTGGCCGCGCTGTCGATGTGCGCCATGCTGGAGTATTCCCAAATGGGGAGAGGGTGCCATGCGTAGATCAGCACACGCGTGCGGGGGAGATTATCGGCCTTCAGCCACGCGAGGATCGCCCATATCGTGACAAGCTCCATCGCTGTCATAACGACTTGGATGCCGCGCAGACTGTCCGAAATCGCGTTCGCCATCAGGAATAACATCTGGGCGACCGGCGGGTAGATGGTGACCGCCGTATCCTTCAAATGGATGCCGGGATAGATCGCGGCGTCGCGAAGATGAGCCAACGCTTGGTCGGCTGGCACCCACAGATACGGATTGAACCCGGCCCACTGAATGCGGCCATCCCAAACATATCGCAGTCCATCTGTCGTCAAGCTCGGTGGCGCTGAGACGGCGATGCCGCGAAGAACGAACGCGATGACAAGGATGAGAAGTAGATCGCGGGTGCGGGCCGGCTTGGTCATCACCCACCAGACAGCACCGGCATAGAACACCGCATGGATCAACGCCGTGACGACATAAGCGCCAAGTGCTGGACGCGTGAGCTGGTATGCGGCAATCGCAACGAGGATGACGAGACAAATGGCGATGCCGCCGAGGACCGGCGAAACGCGGCAACGCTCAGTCGTCACCGCTTGCCCCACCCTGCCGTCTCCGGTTGCGCATTGTTACGTCTGCAGATCGTTAGCAGCCCGGCCCGCTCAAGGCGATACACGATGGGGTGAGGGGCAGATAACGCACAAACCGTAGGTCGGATTGAGCGACCTTGCGAGGTCCGACATTCACGGGTTCGGTGGGTATTTCCGGCTCTCACATTCGTAGAGATGCGCTCAATAAGAGAACCGGTAACTGTCGCGGAAGTTGCCTGACCCATCCCACCCCCCACGTCATTCCCGCGCAGGCGGGAACCCAGCCAAGTTCCCGCAAGACCGGTGCCAGCGTTGCACGAAATGATTGCTACAGGGCCATCCAACCGCACCGAAGTGCAAGCCGCATGTTGACTGGGTCCCCGCCTGCGCGGGGATGACGGCTTTGGGGAGGTAAGGGCGGTGTTTTCTAGCTGCAGGTGTTGCAGCCCGAAAGTGTCGGATCTCGTGCCACTATCCGACCTACACGGCGCTCACTTTTGTTGTTAGCGCCTCTAATCTCATGTCGCGATACGTGATGTTCCCGAATAGATCTGCTCGCGGCCTTTCCACTAGCACCCTCATTAGATACTTGCACCCACCACCGCATGCTCGACCGCACGATAGCCAAACGTGATTGCTGGTCCCAGCGTAATGCCGGGGCCCGGGTAGGTGCCGCCCATGATCGAGTTCGCTTCGGCGCCGCACGCATAAAGGCCGGGGATCGGTTGATTGCTGGCGCGCACCACTTGCGCCCATTCGTTGATGACGAGACCGGTCGCCGCGCCGATGTCGCCTGGCAACAAACGCACGGCGTAGAACGGTGCGGTGGCGATGGCCCCGAGCGTTGGGTTTGGTGTATGCGAGGCATCGCCATTGTTGTGGTGATAGGCCGTGGTGCCGCGCCCGAACTCGGTGTCGATGCCGGTGCGGGCATAGGTGTTCATGGCGGCGATTGTCGCTTCGAGCGCCGCCGGATCGATGCTCAGCTTGGTGGCGAGAGCGGCGACCGTCGCACCCTCCACGAGATAGCCGTCGGCGAGGTACGGCTGCAAGTTCCGCGTGCCCATGCGTACCATGCCAAGTCCGTATTTTCTCAAACCGGCGCGATCGGTGATGATGAAGCACGGGATCGTCGGCGTGGTGCGGTGGCTATCGAACATGGCGCGCGCGAACACGTGATAGGATTCACTTTCGTTAACGAAACGCCGTCCCGCCTGGGTGACACAAACGGTGCCGGGCTTGCTGCGATCCAACACGAAATGCGGGAACACAGCGGTGCTGCCATCAGCGCGGGTTCGAGTAGAAACCGGTGCCCAAAACGCGTTGTCGAGATTACCTTCGCCGAATCGCGCGCCGAGTTCGAGCGCCAGATCTTGCATTTCGCCGGTGTGGCCGGGCGCCGCCGGGCTAAGTTGCGGCGCGGGATCGTGCAACATTTCCGCGCGCCGCGTCTTGTGTCGGCCATAGCCACCAGCCGCCAGTACCACGCCCTTCGTCGCACGAATATTTCGCGTAACACCCCCGCCTTCGAGCACCACGCCCTTCACCGCGCCGTTTTCGACGATAAATTTTTGCACGGAGGTTTGGGTCAAGATTTCCACGCCGCGCTTTTGCAACGACAGCAGGAACCGGCCGATCAACGCGTTGCCCATGACCAGGCGCGAACCACGCGGGCCCGACAGGCGATCGACGCCGTAGCGCGCTAAAATCTTGGCCGAGTGGGCGAACGATTTCAGCGAGTTCGTCAAGCCGAGCAGATGATTGATGTCGGTGCGATCAACCATCATGCCACCGAACAGCGTGAACTCGGGAATCGGCGCTCGCAGGTGCTGCAGGGCTGCTCCGAGCGCGCGGCCATCCAGTGGTAATGGTTCGAGCGCGCGGCCTCGCATGCTCGCGCCGTCGATCTGCTGTTCGTAATCGGGGTGCGTTGGGTACGGGTGAAATTTGACGTCGGTACTGGCTTCGAGGGTGGCGATCGCCGCCGGGCCGCTACGCAGTAATGCCTCGCGCATCGCGGCGGAGGAACGGTTGCCGACCACCCCGTCGAGATACTTGGAGACCTTCTCCGGACTGTCGTCGGCCGCGACTTTTGTCGCGTGCTGCGAGTTCGGAATCCACACGGTCGCAGCCGACAGAGCGCTGGTCCCGCCAACGAATTCCGTCCGTTCGACCAGCAGCACCTTTTGGTTTTTTAGCGCGGCGAATAAGGCCGCCGACATGCCGCCAGCGCCAGCGCCGATCACGATCAGATCGTAGGTGGCATCGTCGGAGATCACATCGAGACGTGTGAACATTTGGGGGCCTCAAGCCGGCACGTCGGCGTGGAGCAGGAAGTCGACCATCATCGCCAGCGATGCGTTGAACATGTCGGTGCCCGTCGACGTGCCACAGCCGATAGCGCGCGCGGCCTCGATCAACGGCGAGACGACCGGCACCGTGATGACGCAACCAACAAACGTCGAGGGCGAAAGCCTGGACACGTCGATCGGCAGCGGATCGCCAACTTGCATCCCCATCGGGGTCGCGTTGGCGGCGATATCAAATCCCGACGGGTCGGCCGAGCCAGCAATAATGGGAACTTTGCCGACCGTGCTTAGGCGCGCAATCAAACCATCGCGCCGGCCAGTGTCGGCATCGTGGATGGCCAATTCACGGACGCCCGCATCGAGCAGTGACAGCGCCATCGCCGATCCAGCCCCGCCGGCGCCGGCAAGCAATGCGCGACGGTCTTTGAGATCGAACCCCTTGGCTCGTACGCCCGCGACGAAGCCGACACCGTCGATCATATCGCCGTGCCACGTTCGATCCGGGTTGCGGCGCATGTTGTTCACGACGCCGAGGAAGTCGGCACGTTGCGTTGTGGTCGCGCAGTGTTTCCGGCAGGCGAATTTGTGCGGTACGGTGACGACGATGCTGTCGAGGTTTTTGAGCCGGTCGGCGACCGCCAGGAAGTCACCCAGATCCTCGACGGCGACTTGCACGGGGACGACCACGGCGTCATGGCCGCGCTCGCCAAACATCCGGGTGATGCCGTTTGGCGACTTAACCTGGGCGATCGGATCGCCGACGATGACGTGCAGCCGGGTTGCACCGGTTAGGTTCAGGTTCAACGCCAATCTCCCCTTCGAACGTTGGATGTTGGTTCGAGCCAAACGGCCCGATGCAAGCACCGCTCGATTGGAACTTACGTTTTGCGAGCGCTCTTGGATAGCGCCGCCAGCACGTCATCGAGCACTTGAACGTCGCCGCCGAGCCACCGGTGACCGGACTTCATCATGGGCAGTGATTTGCCCTGCAAGCGCGCCGCGTTGTGGGCTGCGTAAAGTTGGATCCAACCGGCGCCGGTGCTGTTGTTGAGCGGGCGCTGTTGCGGCACGCGGGCGAGGCGATCGAACAGCGCTGGATCGGCGAATCCGGCAATGGTGATGTCGACGAGACGATGCAGCGCACCGTTATTCAACGCGTACCAGTCTTCGCCCCTGGCCCGGCCGAGCTCTGCCAACACGACGAGCGGCATCACCGCGAACGCGTGATAGTGGATGGCGCGGCCACCGCGCTCGATCTCCATCGGCAACGTGCCATCCGCTGCAATATCGCGTGCCGCGTCGGTCATGATGCCGCGCGCGATTTGCCAATGTTTGTCGCTGTCGGTCGCCAGTGCCGTCGCGCCAATGCCGAGACCAAGCCAGTACCAATGATTGTTGCGCTTGTGTTTTGGATCATCGAAGAAGGCGCGTGAGGCATCGGCGAAACGCATCAGCCACGGCTCGATGATCCGGCGTTGTTCGGGTGTCGCGAACGATTTCACCTTGAGGTAGGCGAGCGCCGCGCCGGCCAAATCCCACTTGCGCTGATATTCCGCCTGCGCCTGCGCCATGCGACCGAGCCACGCATCGCCCTGCGCCCACGTCGTCAACCAGCCGAGCGCGCAATTCGCCGCTTCCTTCTTTTCATTGTACCGCGTGCGCCGATGCGCCTTGTCGGCTTCATTGGTGACTTCGCGCAGAAACGCGGTCAGCGGCTCGACGGCCGCATCATGCAGCGCTTTCTGCTTAGGCTCGATGATCGAGCCCTTGGCATCGCCGTAGAAGCGCGGGATATCGAGGTCTTTCGATACGGCAGGCGGAACTGGGCAAACGGCTGCTGCCTGCCCCGCCGTTATAATGACGGCTGCCATCGCTCCTGGTAGCGACTTCCAAATTCGTTCGAGCATCTAGTGTTCCCCGTCCCGCACCTAATCGTCGAATCGCTGGCCTTCACATTGGCTGGCCGGTGTTAGCATCTAGTTGCGCGGTCGTGCAGATGCGCCACGGCGACAACACCTATTTGCATTTGTGCCGATGACCTCACCTGCGGAAGCAATTGTTTGCTTTTCTGAGCGGGCCTATCCGGGAGCGCGTCGCGTGTGACTACTCGACACGTGTCATCCCACCGCCCAAGCCCAGCAACTGCACGTTGCCACCGGTGGCGGTGATATCAGTCGTGCGGACGTGTTCGGTGGCAAAGCGGGTAAGATAGTTCGGCCCGCCAGCCTTCGGTCCGGTGCCCGACAAGCCGTCGCCGCCAAACGGTTGTACGCCGACCACCGCGCCGATCTGGTTGCGATTGACGTAAAGATTTCCAGCGTGAGCATGTTCGGCGACGTAATCAGCGACGCCGGCGATGCGGCTGTGGACGCCGAGCGTGAGGCCGAAGCCGGTGGCGTTGATATCGTCGACGACCTTGGCGAGTTGGCCCTGCTGAAAGCGGACCACGTGCAAAATCGGGCCGAACACTTCGCGCTCGAGCTGGCTGATGGCTGCGATCTCGAAGACCGCCGGGCCGACGAAGGTGCCCGACCGGCAACTCGCGGGAACGGCTAAATCCACCAGCACGCGTTTGGCCTCGCGGTGCATACGGGCTTTGTGCGCATCGAGCCGATCTTGCGCTGCCTGATCGATAACCGGACCGATGTCGGTCGCGTAGTTGAACGGATCGCCAATATCCAGCGCTGACACAGCGCCAGCCAGCATCTCGCACATTTTATCGGCGACATCGTCCTGGACGAACATTACGCGGGCCGCCGAACAACGCTGGCCGGCGCTATCGAATGCGGAGCGGACAACGTCGCGGATCACTTGCTCGGGCAATGCGCTGCTATCGACGATCATCGCGTTGATGCCGCCGGTCTCGGCGATGAAGGGGATGATCTCGGATCGGCGATCGGCGAGCCCCCGTTGGATCGTCCATGCCGTCTCATTGGAGCCGGTGAAGGCGATGCCTTTAACGCGGCGGTCTTTGACCAGCGCTGCGCCAACCGCGCCGCTGCCGGTCAGTAAATGCAACACGCCGGTTGGCACGCCGGCTTCATGTAGAAGTTGGGTGGCGAGGAAGGCCGTGACCGGTGTTTGTACTGCGGGCTTCGCGAGGACCGGATTACCGGCGGCGAGTGCTGCCGCAACCTGGCCAGTGAATATGGCGATTGGAAAATTCCACGGCGAAATGCACGCAAAGGGGCCGCGACCGCGCAATTCCAAGGTGTTGGTTTCGCCGGTCGGTCCGCGCAGTGTGGTCCCGCCGGAGAACAACCGTCGCGCTTCATTGGCATAGTAGCGAAGGAAATCGACGGCTTCGCGCAGATCGCCTTGGGCGTTCTCGAAAGTCTTGCCGGCTTCGCGAACAATGACCGCCATCAATCGGGCATGGTCGCGCTCGAACAAGTCCGCAGCGCGGTCGAGGATGGCAGCGCGTGCCGGGCCGCCACGACGGTCCCACTGGTGGGCGCTCGCGGTCGCAGCCGTGATCGCGGCGTCGATGGCCGCTGCATCTGCTTCGCGCACGCTGCCGATGCGTGTCCGGCGGTCGTGCGGGCAGGCAACCAGCACGGCGTCCGGTCCACCGGTAATCGCTTTGCCGTTGACGATGGGCCCGACGGCAAACGAGCCTTCGAGCGCCAAGTTCATTTCAGCGGCGAGTGCCGTGCGCACCGACGGCTCGGATAGCGGCAGACCAAGACTGTTGCGGCGGCTGTTGCCGTAGATCAGTAGCGGGCTTGGCTGCAATGGCTCGGCGCTGGCCGCTCCCGTTTCACGTTCGAGATCGGCCATCTCGACTGGATCGCGAATGATGTCGGCGACCGGGGCCTCCTCGTCGGCGATGCGATTGACGAACGAGGTGTTGGCGCCGTTTTCGAGTAAGCGCCGCACGAGATAGGCGAGCAAATCTTCGTGCCCGCCAACGGGGGCATAGATGCGGCACGCGCGACCCAGTTTGCCTGGACCGACGACGTCCTCGTACAGCGCTTCGCCCATGCCGTGCAGGCGCTGGAATTCGAAGTTCGCATTGCCACCGGCGGTGTAGGCGGCGGCCACCGTATGTGCGTTGTGGGTTGCAAACTGCGGATAGAACGCTTGTCCATCGGAGAGCAGTAGCCGCATGCAAGCGAGGTAGGAAACGTCGGTGTGAAGTTTGCGCGTGAACACCGGATAGTCGCGCCAGCCGCGCTCCTGGGCCCACTTGATTTCGCTATCCCAATAGGCGCCCTTCACCAGTCGCACCGGGATGCGCTTACCGCTGCGCTCCGATACCCGGCGAAGCCAGCGCAGCACGGGAATCGCGCGACGGCCATAGGCTTGCACGGCCAAGCCGAGGCCGGGCCAACTGTCGAGCGCGGGATCAGTGAACACGCGACCGAACAATCCCAGGGTCGTATCGAGACGGTCCTGTTCCTCGGCGTCGATCGTCAATCCGATGCCGCGCGCACGGGCTGAGCGGGCCAGTTCGATGATCAGTGGTGCAAGTTCGGCGGCGAGACGATCTTCCTTGCCGGGCTCGAACCGTGGGTGGATCGCGGACAGTTTGACCGACAAGCTTGGGCGTTCCATCAACGCGTCGGAATGTTGCGACGTCAATGGACGGATCGATCGGCCGATTTGGTCGAGTGCCGACATGTAGCGATCGAAATAGCGCTTCGCATCGGCGGTGGTCTTCGCGCCTTCGCCCAACATGTCGTAGGAGAAACGGTAGCCCTGGGCCTCGAGGGGAGCGGCGCGTTTCAACGCATCATTGATGGTCGTGCCAAGGACGAATTGATCGCCCATCACGCGCATCGCTTGACGCAAGGCTTGGCGGATCACCGGCTCGCCGGATCGCACGACGAGGCGCTTCAATATATTGCCGACCGTGCTGCCCTTCACATCCTTCAGTTTGACGATCTGTCCGGTCAACATCAGGCCCCAGGTGGAGGCATTGACGAACAACGAGTCCGATGCGCCGACGTGGCGGCCCCACTGACCGCTGCCGACCTTCTCCGCGATCAATGCATCGGCGGTCTCGGTATCGGGAATACGCAGTAGCGCCTCGGCGAGGCACATCAAGATAACGCCTTCCTCGCTGGTCAGGCCGTATTCGTGCATGAACGCGTCGATGCCGGAGAACTTGTGCCGGCCTGCACGGGCTGCGTGAACCAGGCGGCGGGCGACGTCGGCCGTTCGGCGGCGCTCGTCTTCGGTATAGATCGCGCGCTCGACCAAGCCGCCAACGAGGCGCATTTCCTCGACGAGGTGGTAGTTTGCGATTTCGTCGCGCGCAGGTAATTCGAGCTGACTGGGGACTTGCTGCTGCTTAGTGGCCGGTGCGACTGCCATGACCGATGCTCCGCTGAAACGCTCACGCGAGTGTACCAGAAATGGGCAGGGATGCTTCGCTCAGAAAGCGACCTTGCGTATCGACCGATCGAACCCTGCATTCAAAAGTAGGGGACCGATCAGCCGTCGCCGAAGATCGAACCCTTCTGGCCGAGGTTGCGGAATAGCTGCTTCAGGATGCCGTCATCATTCTGGTTGGCGGAGGCGGTTGTGCGGCTGATGGTATCGAAGACCTTGCCGTCTTTCATGCCGTAGTTGGCGACCCGATCAACGGTTCCCACTTTATTGAAGTAGACGGCTACCACTTGCCGGTCGGTCTCGGTTGGCGCCATGAACGACGTCTGCTTCTTCGTCGACGACATGTAGTAGAAGGCGTTGGCATTGCCAGCTGTTGCGGTCTGCGTCGGCGTGCCGAGGGTGAGTTTCACCTGCTCCTGGCTCATGCCGGGCTGCACCTGCTGTAGGTCATTTTCTTGAAACAGGTGGCCATGCCTTGTTACGGTCGACGAACAACCGGCGAGCCCGAGGCCAAGACTGGTGACCAGCGTCAGTACGGTTCTGCGGCCAAACGCGCTGCGGCGACCAAACGCGCTGCGGTCCGTTTGGCATTTGATCGACGTAAAATCATCGCGCATCACGTATCACCTTGATCTCGAATCGATTTCGTCAGTACCAGATGACCTAAGGCCGCCACACTGGTATTGGCAACGCAGATAGCATCGTCTGTCCGCAGGAACATTGCGCTATCGTCACAAGTCACTTGCAACGTGTTAGTCACCGCAACTTGCACCGAGACGCTGCCACACTCAATAATAGGCTGAAAACACGTGCTGACATGGCTTAGATCACGGTCCCGACCGGGAAAGACCGCAGCAGCCCTTTATGGCTCGATCGTGACGCAGGCCCGTATTCCGGAGTTTTATACGCGCGCAGGTGTCCCCGATACAATGGAGGGCCGCTTTTCGGTGATCTCTGTTCACATGTTTTTAGCGCTAGAGCGAATTCGTTCCGAAGGCGCCAATGGCGACGAGCTGGCGCGCGCTCTCCTGGAATCGTTCGTCACTGACATCGATGACAACATGCGCGAGATTGGCATCGGCGACATGGGTGTGCCAAGACGAGTAAAGAAAGCGGCGGCGGCACTTCACGAGCAGATGGAAGCCTATCGGGCGGCGGTCGCCGAGAGTTCCGACACCCAGCTCACCGCTGCGATCGCGCGCTATATCGTGGTGCAGGATGGGGTCGGCCAGCCCTCGGTGGTTGCAGCTTACGTCCGGCGAGCGTCGAGCCATTTGGCGCAACAACCGTGGGGCGAGATCGAAGCTGGACGAATAACATTCCCGCCATTCTAATGTTTATGCTTCGAAAAATGAGGCCAACATGAGTATCGAGACAACTTGGTTTATCGCCGCGACACAAATCCCCGATGGCGGCATTCGCCTGTCTCCGAAGCCCACTGATGCCGAGCTCCAGGCATTGGCTACTTCGCTCGACATCATCGCGTGCACGTCGCTCGAATGTGAATTGCGGGTGCGTGCGCTCCGCCAAGGACATTATCATCTCACTGGCAAGGTGAAGGCGTCCGTCACCCAAGCGTGTGTCGTGTCGCTGGAGCCGGTGGCAGGCAATATCGAGGAAGCGATCGACGTTGAGTTCTGGCCGCCGGACCAGATCGCGGTTGCTGCAAAGACCGACGAGGAAGGCGAGTTTTTCGACCCCGAGGCGAAAGACATGGCCGAGCCGATCGAAAGCGGCAAGATTGCCTACGGTCGCATCGTGTTCGAGTGCTTATCGGCGGGGCTCGAACCTTATCCACGAAAACCGGACGCGACCCTACAATGGCAGCAAACAAGCGAGAGCGCCGAGGTGCACCCGTTTGCGGCGCTGGCAAAACTCAAGCCCAAGTCGTAGAGCCTGTCTACGATAGCATCGGTGATCATTGCCGTTGTGCGTCCAGTGGTGTTCGCTATGCTGTTTCTGCTGTGAGATAATGCGGCAGCGAGTCGCCGAGTAATCTAAGCCTGTGCAAGCAGGCACGGTCTGGGGGAAAGTCACGTGAAATCGAAATGCTGAAAAGTCACGCCACCATTCCATACGCCATCGCTTTGCGTGTGCTGCCCCAGAGGGCGAGGACCTGATGTCGTCTTCACGCATCATCGCGCTCGACGCCATGGGTGGCGATCACGGACCCGAGGTGGTGATCCCCGGCGCCGCAATTTCGCTCGTACGGCACCCCAATTTGTCTTTTCGCCTGTATGGCGTTGAAGGGCGCATTCGGCCGGAGCTGGCGAAACACCCGAAACTCGCCGCTCGAAGCGAAGTGATCCACACCGATCTGATGATTGCGATGACCGAGAAGCCAAGCCAGGCGCTGCGCCGCGGCAAGGGCTCCAGCATGTGGCTGCCACTGGAAGCCGTTCGTGACGGCCGGGCCGACGTTGCGGTATCGGCTGGCAATACCGGTGCGTTGATGGCGATGTCGAAGTTGGTGTTGCGGCCCCTGGCAAGCATCGAGCGGCCAGCTATTGCGGCACTCTGGCCGACGGTTCGAAGCGAATGCATCGTACTGGATGTCGGCGCCAATATCGGCGCATCGGCCAGGCAGCTGTGCGACTTCGCCATGATGGGTGCCGCCATGGCGCGCGCGCTGTTCCATGTCGAACGCCCGACCGTCGCCCTCCTGAACGTCGGCGTCGAGGAGAACAAAGGCGCCGATGAGGTCAAGCTTGCCAATACGTGGCTCAAGGAGACGGCCGGACTGCCGCTCGACTATCGTGGTTTCATCGAAGGCGATCAGATTGGCCAAGGGGTCGTCGACGTGGTCGTGGTCGAGGGCTTTGCCGGCAACATCGCGCTCAAGACCGCCGAGGGAACCGCTAAACAAATTGGTCAATATCTCAAGGCCGCAATGACCCGTTCGCTGTTATCCAAGATCGGTGCAACCCTCGCCCGTGGCGGCTTCAAGGTATTGAAAGAGAAGATGGATCCTCGCCGCGTCAATGGCGGTACTTTCCTTGGTCTCAACGGTGTCGCGATCAAAAGTCACGGTGGCACGGACGCGCTAGGCTTTGCGAGTGCGATCGATCTCGGCTACGACATGGCCGAAAGTGGTCTCGTTAGCCGGCTGACCGCCGATCTGACTGCGTTCCACGGTAAACTAGCGGCCATAGCGACGGAGAAATCTGGCGCTCCTTGAACCGTGCGCGACATTCCGGCCGGTCGCTTTAGGGGCCGGCATTTCCGATAACAGCCACGAAGGGAAAACCTTTGGCCGTCATAAGATCCGTGATCCGCAGCGTCGGCGCCTATCTGCCCAAGCGCATCATGACCAACGAAGATATGTCGAAGCTCGTCGATACGACGGATGCGTGGATCACCGAGCGCACCGGCATAAGATCCCGCCATATCGCGGAGGAAGGCGAATTCACCTCCGATCTCGGGATTGCCGCCGCCAAGCAGGCGCTGATCCGTGCCGGCATCGATCCGATCGATATCGACCTCGTCATCTGCGCCACGGCGACGCCCGACCGCACGTTTCCAGCGACCGCCGTCAAGATCCAGGCGGCGCTCGGTGTCACCAAGGGTGCGGCATTCGACATTCAGGCCGTCTGTTCGGGTTTCGTATTTGCGCTGACGACCGCCGACAACTTTCTCAAAACCGGCCAATTCCAACGCGCGCTCGTGATCGGTGCCGAGACATTCTCCCGCATCCTGGATTGGAGTGACCGCGGCACGTGCGTGCTTTTCGGCGATGGCGCGGGTGCAGTCGTCCTCGAAGCGCAACCGCAAAATGGCGGGCGTGGTGACCGCGGAATTCTAGCCACGCGCATTCGTTCCGATGGGCGCTACGAGGATCTATTGTACGTCGATGGCGGCCCCGGCTCCACCAAGACGGTTGGGCATTTGCGCATGAATGGCCGCGAAGTCTTTCGCCATGCCGTGCAGAAAATCTCAGGCGTCATCGAAGAGACGTTGCTGCAAAGCGGGTATGCTGCGACCGACATCGACCTGTTCGTTCCGCATCAGGCCAATGCGCGGATCCTCGATGGCATCGCGAAAAAGCTCGGCATACCGCCAGAGAAGGTCGTCGTTACGCTGCAGCATCACGGGAATACGTCGGCGGCATCAATCCCAATGGCGCTCAATCAGGCGTTCGAAGCACATCGCGTAAAGGAGGGCAACCTCGTGCTCATGGAGGCGATGGGCGGCGGCCTGACTTGGGGCGCGGTGCTGGCGCGCTGGTAGCGCTGTAGCAGGCGAAATGCAATTTTCAAATTTAAGTTTGAATTTTCAGCTGCTTGGGTGCTCGAAGTCGTTGACCGCTGCGCTCCCTACAAGGTAGCATCAAGCTCATTTCGAGGCCTTGGGAGGCAAAGGTAGCCATGAGCGGAAAGACGCTGACGCGTGCCGATTTGGCGGAAGCGCTTGTGGACCAGGTCGGTCTGCCGCGTAACGAGTCGCAGGATCTTGTCGAGTTGGTGCTCGGCGAGATTTCGAACAGCTTGGCGCTGGGCGATCAGGTAAAGTTATCGTCATTCGGTTCATTCGGCATCCGTTCGAAGGGCGAGCGCATTGGCCGTAACCCGAAAACCGGACAGGAAGTACCGATCACGCCGCGGCGCGTTCTGGTGTTCCGGCCGAGCAATATCATGAAGGGCCGGATTAATTCCGGATTGTCGCGCCGCAAAGCTGCCGAATAGCAACGGTTGAGTGGCCGTTGATCGACTGTGGCGCTTGGCATAGCGCGCTGCGCCTGCGAATCTCGTAGAGTCGACGCAACGTTACTTCCGTGTTGGAAGTAGCATCGATGTTTGCCCCTGTATTGCGTCAGGCGGAGGTTCGGCCATGGCGAAAGCGCTCGACGCATTCCGCACGATCAGTGAAGTTGCGACAGAACTTGATGTGCAGAAGCATGTCTTGCGGTTCTGGGAGAACAAGTTTCCGCAAGTGCGGCCGATGAAGCGGGGAGGCGGACGCCGGTACTACCGGCCGGATGATCTCGATCTGCTGCGTGGGATTCGTTATCTGCTGCATCGCGAAGGCTACACGATCAAGGGCGTGCAGAAGTTGCTGCGCGAGCAGGGGCTGGATTTCGTCAAGGCGTGCTGGCAGACCAGTGCGCTCGACGCCCCGGCTGTGCCTGAGAACACAGCGCCGGGTAAGCCTGGGCGCAAACCGCGCAAGACGTCGCCGCTAGCCACCGTTGCAACAGCGAAACCGACCGCCGTCGAGCGGGCTCTACCACCGGTCGCGCCCGCCGCAGCAAAGCGGATCGATCAACTTGCTCGCCTGGACAAGCTCCTCACCGAACTCGAGGATTGCCGCCGCATCCTGCGTGGCATGGACTTCGCAGTGTTCGCTGGTGCGTCAGGTGAAGGTGCCCGAGCGGCCCAGAAGTGACACCCGCGCCGCAACGTCCGCCGCGTGATCAGGTCAGCGACGTCGACCCGATCGAATTGTGGCTCGTTGATTGCGTGCGTCTCGCTGAACCTTTATCGCACATCGAAACGCGGGCCCGGCTGCTGCCGCCCGACGAATGTGAGCGCGCGGCGCGCATCCTCGATCCTGAAGATGCTGTGCGCTGGCGGATTGGGCGTATTGCACTTCGTGTATTGCTCGCCGTGCGTGCCAACGCTAAGCCCGCGCGATCGAGCTTTCACATCGAGGCGGGTGGGCGTCCGGTGTTGGCGGGCGCAGATCTCGATTTCAGCATTTCTGATACCGGCTCAGTGCTGCTGATCGCGTTGAGCCGCGCTGGGCGCGTTGGCGTCGATATCGAAGTTGAGCGCGAACTCAAAATGGCGCCGCATCGGATTGCGCGCCTGATCGTGGCATCGAACGGGCTCGTGGGCCCAGAAGGCACCGCACTCGATGAGCGAGCCGCAACGCAAGGCTGGACGCGGATCGAGGCCTACGCGAAGGCCACCGCACCGTCGCTCGCCGCATGCTTGTCAAATCTTGGCACCGCCGGCCATCGTGGTCACCCGATCACACACGACGAGCTGCGTGACCGGGCTCAAGCACTGCGCATCGCAGCCGGTGTAACGGTTTGCGATCTGACGTTGCCTGATCACTTGGTGGGTGCCGCAGCACTGCCGATCGCATTGGCGGCGAGCGCACCGAAGGTTCGTCTGCTCGATGAAGTCGCGCTTGGGGCGTTTGCGGATCGCATCGATCATTTACCGCCAGGCCAGTAACCCAGTTGACCGCGAGCCGTGTCCAGGGCACAAGACGCTCATCGGAGCGTGGCGCAGCCTGGTAGCGCACTTGCCTGGGGGGCAAGGGGTCGCAGGTTCAAATCCTGTCGCTCCGACCAATAAAATCAATTGGTTAGCTGGCTGAGTTTATACTTTAGCTGCTTCGCTTGACTTCGCCCGGGTGCCAGAAGCGGGACCGGTGATGATCCCTCGCTCGATTGAGCTGTGTACAACCTGACGACCGCTGGAACATATCGCCGCGACCGCACGTTCATTGAATGTGTCGATGCCGAGGCGGAAGTGTGGTGCACGCGTTTATTCCGGCTCTGCCCGCACGAAAGGGCAATGTCATGGTGATGTTCTCGAAGTTCCTGGCGGTGGGTGCACTTTTAGCGGCAATGCTTCTCGGTCTTGCCGTCGCCAACGCTCTGACGATCCCGACGCGGCCGCAGCCGGTGCTGGCGCAAAAATTGAGCGGCTTCGCTTATTCGTTGACGCAGCGAAACTTGGACTTTGCCAGCACCCAAGTCGCTTCGCGCGACTAAACGCAATTACACAACCTTGTCCGAGATGATCTGGGCGACGGGTACAGTTGCCGCAAACGATGGCCGCAGATCCAGTTTTGCCTTGAACGCCGCGAGATTGGGATACGAACTCTCCCAGTCGAACTCGGCAAACCGTACGGTAAGATAGCCGAGCGCCGTGCCCACCGCGATGTCGCCGAGACCAAAGCGGTCACCAACGGCATACTCGGCGTTGCCCACTAGCCTTGCCATTTCGCGGATACCGCCGTCGATCTTGCGGCGTTGACGGGCGAGCCACTCAGGGCTTTGCGCACCGCTGCTTCGTTTGCGTTCGAAGAACGTCAACACGACCGCGTCGCATACCCCATCGCAAAGAACTTCCAAGCGGCGGGCTGCGAGAATGCCATCGACGTCGGGCGGAAGCAGGGGTGGCGTTGGATACTTCAGTTCGAGAAACTGCAGGATAAAACTGGATTCGTACACGCTCGATCCGTCATCCAAAATCAAGACCGGGAGTTTTTCGAGCGGATTGTATTTGGGCGTCGCGGTGGTGCGATCCCAAGGAACCTCTGTCAGCAATTCAAAGGGTAGATTCTTTTCCGCGAGCGCGATCCGCACCTTGCGCGCATAGGGGCTGGGCGTTGCGCTGATGAGTTTGAGCATGGCAATTCAAGTCGAAAAGTTGAGCAGAATTCATCGGCTCGATGCCACCATTTATCCAGGTGGCACCGAGCGCATGCCGGATTAAATCTTGAGAGCGGCGGCAATCTCCGCAATCGACGCTTTTTCAGCATCCGTGACCTTGATGCCGCCAAAGCCCAGGAACCCACCCTCTGACGAAGCTTCGGCCACACGTTCCGCCGTATGTTTTAGCCACGTCTTAAAGCCGACCGCCTCGGCGGGTGCCTTGTTATCCAAGAGCGCACCGATCTTGGCGAGTGCGCCGATCACTTGCGGCTTCAATTCGGCCGCAGATTTTCCGGTCAACTGCGCCTTGAACGCGTCCTTCGCGTGGCCTCGGCCCTCGGACGTTTCCATGTCCGCGACCAGCGCTTTGATCAGCGGGCTGGCAGCAGCATCCTGTTTGGCGTCGAGCAGCGAACGTGCGCCGGCCATGCCTTCCTTCAGCATGCCCCAAAGTCCGCTGGGCTCGGCGAGTGTAACCGCCATTCCGGCCAGCATCGGCGCGCCGAGTAGCGTATTCCACTCGTCGGGTGTGAATGATGTTTTGTCGGCCATGATGCGATTCCTATTGTGGGCTGTGGTCTGGCTTAAACAGATGGCACCAGAATAAGTTCAGAGCAGGTACACTAATTCGCGAACCGGAAGTGCATGACGTCGCCGTCTTTGACGACGTACTCCTTGCCTTCGAGGCGCATCTTGCCGGCATCCTTGGCGCCGTTCTCGCCATTGCAGGCGATGTAGTCATCATAGGCGATGGTCTCGGCGCGGATGAAACCTTTTTCGAAATCGGTATGGATGACGCCCGCAGCCTTCGGCCCCTTGGTGCCGGCAGTGATCGTCCAGGCGCGCGCTTCCTTCGGGCCGACCGTGAAGTAGGTGAGCAGGCCCAGCAATGAGTAGCCCTCGCGGATCAGCGCGTTTAGGCCGGCTTCCTTCAACCCCAAGTCTTTCAAAAACTCGTCGCGTTCTTCGAGTGAGAGGCCGGCAAACTCGGCTTCGATCTTGGCTGAAATGACGACGACACCGGCGCCTTCCTTCTTGGCCGCCTCCTCGACCTGCTTCGAGAACGCGTTACCGGTCGCCGCCGACGCCTCATCGACGTTGCACACGTAAAGCACGGGCTTAGCCGTCAATAATTGCAAGGCGCGGTAGGCCGGTTCCTCATCAGGTGTGAGCTTGGCTTGGCGCGCGGGCTTGCCCTCGCGCAACAATTCGAGTGCCTTGTCGAACAGTTTCATCAGGGCGATCGATTCCTTGTCACCGCCCTTGGCTTTCTTTTCGGATGCCGTGCGACGTTTCTCGCAGCTCTCGAGATCGGCGAGCATGAGTTCCGTCTCGACCACCTCGGCATCGGCCATCGGATCGATCTTGCCCTCGACGTGGGTCACGTCATCGTCGACGAAGCAGCGCAACACGTAGGCGATGGCATCGCACTCGCGGATGTGGGCGAGGAATTTGTTGCCCAGGCCCTCACCGGTCGAGGCGCCGCGCACGAGACCGGCGATATCGACGAAGGTCAGGCGCGTCGGCAAAATCTGCGCGCTCTTAGCGATGGCGGCCAGCTTGTCGAGGCGCGGATCGGGCACGCCGACCTCACCGACGTTCGGCTCGATGGTGCAGAACGGATAGTTGGCCGCTTCCGCCTGCTGTGTTTGCGTCAGCGCATTGAACAGGGTCGACTTGCCGACGTTCGGCAGGCCGACGATGCCGCATTTAAAGCCCATGTGATATAGGTCCAATCAGGGTGTTGGGGAGGTTAGGTGGAGGGGTACACCGAGGGGACCGCCGGGGCAAGGGGTGTGGGAGGGGGGCTGCAGTCGTTGGCGCGACCGGCTCTGGAAACGGGCAGTGCTCTCGAAAAGCAGACTTTGGTTTGGGGTCGAAAATGACCCCAAGCCGACGAAGTGCCTGCGCTCAACACCCATGTTGCAAAAATGCTGAGTGCGGCGACTAGCGACGTGTGCACCGCAACAGCCTAACTTTTGACAGTTCACGGCGGCGATGGCAGCTTGCCCCCCGAGACCGCTTCCGTTCTCATTTTCGAGACGGGCCGATTTTGTTGCAGAAGTCGGCTGGCTCGTTGGTCTCAGCGGGTGCTGATTTTCAAGAATTTGGACTTGAAGCCTTTCGCCGCCAGCCCTGAATGGGCCGTCGGGTACGCAGGCGCACTGACGCATGATGCAACCAACGCAACGGAACGCTACGCAACGCGCAGGGCGGCCGTGTCAGGCGGATGTACCGTCAGCTTTGCGAGGCGTCGGAGGTTCTGGGCGATGGCGGCAAGCGTGAACTCGAACTGCGCACCCGCCGGTCCTCTCAGCCTCAGTCGCCCCATGCGAAGAATGCGCTTCAAGTGCGCGAACAGCATCTCGACCTTCTTTCGATCGCGACGGGTCTGTTCATAGGTAGCGGTCTTGGCCACGGCGCGAGCTACGTCACGTGCTGCCTCATATTGATGCCGTGTGATTTTCCGCTCCGGAGTCTTCGCACAGCATCGCAGTTTTAAGGCGCAGTTCTTGCAATCGGAGACGCGAGAGTAATAGGCATACATGCCATCATCCCGCAGTCGCCCATTTGTTCGTAGAACTTTGCCATTGGGGCACACGTAGATATCGCGATCAGCGTCATAGGTGAAATCGCTGCGGCTGAAGGTGCCGTCATCGCGTCGCGACTTCTCAATCACCGGAATGTGCGGCGCGATGTTCTTCTCATCGACAAGGAAGTGCAGGTTGGGCGCTGAGCCGTAGGCGGTATCAGCGGCAAGCCAATCAGGCTTGATACCGAACGTTGCTTCCGTGCGCTCGATCATCGTCTGCGACGCGCCGACTTCTGCCTGCCGGATCGCGCGCGAAGCCTCGACATCCATGATGATGCCGAACTTGACGTCGATCAAATAGTTGTCGGCGTAGGCGAAGAACGCAGCACTCCTGAGCGCACCGGTCCACTGCGCGGCCGGATCGGCAGGCGCGACGAACTTCGGCACCACCTCGCTCGCAGCACCCCACGCCGGATTGTCGAGATTGGCGAGATAATCCTGCACGGCGCGCTCGACGGTCGCTGGATCGATGTCGTGGCTCCATGCGTCGCCCGGCGTCGAACCGCACTTGTTGGCATCGGCCGCGATCAGACTCGCATCAACTGCAAAACCGGTGCCGCCGACGAGACCAGCCTTGATGCAGGAAGCGACGACACGCTCGAACATTTGGCGGAAAATGTCGTGCGTGCGAAAACGCTCGTTGCGGGCGCGCGTGAAGGCGGAGTGATCGGGGATCTTGTCCTCGATGCCGAGGCCACAAAACCAACGATAGGCGAGATTCAACTGCACCTCGCGGCAGAGCGCGCGTTCCGAGCGGATCGCAAAGACATAGCCAACGATGAGCATCCGGAACATCAGCTCCGGATCGATCGAAGGCCGGCCGGTGTGTGAATAGTGTGGCGCGAGTTCCTCGCGCACCCAGGCGAGATCGAGAACTGCTGCGATCCGCCGGATCTGATGGTCATCCGGAACTATGGCCTCGAGGTCGAACGCATAGAATAGCTGGCCCTGCTCACTCTTGCGCCGTCCCATCATCGAACCGCTCCATCGATGGCTACCTCAACCAACGGAATCACGGTTCGCCCGTCCTCTCAAGCCAGTTCTGCAACAAAATCGGCCATAAGCAGACGGTAGCGCAGAGACGCACCGGGCTCATCCCCTCACGCGCGCGTATCTCTACGAGCCTTCAGGCGACGGCAAAATCAGGTGCACGGTCGTGCCCTGGCTGCCGCTCTCCCGCTCGACCTTGCCGCCGAGCCGTTGGGCGAAACCCTCGACCAGCCGGCCGCCGAGCCCGGAGTCGGCGCGCGTAATATCGATCCCCTTGCCATCGTCGGCGACCGTCAGGCGAAGCGCCCCAGGGACCCTCTTTAGCGTCACCATGACGGTGCCCTTTGTCTCGCTCGGAAAAGCATACTTGAGGGCATTCGTGACGAGCTCGTTCACAATGAGCCCCATCGGAATTGCCTGATCGGTCGGTAGGAGCTCACTCGCGATGTCGGTCTTGAGCACGATGGACGCGCCCCTGTCCTTCGATACTGACGCGACCAGATCGCGGCATAAGTCATCCAGATAGGTCGCCGCATCGACCGCCTCAACGGTGTCGGATTTGCTGAGCTTGGCATAGAGCTGCCCGAGTGCGTCGATGCGATGCGAGACCCTTTCAAGCGCGGCTTTGCCCTCGCCGCTCTTGTGGATGCGCGCCTCAATCTTGACCATGGACGCGATCGATTGGAGGCTGTTCTTGACCCGGTGGGTCAACTCTTGCATCAGCATGGCGATGCGCTCGTGTGCGATCGCGTGTTCGCGCTCCAGTCTCACGCGCTCGGTGACGTCTTCGATCACCAAAAGGACCAGCTTTGTATTGTTGCCGGGCCGATAAACCTTGCGCGCATTGAGCAGCATCACCCGTTCGCCAATCGACGGGAATACTTGCTCGACTTCGAACGCCTCGATGGTGGTGGGGCCGGAAACGATAGTCGCAAGTGCGGTGCGGAGCTTGGGAATGTCCCACTGTCCGTTGCCGATCTCATAGAGCTTGCGGCCGATCGTAGCCTCCGGCGCGACCGCGAATGTGCTGCAGAAGGAACGGTTCGCGAACAGGATGGTCAGATCTGGCTCGAGCACGAGCAGGGCCTCGCGGATCGTTTCCACAAGATCCAGTGGGTCGATTTCGCGCATAGCAGTTGCCCCTGAGCTGCTCCTGCTGATGACGGGGCTCATTCTCGACCGCAGAATACGATCTTGCTAGAGAGCCAACGTCAGCCTCCCGGCAGCTCTGCTCTAAGCTGCTTGAGGAACGTTGTCGGTAATCTACATTACCGAATGGTTGAAATTTCAGGGTATGTCTTGGGAAGATGGTGAGCGAAGCGAGATCGGACGAGCTGGTAACACTCACAAGAGGCCGCCATGAGGCCCTGGCGATCGACGATGGTCACTTGCTGCCGGCCGCGCTCAATCAGCCCTGCGTGTTCGAACTCTCGAGCAGCGTTCGTGATCGACGGCCTCTGTACGCCGAGCATATGAGCGAGCAGATTTTGCGAGATCAGCAGTGTGTCATCGTCGCTGCGGTCTCGCATCATCAGCAGCCAGCGCGCTAGTCGTTGCTTCAGATTGTGGGCACCGTTGCATGCCGCTGACACCATGACTTGTCCGAGAAAGGCCCGGACGTACGCGAACGTCAGATGTTGCAACGATGGCATCGACCCTATGGCGCGTGTCAACGTTACGCGCGACATCTTTGCTGCGCTGCCCGGGATCTGCACTAAGAAACGGGACGAGGAACTCTTGGCACCGAAGACGGCTTGCACACCTGCGCAGCCCTCCCTCCCGATGGTTGCCATCTCGATGATGCTGCCGTCGGAGTAAACTGCCACCGCCGAGACGACACCGCTATCTGGGAAGAAGACATGGTCAAGCGAACTGTCAGCGTCGATCAGGACCTGCTCGCGCTGACAGCGAATGTGCTCAAGCTCCGGCATTAGCCGCTTGAGATCACGGGAGGGGAGGGCGAGTAAGAGCCGATTGCGGGGCCAATTTGATACAGCACTCATGCCCTCTAAACGACGCCCGGCTCGCTTTGGTTGCAAAGAAACGCGTTGGCCGTTCAGCGCTGGACCCCGGGATATGTCCGACAAGGGTCAGAATTCTACGTGAGTTTGCACCGGCCGCCACGGTGCGTCTACCATCAGCAGCGGAAGAGACGAGAACGATCAAGTAACGATGTCAGCAGTATCCCTGATCGCGTCGAGTTGGCGGCGCGGGCGCCACTCACAATGTGGGCCAGTTGCGACGGTTCCCAATCACTCGCGCCGGGCCTTGCGGTCCAGCAGCTTGTGGGTAGGAAAGCCGACAGTCGGCGGATGGCAGGGACACCCGAGCTTGACCCAGTCCAGATATCACTCCGTCACTATATCGAGC
>JANLPY010000184.1:0-8288 GCA_031367505.1 Hyphomicrobiaceae bacterium | reverse complement strand
GCTCGATATAGTGACGGAGTGATATCTGGACTGGGTCAAGCTCGGGTGTCCCTGCCATCCGCCGACTGTCGGCTTTCCTACCCACAAGCTGCTGGACCGCAAGGCCCGGCGCGAGTGATTGGGAACCGTCGCAACTGGCCCTTCTCGAAAATCTGCTGCGCCGCAGCGTGACGGTCGGTCTCGGGCCTATCGCGTCGCCGGTAGCGTGCTTCACCGACAATGGTCGGTATTGGAGGTGCTGCAGGAGTCAAGTGAACACCGTTAAGGGCTCTTGCTGACCCAGAGCTGCAAACTTCCTCCGGCGTTGACAGATTGCTCTTCCAAGCCCTCAACGCGCGGCGCAACTGCACGTGCATAGGCACCCGGCGACCACTGCCGCGCTTGGCAATCGAGCCGCGAACCTCGATCAGCGGCGCTACGTTTCCGCTGGCGTCGAGCACCATGCCCCACGTGAGGTTGGCAATCTCGCAGGCCCTGAGCCCGGCGCGGGCTGCAAGCAAGACGATCAACCTGTCGCGCTCGGGAAATCGCCCTGTGCTTGCTGCCATCATCAGTTGCCTCAGTTCCTTTGGTGAAAACACCTTCGCTTGCTTTCCGACCATTCAATCGCTCCTGGCTATCGACACAGTTCTTCTCCGCTTGGGGCCATTGCAGGCTCCACTGACTAGATCGAAGGGTGTCTTGGGATGGCCTCGACCATGCCACCGCAACTGCCTTATGCAAGGCTTTGGCAAGGCAATCGCGAAGCAGTTTCAGACTAACAAGCAGAATAGCGAACGTCAATATATCATTAAAAATCAATGGTTTGATAGTGCATTTCGACCTCAAGCAACTACTCAGGTGGTGTCGAAACGCCTTCGAAATGCACTGAGATCAGAAGTACACAATCGGCAGCCTGGCCTGCCCACACGCCGCCGCTGTTGGCGTCACCACTTGGTCTGGTTCATCGCTTCTGGTGCATGGCGCATTGATTGACGCGTCAGATTCACAGTCGAGAAATTTATTACTGTTAGGTCTCGAGGGCGATCAACAGGTGGTTGTTCCACCGAAGGCATGACGCCGCCGACCGCTTCGGTTCAATCCGACTGGGCCCTTCAAACTTATGGCTTTCCCAATCGTACCGGAGCCGCGTCATGAATGCATCGTCTCAAGCCAGTGACGAATTGGTTGTCAATGCCGCAGTCGTTCGCTGTGAGCAAGAAGAACGCGTCGGTGTTACTCCCAACGCGACAACAATAGAACCGCCCAGCACGCTCGAACGTCGACTGCTTAGTGCAGTGGCCATGCGCTGGCGGCAGCGGATATGCCCGCTCTCATGTCTCTGTCGCCCCATTGTAATCGTGGTGGGCGCTTTCCCGGCCTGTAACCGGTCAATTGCGCGTTTAGCAGATCGGCTCAGTTGGGACGCTCGTCGGCTTTGGTCGGTCTGGCGCCAAGTGCGGCCGTGAGTTGGTCACCTATGACATTGGCAGCCCGGCGCAATGGGTCTGCATCGAGATGGGCGTATCGAGCCGTGGTTTGGGGCTGGCTATGACCGAGGAGCTTGCCGACCATTGGAAGCCCGAGGCTAGCCCCAGCCCCAATCGATGCGAAGGTATGACGCAAATCATGTAGGCGCATGTCATCGAGCCCCGCTCGGTGCCGCACCGCGCGCCAAGGTCGGTTCAAGTCTGCCCGCGGTCGATCAATCGCCTCGCTACGGATGACATATTGGGAAGTGCCCAAGGTGGCAGCCACTGTTTGCCGAAGCTGAGCGAGCACTTCTAGCGCCGCACTGTTGAGGACGATGGTTTTCTTGCCCGTTTTTGAATCTGGTAGGAAAAGTAGACCCCGCTGTATGTCGACATGCGACCACTCTAAATGCAGAATTTCCCGAAGCCGTGCGCCTGTGAACAATAACAATCTGATCGCCGCGACGGCAAAGAGATCGGCCGCTTCGCGCCGCGATTGCCAGTTCTTCGCTAGATGCTTCGAATTGGGGTTGCCCAGATCGACTGTCCAAGGCAGGCCGATGGTCTCTGCTTCAGCTAGTGCATCACCCAAGCAGCGTAGCTCATCTCGGCTCAAGTATCGCTCACGGCTGCGCTCGCGATATTTCTCGATGCCTCGTGCTGGGTTATGACCCTCCGCAACCAGTCCGCGTCGGGCGGCGAATGAAAACATGCTGCTGAGTACTGCGATTGCTCGATTGGCAGCTGACGGCGTCTCTTTCATACAGAGATGTAGTTCGTGCACATCAACGTGGCGCACATCCTTGATCGGCAGTGCCCCTATTCTGGGAACAATATGTCGTCGGACGACATTTTCGTAACTTGTTCGGGTGTGCGCCTTTCGCAGCGGTTCGATATGATTGGAAAGGAATAGGCTACCCACTTGTTCAACCGTGAGTTCTTCGCTCACTGCTATTTCTTGAAGGCGACGCTCTCGACGTTCAGCGGCTGAATCATCGCCCGCAGCCACGCGCCCCAAGATGGCCTTTGCTAAATCGCGCGCCTGCTCGGGCGTCAGGTCGCCATGACGACCGATTTTGCAAAAGCGCTTTGCCCCGGCTCGCCCCAGTCCCTTGGGTCGATATCTAACGATGTACGTCTTTGTCCCGGTCGGCTCGACCTGCAATCCAAAGCCGCGCAGCTCAGAGTCCCAGATATGATGTCGACCGCGCGTAAGGTCGGCCAAGTCCACGACGCGCTTCGTCAATCTGGATTTGGACATACCCTTGAGCCCCCGCCGACTGCTGACCACCCGCTGACCACGCGAGAGTGATTGCTGGGTAACTAAAAAGATCATCGATGACAATAAAATTATTTCATCACAGTGCGTTAGGGACGACTGAGGTATTGGAGTGATCTCGCGGGATATCGTATTTTTATCATTCGTAATGACGGGGTCGGGGGTTCGAGTCCCTCTTGCGCACCAGGACCTATTGATTCAATTGATAAATTTTGACTTCGCGAGAATAATAGCTCTATAAAAGCCCTATCAGTTTTTTGACCGCTTGCGGCAAGGTGGCCGGCGACTGCGCTTGAGGTTCTTGTCTGCAGACGGAATCAACAAAAGCTTGCGGAGGTGATGTTTACTGCTGCATCGTTCCAGTGGATGCACTGCCGAAGCCATCACTCGCGTTCTCCGATTAGCGCTGATCTGATGGAACTTCGACTGTTAAATTCCCGCCACTTCCGGGCAGTTCCCGCGAATGCCCGCTTTTCCCAATTTGCGCTGATGCCTTGCGATGCGATGATAGTCTCAGACCGGCGATCTTCTAGAGCGGATCAGCAGACGAATTGTGTTCCGTGCCGTGGCCCCTAAGAGATTGCAATGGGCAATTCAATTGCTATGAACTCGTCAATGAGCTGGCTTCGCGTTTCCGAAATAGCTGAGATGACTTGTCTCGGCCGCCAATACATCGAAGGCTTCTATAATCCTCGCAGACGACAATCCGGCCTCGGCTACAACAGCCCGGCCGCCTTCGAGGCAGCATTCCACGCCAACGAAAATCAAGAGACAACGGCTCTCCAGTAAATGCGGGGAGGTTCAAGACGGACATCTGGCGGCACGGCCACTCCAATCACGATGGGTGAACTTCATGAGCAGACTGCGCATCCACCCCGAGAGCCACAACGTCGACCGCATCGGGTGGCTCCGTGCGGCCGTGCTCGGCGCCAATGACGGTATTGTCTCGACTGCAAGTCTCATTGTCGGCGTGGCTGCCGCCGCTGCCAAGCCAAGCGACATCCTGTTGACCGGTGTCGCCGGTCTTGTGGCCGGGGCAATGTCGATGGCGGCAGGTGAATATGTGTCGGTCAGTTAGCAGTCCGACACCGAACATGCCGATCTGGCACGCGAGACCAAGGAACTCGCTGATACGCCGGAGTTCGAGCGCGAGGAGCTGGCCCAGATTTATGTCAAACGTGGCATCGATCATGAGTTAGCCGTCAAAGTTGCCGATCAGCTCATGGCCAAAGATGCTTTGGGCGCTCACGCGCGCGATGAACTCGGTATCTCTGATATCACCACAGCTCGCCCCGTGCAGGCGGCACTCACTTCGGCCGCGACGTTTTCAGTTGGTGCCGCGATGCCGCTTGCAATGGTGGTGGTTTCGCCGACGGGCATGCTCATCCCCCTCGTATCCGTCGCCTCCTTGGGCTTCCTCGCCTTGCTGGGTGCTGTCGGCGCGAAAGCCGGCGGCGCCGACATCTTGAGAGCCACAGCACGCGTAACGTTTTGGGGCGCGCTCGCCATGATAGCAACCGCTGGCATTGGCAAACTTTTCGGTGCCGTCGTTTAGGGTCAATGTTTGATGCTGATCTACAGAGTGCGCCTCTTTTCCATCGCAGTAGCTGCCGCTGCAAAGTGAAAATGTTGCCTATTCGTAAGCTTGACACCAGATCGCGTTGGTGTCGCCCAGAATGCATCTGGCTGCCTCAATTCGACTGCTGCCTTGAAAGGAAGTATCGCTAGGAGTGCCGCCAAAAGCGAGCAAAGTGATCAAGGCAGAGTGGGCCGGCGACGCCTACGAGCATATCGCCCCCCGCGCCATCAAGCCCAACCGTCTGGTTGGCGTCGACTTGAGAGAAGTCAATGCGCCGGCAGCCCCAGCACTATATTCTGTAAAATCGACATTGATCGGGGAGTTGGCAGGTTTTGACCGTTTCACCAAATGACCGCGAAAGAGCGTCGATCGAAAGTGTGCTGAAGTTATCGCCACCTCAGCTGAAGCAGCGATTTTCGCGACGATATGCGCTGCTGATCGCTGCCGCTGCGCTGTTGTTCATTGGCGGCTATGCCCTGTTCTTGGGGGCTCGATCGGGAAGCGAAGCCAAGTATGTCACGGAGCTTGCGACGCGCGGTGACCTGACCGCGATCGTCACCGCGACGGGCACAGTACAACCCACCAATCAAGTCGAGATATCGAGTGAACTTTCCGGCACCGTCAGGCAGGTGCAGGTTGATTTCAATTCTGTCGTCAAAATCGGCACATTGCTGGCTGAACTCGACACAGATAAGCTGACAGCGACCGCCGCAAGTTCGCGAGCGAAGCTGGTGTCGGCCAAGGCGAAGGTCGGCAATGCGAAGGCGACACAGCTGGAGACCAGGCTCGTCTACGAGCGCAAGCTTGTGTTGGTGGCCAAGAAGATTACCTCAGAGCAAGATGCCGAAGCCGCTAAGGCTGCGGCCGATCGCGCGATCGCGTCGGTCGCCAGCGCCGAAGCCGACGTAGCCGTCGCCCAGGCTGAGTTGCAGCTCGACGAGACGAACCTTGCAAAGTCGCGCATCATTTCACCGATCGCCGGCGTAGTTCTGAAACGCAACGTCGATCCCGGACAGACCGTTGCTTCTTCGCTGCAGGCGCCGGTGCTGTTCACCATCGCCGAGGATTTGACCAAGATGGAGGTGCAGGTCGACGTCGACGAGGCGGATGTCAGCAGGGTCAAGAAGGGACAGGGGGCGACGTTCTCCGTCGACGCCTACGCCGACCGCAAGTTCCAGGCTCAGATCCGCGAGCTTCGGTTCGGTTCGGAGGTGGTGCAGGGCGTCGTGACGTACAAGGCGATACTGACTACCGACAACTCGGAATTGTTGCTCAGGCCCGGCATGACGGCGACCGCCGAAGTTACCGTGCAGCAAGTAAAGAACGTCCTGACCGTGCCGAATGCAGCGCTGCGTTTCTCGCCTCCAACCAAGGCCGCTGCCGCTCAGCCGGGTAACCTTTTGCAGAAGATCCTGCCGGGGCGGCCGCAGTTCAGGCCCCCAAGCCAGAAGGACGCGGGCGCAATCGGGGCGCGCATTTATATCCTGCAAAATGGCGCACCGGTTGCCGTCCCCGTGGTCGCCGGGCTCACCGATGGCCGGCGAACGGAAATCGTTAAGGGCGAGATCAAGGATGGCGCGGCGGTCATGGTCGATACGATCGCCGCCCAAAAGTGATGGAACATGCAGTGACTAAGCCTGCCGAGCAGCCGCCGCTTCTTATCGATTTGAAGCGCGTGACCAAAGTTTATGGCTCCGGCGAGGCGGCGGTGCATGCGCTCGCCGGCGTGGATCTGACGATCCAGACAGGTGAATTCGTTGCCGTGATGGGACCATCCGGATCAGGTAAGTCCACCGTTATGAACGTCATTGGCTGTCTGGATCAGCCCAGCTCCGGCACCTATCATTTCAAGGGCATCGACGTCGGCGCCTTGAGCCGCGATCAACGCGCACTACTGCGGCGGCATTTCCTCGGCTTCGTCTTTCAAGGGTTCAACCTACTCGCCAGGACCTCAGCGGTCGAGAACGTCGAGTTGCCACTGATCTATCGCGGGATGCCATTCGAGGAGCGTCGTCGCCTTGCGAACAGCGCCTTGGAGCAGGTCGGGCTCAAAGGCCGGGAGGGCCATTCACCGAACAAGCTGTCCGGCGGCCAGCAGCAGCGCGTCGCTTTTGCGCGCGCCATCGTCACGAGCCCCGATGTACTATTGGCCGACGAACCGACCGGTAATCTCGATACCAAGACGAGCCGTGAGATCATGGACCTCATGACCGCTCTCAACCGGGATCACGGCATCACCATTGTCATGGTCACGCACGAGCCGGACATGGCGGCGTATGCCAAGCGCATCATCCGGTTCGTGGATGGACGGATCGAATCGGATGCGCCGAGTTTGCAGGTCACGTCATGATCCTGGAAACCATCAAGCTCGCTCTTCAGGCCATACTGCGCAACGCCTTGCGATCGTCGCTGACGATCCTGGGCGTGGTCATCGGCGTGGGCGCTGTCATCGCTATGGTCACTATTGGCAATGGCACGACGGCCAAGGTTGCAGCCGACCTAGCGAAACTTGGCAGCAACCTCCTGTTTGTGCGCCCGGGACAATTCGGTCCCGGGCGATCGAGTTCCGATGCAAAGCCATTCACGACGCGGGACGTCGAGGCCTTGAAGAGTCAACTTCTGGGTGTCCGTGCTATTGCACCGATCGCGCAGAAGATGGTGACGCTCATCTCTGGTTCAGAGAACCGCAACACGCTCGTCACCGGCACCGACAACGGCTACTTCACCACGCAGGATTGGCAGCTCAGTGCCGGGCGCATATTTCTTGAAGGCGAGATCCGCAGCGGAAAGGCCGCCTGCATCATCGGCGAAACCGTGCACGAGAAGCTGTTCTCCGGCGGTGACGCGATCGGCCGCAATCTGCGGGTTGGCAAGGTCGCGTGCGAGGTGATCGGGGTTCTAAACGTCAAGGGTCAGTCGGGCGGCGGCTCCGACCAGGACGACGTCGTGCTCATTCCCTTGCGTGTATTCCAACGGCGCACTGCCGGCAGCACAAACATTTCGAACATATCGATATCGGCCGACGAGGGCGTGGAAACGGCGAAAGTTCAGGCTGACATCGAGCGCCTACTGCGCGAGCGGCGCAATATCACGCCCGGAAAGGACGACGATTTCACGGTGCGCGACATGAAGCAGATCGCGGAAACTCAGACCGGGACAACCACCGTACTCACTGGTCTGCTGGGCGCGGTGGCGGGTGTGAGCCTTTTGGTCGGCGGCATCGGCATCATGAACATAATGCTGGTCTCAGTCACCGAACGCACGCGTAAAATTGGCATCAGGCTCGCCATTGGTGCGCTCGAGGGGCAAGTGCTACTGCAATTTCTCATGGAGGCGGTGGTACTGTCTTTGTTTGGCGGTATCCTGGGTGTGCTACTCGGGTTGGGCCTTGCAGCTCAGGGCACGCGGGCCCTTCAAATTCCGTTCAGTATTGATCCTACAATCGTTTTCATTGCTTTCGCGTTTTCCGCCGTCGTCGGGGTCGTCTTTGGATATTTCCCGGCCCGCCGCGCCGCCCGCCTCGACCCGATCGAGGCACTCCGTCACGAATGAGGGGTCGACTGTGACGACCACCGCCGACCTGATGGCCCGCAGCATCACCATCGCGCCGCAGCTCACCTATAAAGCCTAGCGAGCAGCCGTGTACCAAGCCTGGCGTGGTGGTCGGTAACGGGCACTGCGAAGTGTAGACCGGGAGGTTGCAGGCCGGAACGTCAGTGAACGGGAACATAGCCTCGAAATCGATCGTGATTGGAGTAGCCGACTCTCTCCCGCTGAGGGGAAGGCAGAACCAAAGCTCACGCTACTGCGAGTGAGTTGAGGTTGAGGTGCTTCCGGAGTTCTTACCGCCAGCATGCAATCAAAGAGTTGGACGTGAACAAGGGAGATCCATCCGGTTCAGGCGTCAGCCTGTAACGTCCTGCCAAGCCGATGAGGCGAGAAGGGACCGACGGCCGGGTGGAAGTCAGACTGACTGTTA
>JANLPY010000175.1:0-17537 GCA_031367505.1 Hyphomicrobiaceae bacterium | reverse complement strand
CGGATCGCCGCCCGCGCCATCGAGCAGCTGGTGGCGTCGGTGCCGAGAACGATGCGTCAGATCGTCGACAACACCGTGCCGTACCGCCGGCTCAGGCCTCTGTCCTGATCGTCAGCCGGAGATAAGGGGATAGGTATGAATCTCAAGTGTCTGCGATAAGACGCATCGAGCTGCTTTGTCGCCGAGTAATTTTGTATAAAGTTCGAGCGTGTATTTTCCCTCGACAAAGCGAAAGTCACTTCCATCTTTTGGCGTGAGAAAATGATGATTTGCAGACACTCCGGTTTCTCCAACGAAAAGGCCACTACCTCGGACAAGCTTTTCGTCTCCGTGAACCCATATGTTGAAGTTCTGCCGCGTTTCATTGCGGGCGAGATTGACGTGCATGCTCTCGATAATCCTGCCTCGTTTCGAAGATGAAAACAGCAAGGTTCGTATGTACACTTTGGGGTGAGGCACTGCGTCTGGAAAGCTTAGGGCGTCAGGGCCAAAGAATATGACAGTTGGCTGCGTTAACCCAACCGTGCCGCGTCGAACTAAAGTCAGCCAAGCAGTAATTGATGAGACCGCAAGTGCGAAAACAGAAATTGTAGTCGCAATCGGGTCGACCATCGGAAGTGCCTCGCATGTTAATGATCTTAATAATCGTTGTGCCACCCATTGCGAAGGCCATTCCGCTTACTCTTGTCAACGGTGTTGCTAACCATTTGAAATAGGCATTTTCCACCCCCCCCCCACCCCTACCCAATCTTCATCCCCAAATGCTCCGCCACGGCGAAAATATCCTTATCTCCACGGCCGCAGAGGTTCATCACCAATAGGTCGGTGTCGGGCAGAGTGGGCGCGAGCTTCATCACGTAGGCGAGGGCGTGCGCGGGCTCCAGCGCGGGGATGATGCCTTCGAGCTTGGCGCACAACTGGAACGCCTCCAGCGCTTCGTTGTCGGTCGCCGATACATACGTCACGCGCTTGGTGTCGTGCAGCCAGGAATGCTCCGGCCCAACGCCCGGATAGTCGAGACCAGCCGAGATTGAATGGCCTTCGAGGATTTGCCCGTCGCTATCCTGCAGTAAGTACGTGCGGTTGCCATGCAGCACGCCGGGCCGCCCGCCGTTCATCGATGCGGCGTGACCGTTCTCGACCTCGACGCCGTGGCCACCGGCTTCGACGCCGAATATCTTCACGTCCTTGTCGTCGAGGAACGGATGGAACAGGCCGATGGCGTTAGAGCCGCCGCCGATGCAGGCAACGAGCGTATCGGGCAAGCGGCCTTCCATCTCCATCATCTGGCCGCGCAACTCGGTGCCGATGATCGATTGGAAGTCGCGCACCATCGCCGGGTACGGGTGGGGGCCGGCCGCCGTGCCGATGATGTAGTAGGTGTCCTTTACGTTGGTCACCCAGTCGCGCAGGGCTTCGTTCATGGCGTCCTTGAGCGTGCCCGCGCCAGAGGTCACGGCGTTGATCTTGGCTCCCAGCATGTGCATGCGAAACACGTTCGGCTTCTGCCGCTCTACGTCGGTCTTGCCCATGTAGATTTCGCACGGCAGATTGAACTTCGCGCACACGGTCGCTACCGCAACACCGTGCTGTCCAGCACCGGTCTCGGCGATGATGCGCGTCTTGCCCATCCGCATCGCCAGCAAAATCTGACCGAGACAATTGTTGATCTTGTGGCTGCCGGTGTGATTGAGCTCGTCGCGCTTGAAATAAATCTTCGCGCCCATGCCCTTTTTTGCGCCCTCGCGCAGGTGGTCGGTCATGCGCTCGGCGAAATACAGGGGGCTCGGCCGGCCGGCATAGTGCACATTGAGATGATGCAGTTCGGCTGCAAAACTCGGATCGTTCTTCGCGCGGGTGTAGTGACCTTCGAGATCGAGGATCAACGGCATCAGCGTTTCCGCGACAAACCGCCCACCGAATATGCCGAAAAACCCGCGCTCGTCGGGGCCGGTCATGTAGCTATTGAACTTCGATGCGCGGTCGGTGGTGGTGGACATGGCGGCTGGGCTTTCGTTCAGACGTGAATTTCAGACGGCTTTGGCGTTGGCAATGAAGGCGCGGATCAAGTCCGCATCCTTCTCGCCTGGGCTCGATTCAACGCCAGATGATACATCGACGCGGCGTGCGCCGGTCAGGCGTATCGCCTCAGCGACGTTCTCGGGCGTCAACCCGCCAGACAACATATAGGGCACTTTGTCTTTGACGTCATCGAGGACGCTCCAGTCGAACGTGAGCCCATTGCCGCCGGGCAGGACCGATCCCTTTGGCGCTTTGGCGTCGAACAAGATCAAATCGGCAATCCCGGCGTAATCGAGCGCGCGTGCGGCATCGGCGGCAGTCTCGACCTTGATCACTTTCATGATGGTGGCGCCGGTCCGCCGCTTGATCTCGGCGACGCGAGCGGGCGTTTCCGAGCCGTGCAACTGTAGGATATCGGGCGCGATGTAGGGCATGATGCGGTCCACCATCCCGTCGCCTGGATCGACGAGAAGCACCACGACTTTCGCACGTTCGCTTGCCATGTCGGCGAGTTCTGCCGCCTGCTCGATCGAGACGTTTCGCGGGCTCGATTCGAAGAACACGAGGCCGACGTAATCAGCACCTGCTTCGAGTGCTGCCTGCATCATTGTCGGTGTTTTCAGACCGCAGATTTTGACTTCGATTGTCATTTTAGTTGTGGATGCCGCCGTGGGTGCCGCCGAAAATCAGGCGTTTTCATAAACCGCTATTGCCGCCGCCAAATCCTCGATCGATGCGCCAACGGATTTGAACATGGTGATCTCGTCGCCGGATTGGCGCAACGGTGATTGTCCACGCGCTAATTCATAGAGATCGCCTAGAACGTGTGCCTCGGTGATGAAGCCGGCCTTCAATGGGATGACCACGTCGCCGGCTTCATTCAGACCGCCGATGCGGGTGTCGACCCACAGTCGTGCACGCCGCACGCAATCATCGTCGGTTTCTCGCATGTCGGGCCGATAGGCGCCGACGCAATCGAGATGGCTACCCGCTTTGAGCCACGCACCCTTGACGATCGGCGTCGAGGAGATCGTTGCGGTCGACACGATGTCGCTCGACCGGACGGCCGTTTCGAGATGAGTTGCAACGGTAACGTCGAGGCCGCTGCCGGCGAACTTGGCGGCCAATGCCTTGGCGTTGGCGGGCGTGCGGTTCCAAATCGAGACCTGCTTGATCGGTCGAACCGATGCGTGAGCGCGGATGAGGTATTCGCCGAGGGCACCGGCGCCAATCAAGGTCATGCGCGACGCATCGGGGCGGCTCAGGTAGCGACTGGCGAGGGCCGATGCGGCGGCGGTGCGCCACACTGTCAGCGTCGGTGCATCCATGATCGCGAACGGCTCGCCGCTGTCAGACGACAGCAGCAGATAGACACCGCAAATCCCCGGCTTCGACAGGCGCGAACTGTTGTCGGGAAACATCGTGATCACCTTGATACCGATGTAGGGCCCGGCCGTCAGCGCGCCTGGTGCCGACGCCGACCAGGCGGGCATCAGCAACAACATCGCTTCGGGACGATTTTCGAGTGCTATCTTATGGTGGTGCCGCAGCGGCGAAATCGCGCCGGTTCGAAAAGCCTGGTCGAGAATATCGACGAGCGCTGGATACGAGAGCGCGTTCGAGACCTGCGTGGCATCGATGAACCGCATGGCGGCTACGTCCTTTCAACGGTGTCGAACCAATGTCAGCGAAGGCGGGCCTGGGCGCCCCCGGCGACCGCCAATTGTTTGCGTGGCTGGGCCGCTGCCGCCGCTGCTTCCCGTTCACGGGTTAGGCGCTCGGCTTCGGATTTCCAGCGGATCGTTTCATGCGTCCGGTTGCGCGCGGTGCGGCGCCACTTGCCCTGGTTCATCCAAGTCGCAAATCCACCGAGCATTACCCCACCGATCAGCATGGCGAAGAGGTAGGCATAGAACGGTAGATCAGTTGAAATCGCCGGGTTCTCTGGGTTGAACGGGTCGAGTACCAACCGCACCGAATGCCGATTGGCAACGGCCAACGATACCAAAAATACCGCTGCGAAAAGCGCGCTGACAAGTCCGATGATGCGCCCGAACACTAGAGTTAACTCCTCGATGAATGTCGTCTGGCCGCGACCAAACTCGGCCTGCTTCAGGCGGCGCCGGTGTTCAGCCGCTCGCGCAATTCCTTGCCGGTCTTGAAGAACGGAACGAATTTTTCGTCAACCGGAACCGATGCGCCAGTGCGCGGGTTACGACCTAGGCGTGGGGCGCGATGTTTCACGGTAAACGCTCCAAACCCCCGCAGCTCGACCCGGTCGCCACGCGCTAACGCCTCGATAATCTCGTCAAATATGACGTTCACGATGCGTTCCACGTCGCGGTGAAACAGATGCGGATTGGTCGCGGCGATTTTCTGGATGAGCTCTGACTTGATCACGTGGCGGATAGCTCCGATTGGGCAGGGTCGGCCCGCTAGGGGGCAAACGTTCGACAATAAAGGCGTTGTAAAACCTTAATTTTTCCCAGGGTGCCAAACCGAGACGAGACCGTCAAGGCCAACACTGCCAAGGTTTGGATCTTGCGCAAGTCTCGCGCCGAGATCGCCAAACATTCGGCCGGCCAACCAGCCGAAAATACCCGCTTCACTCGTGGTCAACGGCCAATCGGATTGGCGCTTGGGCTTCCAATCGACGATCTTGAGGTCTTTCGGCACGTTGCGCTTTTCCTGCAAATAACGAACGACTTCCGTCTCGCCGCCGATTTCATCGACCAGTTTATGCGTCTGCGCCTCGCGGCCCGAGTAAACGCGGCCCTGTTCGAGCCCCGGGATCTCGCCGGTCTTCACGTTGCGCCGCGACGTCACCAGACCGAGGAACCAGCGTTGGCCCTCCAAGATCATCGCTTGCACGACCTGCCGGCTTGGCTCATCGACCGGCTGGAAGGGCGAGGGCGACGCCTTCAACGGGCCGCTCTTGATCTCATTCATCTTGACGCCGAGCTTAGCGAGCAGCTCGGACACTTCGGGCCACTGCATGATGACGCCGACGGAACCGGTAATCGTATTGCCGCGCGCCACGATGTAGTCGGTACCGAGCCCGGCGATGTAGGCGGCCGATGCCGCAACCGTACCGAATTGAGCAACCAGCGGTTTCTTCTCAGATAATTTGCGTAGTGCTTCGAACAGGGCTTCGCCACCCGTGGTCGTGCCGCCCGGACTATTGACGAACAGGATCACGCCTTCGACGTGCTTGGCCTCGCCGACACGATGTAGCAACTCGAGTTGCTGGCGATTCTCGGTGATCATGCCCTCGATGCTGATGCGGGCAATTTGACGAGGCTGGGTAAATCCGCTCTGGCCGTCGCGCATGGAAAACATCACGCCGAGGGCGAGCACGCCGGCCACCACAGCGAGTGAGCGCCACAGCGAAAGCTTGCGGCGCAACCGGCGACGATCAAGAACGGTCTCAGTTTCAAGCGTCATATGAATAGCCTGCTGTGGAGACGGGCCGAATGTGCCGTCCGTTGAACGGCACCCTAAGCCAGCCCCGCTTCCGGTTCAACCAGGCGGTGCGGATCGAATTGCCTGAAACATCTTGTCTTTCCGCCATTCATGCCTCGCAACCGAAGGGATCGTCGATTGAGTGGGCGGGCTCTGTGAACCAGCGCGGTCCCTGCTCGGTCATTTGCACGTGGTCCTCGAGGCGAACACCAAACTCACCGTACAGGCAAATCATGGGCTCAATGGAGAAGGTCATGCCAAGGGCGAGCTTGGTCTTGTCGCCCTGCACGATGTAGGGCGTTTCGTGCACATCCATCCCGATGCCGTGGCCGGTGCGATGCGGCAGGCCCGGCGTCTTATATCCGGGGCCGAAGCCAGCTTGTTCGATCACACCCCGCGCAGCGTGATCCACTGCCTCGCACGGAGCTCCTAACCTTGCGGCATCAAATGCTGCGCGTTGGGCCGCCTTCTCCAGGTTCCAGATCTGACGCTGACGATCCGTCGGTGCACCGAACACATAGGTGCGCGTGATATCCGACAGATAACCGTCGACCGGTGCGCCGACATCGACCAGCACCATGTCGCCGGGCACAAGCGTTTGCGGATACGGCACGCCGTGCGGATAGGCCGTTGCCTTTCCAAACAACACGATATTGAAGTGCAGTGGCCCCTCGGCACCAAGCTTGGCGTGGGCCGTCGCAATGAACGCCTGCACTTCGGTCGTGGTGATACCTTCGCGCAAGATGCGGGCGGTGGCCCGTTGCACCTCCATCGTGATATTTTTTGCCGTCTGCATGAGCGCGATTTCGCACGCTGTCTTCTGCGACCGGCAGGTTGCGGTGATGCTGCTTGCGTTGACATAGTCGTAGGAATTGCTGGCGCGCCGCAGGCCATCGAAGGTCGCGAACGGCGTTGCCTCATCGATGCCGATGCATCCTCGTGCGATACCCTTGGCGCGGAGCATCTCGACAACCAAAGCGGTTGGATCTTCATGCTCGTCCCACGCTGCGATGTCTTGATCCAGCGTCAGCATGGCGCGCAGCTTTTCGACTTCGAAGGCCGGGCTCAGATACGTGATTTCGCCTCGGGCTGGGAGCAGCGCGCCATGCAGCCGCTCACTACGCCCGAGCCTCAGGCCGGTGAAGTAGGTCAAGCTCGTTGACACATCGAGCCAGATCGCATCGATGCCGGTTGACTGCATCAACGCTTGAGCGCGCTCGATCCGGTGCCGACGCTCATCCACGCTGATTGGCGGCGCATCGCCCCGCATCGATGTCATCTTCTCCAGCTCTTCCGCCGCTGTCGAACCACCGATACCGATTGTCATGTTTGAGGTTCCTCATGTGCCAATTAGGGCAAGCTGACATGTGGGGCGGGCGCAGTCGATGGCTGAGAGCCCGTACACTCTCTCGCTCAATAATGCGGCGGTGGTAATTCGTCTTGTGGGTCGCGAACGGTGTTGTCCTGGGCTTCGCGCAAGAATTTTTTCAGACCGTTGATCTGCGCCTGAAGCTGCTCGATCGTGCCCGAGTGCATGACGATGGTCTTGTTGAGTTCCTCGATCACGTCGTCCTGGAAGGCGCTCTTCATCTCGAGGTTATCGGTCCGGGCGATCAGTTCCCGCAGCGTCGTTTCCATATTGTGTGCCATAAAATTCCTTGTTTAACACTGTCAACGAAACGAAAATGGCGCGGCCCTTTCGAGCCGCGCCACTGCAATCGTGGTTGCTAAAGCGTTAGACTGCTCAGCTGTCGCTGCCTTCACGCTTCTTGATAGCGGCCTTGAAGATGTCGCCAAGCGAGGCACCCGAGTCTGACGAACCGTACTGGGCAACAGCCTGCTTCTCTTCGGCAACTTCGAGCTGCTTGATCGAGACTGCGATGCGGCGTGCCGCGCGGTCCACGCTGAGCACCGAAGCATCGACCTTATCGCCGATGTTGAAACGCTCCGGACGCTGCTCGGTCCGTTCGCGCGACAAATCGGAGCGACGGATGAACGCCGTGAGCTCGCTGTCCGCGACCTTCACTTCGATGCCGTTCTCTTCGACCTTGACGACGGTGCAGGTTACCGCATCGCCCTTCTTGTACTTGCCGAGCGCATCGGCTGGGTCGCCGCTGAGCTGCTTGACGCCAAGCGAGATGCGTTCCTTCGAACTGTCGACGTCGAGGACCATCGCCTTGACGTTGTCGCCCTTTTTGTACTCTTTGATGAGTTCTTCGCCGGGCTTGTTCCAGTCCAGATCCGAAAGATGGACCATGCCGTCCACACCGTTGTCGAGGCCGATGAACAGGCCGAACTCGGTGATGTTGCGGATCGGTCCTTCGACGATCGAACCCTTCGGGTGCGTCGTCAAGAAGCTGTCCCACGGATTTTCCTGGGTCTGCTTCAGGCCGAGGCTGATGCGGCGCTTGTTGCTGTCCACTTCGAGGATCTGCACATCGACCTGTTGGCTGGTCGATACGATCTTGCCTGGGTGGATGTTCTTCTTGGTCCAGCTCATCTCGGAGACGTGGATCAAGCCTTCGACGCCTGGTTCGAGTTCAACGAACGCGCCGTAGTCGGCAATGTTCGTGACGGTGCCCGTGAAGCGGCCTTGAACCGGGTACTTGGCTTCGATGCCCGACCATGGATCGGACTGCAGTTGCTTCATGCCGAGCGAAATGCGCTGGGTTTCCGGGTTGATACGGATGATCTGCACCTTCACGGTATCGCCGACGTTGACGATCTCGGACGGATGATTGACGCGGCGCCATGCCATGTCGGTGACGTGCAGCAGGCCGTCGATGCCGCCGAGGTCGATGAACGCACCGTAGTCGGTGATGTTCTTGACGAGGCCGTCGATGACCTGGCCATCGGCGAGGCGGGCGACGATTTCCGTGCGTTGCTCTGCACGGCTCTCTTCGAGTACCGAACGGCGGGACACGACGATGTTGCCACGGCGACGGTCCATCTTGAGGATCTGGAACGGCTGCGGCTGATGCATCAGCGGGCCGATGTCGCGAACCGGGCGAACGTCAACCTGGGAGCCGGGGAGGAACGCCACGGCGCCGTCGAGGTCGACCGTAAAGCCGCCCTTGACCTTGTTGAAGATGACGCCGGTGACTTTTTCGCCAGCCGAGAATTGCTTCTCGAGGCGGGTCCAGCTCTCTTCGCGCTTGGCCTTGTCGCGCGACAGAACCGCTTCACCGAGCGCGTTTTCGATGCGCTCGAGGTAGACTTCAACCTCATCGCCGACCTTCAGTTCTGACGGTTGACCCGGCAGACCGAACTCCTTCATCGCAACGCGGCCTTCCATCTTGAGGCCTACGTCGATAATCGCCATGTCCTTTTCGATGCCGACGATCTTGCCGCGGACAACACTGCCTTCAAAGGCATCGTCGGCGCCGAGGGTCTCGGTCAACATGGCCGCGAAGTCATCGCGGGTCGGATTGTATTCTTTCGAGGTTGGAGCGGTTGCGGTTGCCATTAAAGTTCCTGTTGGGGTTCATCGACTGCGGGGATCGCCCGCGGCGGGTTTGGTTTCGATTGTGATGGCTACTTCCAATGTCAAAACGACATCGCCGGACACGCAAGCGTGGCCGGCTGGTTGGAGCCAGCGCGCATGTTGAGTTTGTTCCAATGCCGCCTGCGGAGGGTTTTTCCCACCAACGAGATTGGGGTTCCTTGGTCCTTCCAAGATGCCGATTTAGACACCCCGTGAAGTAGAAACCCTATTGGCCAACCGTCCTCTTGATCAGTCCGATGGCGGCGTCGAGTGCGCTGTCTATATCTAAATTGCTGGTATCGAGCAACAGGGCATCTTCAGCCGCGCGCATCGGGGCATCGGCCCGGCCGGCATCGCGTTCATCGCGACCCCGGATTATTTCGAGCACGCGCTGGTATTGGACGTCTTCGCCGCGGCCCGAAAGCTCGCTGAAGCGGCGCTGAGCGCGGATCGCGAGGTCGGCCGTCACGAACAGCTTCACATCGGCATCAGGACATACAACCGTGCCGATGTCGCGACCGTCCAGCACCGCGCCTGGAGGCCGGTGAGCGAATTCGCGCTGAAACGCCAGGAGCGCCGTGCGAACCGCTGGAAACTTGGCGACAATCGAGGCTTTGTCGCCAACGCCTGGTGATCGCAGCCCCTCGTCGTCGAGTGTCTGGGGATCGAGCGTGCGCGCCGCGAGGGCCGCCGCTCGCTCGTCCTCGAGGTCTTGGCCGGCCGCCATCACGTCGCGGGCGACCGCCCGATAGAGCAGGCCGGTGTCCAGGCACGAATAGCCGAAATGCGCGGCGATCCGTTTCGCGAGCGTGCCTTTGCCCGAGGCGGCGGGCCCATCGATGGCGATGATCATTCGACCGATCCTAGCGTTCGATCTCGCGGGTCCAGCGCTTGTTCCATTCGGCGCGCGCCTTGTTGACGGTGTCCCAATCAATCGCTTTGAGCAGCTTTACCTGATCGCCGTAGGGCAGGCCTTTTTGCTGCTCGGCATCGAGTTTGACCGTACCGTTAGTTGGCCCGAAGCCTGCACCCTTGGCCATGATCACCTGGATTTCAGGTGACAGCATATGTTGCACGAAGGCCTGCGCCTCCTTGTCATTCTTGGAGCCGGCGATCGGACACGCGGCAACGCCGAGCGCGACGCCGCCTTCCTTTGGATAGACGAACTCGGCTGGAAAGCCTGTATCTGCAAGGGCCTTGGTTCGGCCCGAACCCCAAACGGCGATGATCGCCTGCCCGCTTTGCAGCAATTCGGTCATCTTGCCTGCCGATGATTCATAAGCCAGCACATTCGGTCCGATCTCGTCCTTGAAGGCCTTGAAACCTGGCTCGATGTTTGTCTCCGAACCGCCGCGTACGGCTGCGGCCATCACAACGGCGTGCAGTCCGTATGTATTGTTGAGCGCCGGGATGACGAGTTTTTTCTTGAATTTCGGGTCCTGCAGGTCGTTCCACGAGGTTGGGGCTGCCCATTTGTTCTCGTCGAACACCTTCTTGTTATAGAGAATCCCTGTGCCGACCATGCCGATGCCGACGGCCTTGTTCGATTTGAATTTCATGATCGAGTAGACGTCCTTGTAGACGTCGCCGGCTGCGAGATCCCCGCAAAAGCCGAGCTCGACGGCTTGATACATGGGGCCGTCGTCGACGATGATGGCGTCGATCACCTGGTTGCCTTTTTGGGCTTGCAACTTGGCGAGGGTATCGGTCGAGTTGCCGGCCACGTACTCGATCTTGACGCCATGCTTGGCTTCGAACGCCGGTATCACGTCCTTGCGCATGGTCTGTTCGAATGAGCCGCCATAGCCTCCCAGCGTGAAGGTCTTTTGCTGGGCGAGTGCTGGCCCGCACACCAACAACACGGCGAGCACGCTGCTTGCGGCGCTACGCTTGGCTCTCATTGCGCTTCTCCTAATGACCGACCGAATGAACGACATAAAATCGTCGCACGCGATGGCTGCGTGCGTCAAACTTGCAATCGGCGTGTCAACCGCCCTTCACAGCACCGGCCGTCAGTCCAGCGATGATCTGCCGTTGCGCAAGCACGGTCAGCAGCAGCACCGGCAAAGTCACGAGTAATGCTGCCGCGGCAAGCGGCCCCCAACTCAACTGGTCGAACGAGATCATGTTGTAGACGGCGACCGGCAACGTGCGGGTTTCGCGCCCGGCCAGTACGATGCCGAACACGAAATTGTTCCACGAGAAGATCACCGCCAGGATGAATGCGACCGCGATCCCCGGCTTGGCGATCGGCATCGCGACGTGACGGAAGATTTGCCAGCGCGTCGCCCCGTCAATGCGGGCTGCCTCTTCAAGTTCGAGCGGCGTCGTCTCGAAGTAACCGATCATGATCCAAATCACGATCGGCACCGTGACGACGAGATGGATGACGATTTGCGGCAGCAACGTACCCAGTAGCCCGAGCCACTGGAACAGCAGGAACAGCGGGATGAGATACGACAGGCCCGGCGTGATGCGGGCAATCAAAATCACGACCGCCGTCTTATGGGCTTTCATGCGGGTGATGGCGTAGCCAGCTGGCACACCGACCAGTAGCGCCAAAAACGTCGCTGTGCCAGTGACGATCAACGTGTTGAAAAAGTAGGTCGTGAAGCGGTTCGACGACAGCACCTGGGCGTAGTTGTCCCAGGCGAAGCGATCGGGGATCAGGATCGGCGGATAGGATGCGTTGTCGATCTCGAACTTGAGCGACAGCGATATCATCCACACGAAGAACAGGATCGCTGGCGAGACGATCACGAATACCGAGAAGGCAAGGCCGAGTTTGCCGAGGATCTGCTTCACACTCATGCGCCACCCCCGGCTTCGTTCCAGTGCATGCGCTGGCGAGCGTACAGCATCACCGCTGCCAGCATGACGATGATAACGAAAAATACCACCGCGATCGCCGAGCCGTAGCCGATGTCGTAGTACACGAAGGCCACGCTGTAGAGGTAGACGTTGATCGTCTCCGATGCCGATCCCGGCCCGCCCTGAGTGATCGCAAAAATAATGTCGAACGCCTTCACGGCGTCGATCATGCGGATCATCGCGGCGATGAACAGGAACGGCATGATCAATGGCAGCGTGATATAGCGGAACATCTGCCAGAAACTTGCGCCATCGATCATCGCGCTTTCATAGGGCTCGGAGGGAATGGCAGCGAGGCCACCGAGCACGATCAGCATGACGAGCGGCGTCCATTGCCATGTCTCGACCAGCACCAGCGACGGGATCACGGTTGCGGGGTGGAAGGCCCAAAGCTGCGGGCCAATGCCGACGAGGGAAAGGATATAATTCAGCACGCCTAACTGCGGATGAAACATCATCGTCCAGATCAACGCGATCGCGACCGGTGTCGCCATCATCGGCATGATGAACAGTCCCCGCAATAGTCCGCGGAGTGGAAATTTTTGGTGAAACACCACTGCCGCGAAGGTGCCGAGTATCACCGGTAAAACCACCGAAAGGATGGTGTAAAACATGGTGTGCCCGATCGCCTCGACAAAGCGCGGATCGTTCGGCAGGCGCAGATAATTCGCTAGTCCGACGAACTTAGTCGGATGGCCGACTTTCCATTCGTGCATGCTCATCCAGATCGTGAAGACCCAGGGAAAGATGATGACCGCCAAAACGACGATCAGTGCGGGCAACAGGAACGGCCAAAGCGACGGCGGTCGCAATTCAGCGTTCGGTTCGGTCGTGACGGCCAAAGCTTTGGTTACGTCACGCCCGGGCTCGACCTGGACAGTCATCTAAGGGCATGCCTCGCAATTGATAAGCGCCGGGCCCGCAGCTGTTGGCGGCTCGGCGCGTTGGTTACAGAATCGACAAGGCACTCAAGCCTTTTCGCTACGTTCCAGGATCGGGCGGAACTGCTCGTGCGCCTTCTTGAGTTCGGTGGCCGGGTCGGCGCCCGAGAGCGTCGCCGTTACAGCAGCACCAACGAGGTCGCGGAATTCAGCGACCGGGATGACTGTCGGCAAGCCAAGCTTACTGATCTTGCCGGCGTCGATCACAGCCTGCAGCCACTCTTTCGGCAGCGTCACGCCCTTGCGCGCGTCTTCGTCGTTGAGGACTGAGTTGCGGAACGGCACGCCACCGCCAGACTGCAGCAGACGCGCGCCCATCTGTTTCGACACCGCCCACTGGCAATAGAGGTAGGCCGCTTCCTTCTTGGTGCTGGCTGCCGGAATCCCTAAGCCGTCGCCATAAGTCGCCGAGAACTGCCCCTTCGGGCCTGCCGGCACCATCGCATAACCGACCTTGCCGACGACGCGGGATGAGTTCGGGTTCTCGACGCCTGGCGCCCAGCCGACGCCGTCCACCCACATGGCGGCACGGCCCTGCGCGAAGCTCGCTAAGGCCTCCATCCAGTTGAAGCCCGCGACGCCGGGAGGCGACGACTTGTTCGAGCGCACATAACACTTGGTCGCCTCGATCGCCTCGGGGCCATCGGTCAGGATATTGCCCTTGGCATCGAGGAATTCGCCGCCATAGTTGAGGAAGTAATTGGTCCACAACGTCATGTTGGCGTTTTTCAAACCACGCCCGACGTAGCCGTGAATGCCCGCCTTCTCGTCGGTGAGTTTCACCGCCAACTCGTTCATTTCGTCGAGCGTCTTCGGCACCGAGACCTTGGCTTTTTCGAAAATTTCCTTGTTGTAGTAGAGGATGAAGTAGTCGACCGACATCGGCAGCGACAACATCTGCCCCTTGTCGTTCTTGGCGTAAGAGAGACCAGCGGCGGAGAAGTCGCTTTCGACAAGATCTGGCGCCGTCATGCTTGGATTCTTCATGAACGGCGTGATGTCGGCCAGCCAGCCAGCCTTTTCGAACTGCCGCTTCTGAACGTGATAGCTCAGATGCATAACGTCAAAGGAGGGTTTGCCGGAGGCAAGCTCGATCACCGCTTTCTGACGCTGCTGCTGCTCAGGGATCGTTTCCGACTCGATGAGGATACCGGTCAGCTCGGTGAATTCTTTGGCGTGCTTCTGCAGCAGGTCGCCACGTGGGCCCTTGATAAGGTTCGCCTCTAGCTTGGTGCCGGCATACTTTTTGTAGTCGACAGCCGCCCATGCCGCAGGGATTGCCCCCATGCCTGCTGCGGCGCCTGCACCCGCTACAAACGTGCGCCGTGTTACGCCGTTCAACTTCGCCATCGTGTCTCTCCCTGGAATTCCGAAAATGCGGATCTCGTAGCCCGCTGCCGTCCAGTGTCAGACAAAGCTTGGCGAAAAACAAGGTGCTTCGCAGGCGTTTGAATATGCCGTCAACTGCCCCGATAGGTGGTATAGCTCCATGGACTGGCGAGCAAGGGCACGTGATAGTGCCCGGTCGGCTCGGATATCGAAAAGCGGATCGGTACGACGTCGAGAAAAGCCGGTTCAGCACCAGCATTCTGCGATTGGCGAAAATGATCACCGATGTGGAATAACAACTGGTAGGTGCCGATCCGGAGCGGGCCGCCAGCCATCAACGGTGCGTCGGTCCGGCCGTCGATGTTGGTGTGCGCAGCGACGATCAATCCACCACCGCGTTCGCCCAGTTCGAACAGCTCGATTTTGACGTTTGCGGCCGGCCGGCCGGCCACGGTATCCAGTACATGTGTCGACAACCGGCCATCGGTCTTCGGCATACCCGATCCATCGACCTTGGCGACAAGCCGCAACCGGCTGATGTTGCCAATCTCGGTCAAGGCGGCGGCCTGTTCTGTCGCGGCATCGTTGGCCAGTCGTTGCTGGAACTGCTGCAAAATGGCGTCACGGGTGTGGTGGCGCACACAGATGATGAACGGAAATTCGAACTTGGCCGTATAGGCCGCGTTCAACCGCGCGAACTGTTCGGTATCTGTTTTTGCCAAGTTTTGAAATCCGAGGCTCGATTGTTCGGCGGTGCTCTCGGCCGTTAATGTTCCGGCGCGAGCTTGCAGCCCGGCAAGTTCGGGGTGCCCCCTCAAAAAGGCGAGCTGCTTTTCCTGCGGACTGGCCCGCACCGCGGCGACCATCGCGTCATGGAGGTCAGACACTGTTGCGAAAGGGCGGGCTGCTGCTGCGGCAGCGGCGATCCAAGGGCTGTGTTCGAAGACGTCTCCGAGAACCCTTGCAAAATCGTCGTGGGGAAGTGCGTTGAGCGCGTCGAGGGTGATGGCTGTCATTTGTCTCGAGCCCGGGAGTGTGTTCAGGTTGAGGTTCCTCAACTGAACGTCCTAACGCGAAGAAACGCAAGAAGCGGGATCGATGAAAACACCAATTCGCCTGGGGATGCTGACGCCATCATCCAACACGACCTTGGAGCCGGTCACGTACCGCATGCTGTCCGGATTGCCCAACATCACGGCCCATTTCGGCCGCTTCAAGGTGACGGAAATCGCCCTCACCGATGCGGCGCTCGGTCAGTTCGACGACACTGAAATCCTGCGCGCCGCGGAATTGCTGGCGCATGCCAAGGTCGATTGCATTGCCTGGAATGGTACCTCCGCGGCCTGGCTCGGCTTTGACCGCGACGAGCGTTTGATCGAGCGCATCAAGGCTGCGACCGGCATCAAGGCTTGCACCACGGTACTCAGTTATCGCGAGATCTTCCGTCGTGATGGCCACAAGCGGATCGGCCTCGTGACGCCTTACATCGACGACGTGCAAACCCGCATCATGTCGAATTGGGCAGCGGCGGGGTTCAGCGTCTCGGCGGAACGTCATCTGGGCATTCAAGACAATTTCTCGTTTGCCGAAGTCGACGAAGCGACGACCGAAGCAATGGTGCGCGATGTTGTGCGCAAAGGCGTCGATTGCGTGGCGATCGTGTGCACCAACGTCAACGGTGCGGCGGTATCGGCACGGCTCGAACGTGAGCTCGGTGTGCCGGTCCTCGATAGTGTCGCCGTCACGCTTTGGGCGAGCTTGCGTGCCGCCGGTGCCGACCCAGCCGGTGTACAAGGTTGGGGACGCGTTTTTGGGTGAGGCGGCTTGTCACCCGAACGCCAATTGCACCTTCATGGATTTGGATTTGTCGCCGGCCAGTTCGAAGGCTTCAACCGCGCGCTCGAACGGTAGTGTCGCGGTGACGAGCGGTTTCACGTCGATCAAGCCTTTGCCCATCAGTTCAACCGCGAGCGCGAATTCTTCGTGGAAGCGGAACGTGCCGCGGAGTTGGATTTCCTTGGCGACGATCGTGTTGATCGGCAGCGTCACGGAACCACCCAGCCCGACTTGGACGATGATGCCGCCCGGCCGCAGTACGTCGAGCGCCGATACGAGCGCCTGTTGATTGCCGGATGCTTCGAACAACACGTCGAACGTGCCCTTGTCAGCACCATAGGTCGCGAGCACATCAGGAGAACTGGCAACATTTATCGTGCGGTCGGCGCCGATCTTTTTGGCAATGTTCAATGCAGCGTCGGCAACATCGGTCGCAACGATTTCCGCTGCACCGGCGCGTCGCGCGGCCATCATGCAAAGCGCACCGATCGGACCTGACCCCGTAACCAGCACGCGGCGTCCGAGCAGAGGTCCGGCCTGTCGCGCGGCATGGAGACAGACCGCCAGCGGTTCGGCCATCGCGGCCTCGGCGGCACTCAAGCCGGCGGCAACGGGATGGCACTGGCCTGCGCTGGTCACTAGAATTTCGCGGAAAGCGCCTTGAACATGCGGGAAGCGCATTGCACTACCGTAAAAGCGCATGTCGAGGCAGTGCTGCTGCTGGCCCTGCTGGCAATAACGGCATTCGCGGCAGGGGCGGCTCGGGCTGACAGCGACGCGCTGGCCCGATTTTAGGTGCGTAATGTTGGTCCCGGTCTTGGCGATAACGCCGGCGACCTCGTGGCCGAGTATCATCGGCTCCTTGACGCGGATCGTGCCGAAGCCACCATGCTGATAGTAGTGAAGGTCGGAGCCGCAAATGCCGCCGGCCTCGATCCGCACTTCGACGTCATCTGGCCCGAGTTCGGCGACAGTCGCTGCTTCAACGCGAAGATCTTTGGCTGCATGGATGACGACGGCGCGCATGACGATGTCCTATGATCGGGTAGCGGTGCCCAGCATCGGCGCAGGGCCCGGCATTGAATATGTCACAATGCGGTTCGATGATAGGCTGGCCGTTCATTTGCCGCCAGCTTCATGTTAGGTGGTGACTTCTAATGTCTGCCGTCGGATGCTCGAGGCTTCAAGTAGCCAAGCGAGGCGTCTGCGATGTAAACGAAGTCATCCTGGTTGACCCGATGGATTGGAATGAAAAAATCTTTGCCTATTGCGAACGTGGTGTTGATCCCTCGTTCTGGGCGGAGCCACTGAATGCAATTTCGAACATCGCATTTATACTGGTAGCGCTGCGTGCACTATCACTCTGGAATTCGCAGCGGCATCCGTCGGCCGGCATTGCGGAACTAGCGTTGATCGTTCTGATTTTCGTTATTGGGACTGGCAGCTTTCTGTTTCATACCTATCCCCTTATCTCCGGCTGACGATCAGGACAGAGGCCTGAGCCGGCGGTACGGCACGGTGTTGTCGACGATCTGACGCATCGTTCTCGGCACCGACGCCACCAGCTGCTCGATGGCGCGGGCGGCGATCCG
>JANLPY010000168.1:0-4295 GCA_031367505.1 Hyphomicrobiaceae bacterium | reverse complement strand
GCGGCTGGCCCGTACCGGCTGTCAATCCGCCATCGATCACCAGATTGGTGCCGGTGATGTAGGTCGCATCTTCCGAAGCGAGGAACAGGATGGCTCCGGCCATTTCCTCCGCAGTCCCCATACGTCCCATCGGCAGACGATCCGCAAAACCCTGCATGATCGCGGGGTGATTGTGCATCCAGGCGGTGGAGCCTGTCTCCGTCACGCCAGGGCAAATCGCGTTGACCCTGATGCCGTCGGAGGCGTGGTCAATGGCCATGGCGCGCGTCAGGTTGACGACGCCGCCCTTGGCGGCGTTGTAGGCGGCAAAGCCGACATCGGCCACCAAGCCGGAGATCGACGCGGTGTTGACGATGTTGCCTTTGCTCTTGATCAGATGCGGAAGTGCCGCCCGACTGGCGTAAAAGACCGAGCTCAGAGTAGTCGCGATGACGCGATCCCAAATTTCAGGGGCAATCTCCGTGACGTAACCAAATGCGCCGACGCCAGCGTTGTTGACGAGAATATCGATGTGGCCGAACCGCTTCACCGTCTCGGCGATGAACGCCTCCAGCTGCTGCGGCTTGGATACGTCAATCCGCGCCACATGCAGCTTGCTGTCAGGCAGTCCCATGGCGCTGGCATGATCCTTGAGCTTGTCCAACTCGATGTCACAGAGGCCCAAGGTGGCGCCCTCGGCAGCAAAGCGCTTCGCGGCCGCAAGCCCAATGCCCGAGGCAGCGGCGGTGACAATGACGACTTTGTTCTCGAATCTTTTCATGACGGTTCTTTCTATCTTGATCAAAACAGACTGCGCAACCGCGAAACCGCCGCTACGATCAGCAATATCCCGCCCCAGATCGCCAAAGTGAGGAACTGGCTGATATCGAGCAAATTGAATGAGGTGGAAATCAGCTGGAGGATAATCAGCGCCAGAACCAAGCCGCCAACCTTGCCGAAGCCGCCAGAAGGTGAGACCCCTCCCAGCACCGCCGCCAGGATGGTGACCAGAAGATAGCTCTCGCCATAGGCGGCGTTGGCCGAATTGAAGCGCGCCATCATCACGATGCCTGCAAGGGCAGCAAGCAGGCTCGATATCATGTAGACGCTGACGAGCGTCCGGCGCGTGTCGATGCCGGAATAGCGCGTTGCCGCTTCATTGGAACCCAGCATGTTCAGCGTGCGGCCGAAAGGCGTCGAACTGATAATAATGCTCAGAATTAGCGCTGCCGCCGCGAAGATCAGCATCACCACGGGAATGCCGACAATTGTACCATTGCCAATGAACAGGATCGGATCGGGGAATCCGGAAAGAATGCCCCCGCGGGTGATGCCGATGGAAATGCCCTTGATCAGCGTCATGGCACCGAGGGTGGCAAGGATCGGCGAAACGCCAATATAGGCGATGATCACGCCGTTGATCGCTCCCACCGACAGCGCGACCGCCAGGCCGCCGGCCACGGCAACGAGTTGCCACGCCGCCCCGGCTGCGCCCGGCCCGACCGGAACGAAGCTGAAGATGAAGGCTATCGTCAGCGCCACCAGAGTGGCCGTCGCGATGATCGAAAGATCAAGCCCGCCCGACAGTAGCGCGACCATCATGGCAAGCGACAAAATGCCAAGTTCGGGAAGTTGGAATGCCATCGAGCGGAAAGTCGTGGCATCGAACAGCCTATCCCCCAGAAGCAGCCCGAACACAAGGGCGAGCGCCAGCAGCAATATCAGCAGGCGGCGGTCTACCGCATCGATGCGCTGCGCAACCCCTGCAAGGCGTGAGGGAGGGGATGTCATGTCATTGCTCCGATATGGCGCCGCAGCGCGCTCTGCTGCCGTTTGCGGTCCCATGCAATGGTCGATACCGCTGCAAGGAACACGAAACCCGTGGCAAATTGAATCCAGAACGACGACACACCGAGCAAAATCAACCCGTTCTGAAGCAGCGCCAAGAGCATGAGGCCCAGCACAGTCCCGAAAATGCTGCCCGAGCCGCCGGTCAGGCTGGCACCGCCGAGAACGACGGCCGCCAGAACGTCTAGTTCCCGGCCGACCAGCGCGTTCGGGACCACGGACTGCGAGGCCTGCGCCTGCACAAGAGAGGCGAGGCCTGCCATCACCCCAAGGAAACCATAGGCCAACATGTTGAGGCCAAGCTCGTTGAAGCCCACGCGCTTGGCAGCCTCGGCATTGCCGCCAAGCGCGCGCAACTGGCGGCCGACGCTGAGGCTGTTCAGCAGGAACCATGCAACGATAAAGGCCAGCACAAGCCCGAGGATCTGCATGTTCAAGATGAGGGGATTGTTGGTGTCGGCTCCGGCGATGATCCAGGACATGCCGTCCGCATACCAGTCGGGCAGAAAATTGATCGGATTGCCTTTGCTGAAGAACATCAAAAGCCCATAGTAGACGTTGAGCAGCGCAATTGTGACGATGATCGAGGGGATGCGGAACCAGGTGACCAGGGCTGCATTGACAAGGCCGAGCACGAGGCCCGTGCCGAGAGCCACGGCAATGAGAACCGTCCAGCCTAAATCATATCGAGAAATAGCCAGGACTGCGAGATATTGCGCAATCGAGGCGGTTGCCGTCATCGAAATGTCTATGCTCCCGGCAACCAGAACGACGACCAGCCCTGCCGCCAAAATGCCAACGAAGGCATATGACGTCATCAAGTTGAAAACATTTTCCAAGCTGAAGAAGCCTGTCGCGAAAAGTGACAGGAAGATGATGATTGCAAGGTTGACGGCAAGAAGCCGCGCTTCATGCGTGCGGCCGAAGCGGGCGAGGAAACTAGGCATCGACAGCTTCCTGCAATTCAGCTTCTGACATCTGAAGCGGGCTGTATTCGCCAAGGATCCGGCCCTCCCGCATGATCATAACGCGGTGGGAATGACAGTAGACTTCGGGGATCTCATCCGAAATCATGATCACCCCCAGACCCTCCTCCGCGTGACGTCGCACGATGGCGTAGATTCCGTCTTTGGCGGCAATATCGACGCCGACCGTGGGGCTATCCAGGATGAGCAGCTTCGGCTTGGTCGCCAGCCACTTCGCCAGTACGACCCGTTGCTGGTTGCCTCCGGACAGGGTCTGCACGGGATTTGCCGTGTCTGAAACCTTTATTCCGAGCTCTGCGACCCACTTGCGCACGGTTTCAATGCTACGCTTTTCGTCGGCAAGCCCAAATCGACGCGTCAGTGCGCGCAACATAGTGATCACGGTGTTCGAGGCGATGGACTGCGCCATCACCAAACCAAGCGACAGGCGATCTTCCGAGACATAGGCGATGCCATTGCGGATCGCATCGCGATTGGAGCGCATGCGGAGTGCGCGGCCACCCATCCAGATCCCGCCCGCGTCTGGCTGGCTCATGCCGAACAGTGACAAGGCAAGTTCGGTGCGTCCGGAGCCGAGGCGGCCAGTGATGCCGACGATCTCGCCTTTGCCAACGCTGAACGAAACATCGTGGTATTCGCCTGCGCGCGAAATCCCCCGGACCTCAAACAAAGGCGCACCTGGTGGAGGCACATTCGTCAGAGGCTGGTACTCGAAACTCTTGCCGGTCATCAGTTCAACCAGCTTGCGATCGGTCATTCCCTTCGCATCGAAGGTGCCGCATTTTTCGCCGTTGCGCAGGACGGTGACGCGTTCGGCGATTTCGAGCACCTCGTCAAGCCGGTGGCTAACGAAAACCACCGCGACATTTCTGCGTTTGAGCTTGAGCGTCAAGGCAAGAAGCGCGTCAACTTCCTTGCGGGTGAGCGAGGCCGTCGGCTCGTCCATGATGACGAGCTTCGCATCGTTGGCAATGGCACGGCAGATCGCCACCAGCTGTCTCTGGGCGATCGCGAGCTCCGATACCGGAGCGTCCGGGTCGATGGACACGCCGATTTGATCCATCGCCTCCAGTGCGGTCTTCCGGAGTTTCTTCCAATTCAGCAGATGCAAGCCGTAGTGACGTTCCACCGCGATATTTTCTGCAACTGTCATGTTCGGGAACAATGACAAATCCTGGTATATGACTTGTATTCCGCGCCGAATGCTTTCAGCCGGTTTGAGGTGGCTCAGATATTCCCCATCGATGATAATTCTGCCGCCAGCTTCCGGCTGCTGGACGCCCGAAATGATCTTGATGAGAGTCGATTTGCCCGACCCATTCTCGCCGACGAGGCAATGAACCTCGCCGGCCGAGATATCGATATTGATATCGGAAAGGGCACGCACGCCGCCGAACCACTTGGAAATTCCACGGAGTTCGAGGAAGGCAGCCATGCGTGCTCCGCTCCTGCTTGAACGATGCGGGTTAGATGCCGAGCTTC
>JANLPY010000130.1:0-3999 GCA_031367505.1 Hyphomicrobiaceae bacterium | reverse complement strand
TTCGATCCCGTCTGCGTCGGCGAGCGCCGTGGATCGGAGCCAGAAGCGCAACTGCATCGGCTTGATGAGATAGAGGCACCCGCCCACAAACACACGAAGGTCGGGCATCAGCTGGAAATTGCCATCGAGCGGCTGATGGATATGCTCGGACAGGTGTTTGAGGATTGTGCTCAGCTCGCCCTGCTGTTCTTCGGCGTAGTCCTCATGCCCGTTGAGGCGCAGGCGGAGGATAGCAAGGTCTGCGCTGCGAGCCATCAGACGGGTGCCTAAGCGGCTTTGACCTTCGAACCAGCCGCTCAGGCTCACGCTCAGTGTTTGTGCGTAAAGAGCACGTTGCGCCGCATCCGGTACTCGCCAAAGGTCAGGGAAGTGCCCCTCATGCGGTTGTAACGCAGGCATGATAGAGTCGACTGTATCGTCGATAAGCGCGATCTCGTCGGCTGACAGGCAAAAATATTTGTAAGCAAGTTGATCGATGCGCTGCAAAACTCCCGGATCCTCGATTTTTAGTGCAAATCCGTTCTGCGTTTCCGCCCGAGCCTCGTCAACGATTTGGACGAGCTCCTTTGCGGCACTTAGCGCAGCTGTCTCGTTGGGCAAATCAGCAGGAGATGGGAACGGCAATATGAGCAGGTTTGCCTGTCCGACCTCGGGCCGATCGGAACCGAAGGATGCCGTGCCATGGAACGCGTACCATACCGCGATGCGGCTATTCAGGAAGGCCGTCAGAAGCTTGGCGCGTTCCTCTTCGCCATCCGGAACGACAATTGCCTGCATGATGTGCTGGAACGTCAGTGGTTGATCGCAATAGGTGGCGCGCAAGCGATTTTGAGCCGTCTCAACACCGCGCGGCACAAGGATACGGACGCCCTGGAATCCTGCCTCGAAACCGTACCGGCGCACGTGTGAGGATTCGGCTGGCTTCAAACCACCGATCGCCTGGGCCAAGCGCGTGAATGCCGCGATTGGAACGTCTGGTAAACGGCCAACGAAGTCGCTCCGCTTTTCTCTCTCTTTTGGCAGGACGCTGTCGTCTTCAGCCTCGTCATTGAACGGCTGATATCCTTGGCCAATGACCCACTTGCGGTTTGATGTCGCTTTTCGACGGCTGATACTCTTGAAGTCTACGATAAATGCTTCGAGCTTTGGTAGCCGCGAAAGATAGGAGAACAGCTTCGCTTCGGGTTCGCGCATCCACAGGCGTTGTTTGAATACCAAGGGATTGTCCAAGACGGTGGCTACGCTCAGCGTAAGCTTGTCGGCACTACTCAGCGTGATGACGCGTTTGATTCTGAGGTTAAGGTCTGCCTTTGGCACCCAATATTCGAAGCGATAAGGAAAGTCGTCCGCTTGCTCCGGCCCGTATAGGATCAAAGCCGCCGGGCGATGAGCCTTCTCGAATAGCTGGAACCGCAGATCGGCGAAGTTGATGACGCGACGAACGCGACATTTTTGAAAGAAAGCGTTCCGGGACTCAACCGTTTTCGGCGCGTAGTTGTGCAGAAATCCCATTGACGGGAGCAAGAATGCGATCAGACCTCCGCGGGAGATATGCTCCAATGCCTTCCAACTGAAGGCCCAGGCATCTTCGCCGCCTGGCATCGGATGACCGGCCTGCCTGCTCCACTGAACCGATGATCGCTCGGCGCCGCGTCGACTGGACCAAGGCGGATTGCCGATGATGACCTCGAAGCCGGCTTCATTGGGCTCGACCGAAAAGAAGTCGCGGCGTGCAAGGGTCTTCCCCCAGAGTTCCGGCAAGATTTTCCCACGATCGCGTATGTCGCGAGGAGACACCTCATCAAGCAAGGCTACATAAAGTGAAAAAGCCGCCACGCGCACGGCACTCTGGTTCACGTCCCATCCATGAAGCCGGTTCAGAAGCGACAGAAGGGTTTCCCAGGGAATCGTCTGTTGTCGATGGGTCGACCGCCAATGCTCGCAGAGGCGTTGGAACGACCGGACCAGGAAGACGCCGGACCCGCAAGCCGGATCAAGGAATCTGCCAGTCGTCTTAGTTTCGTCGGACAGCATATCCCAGACTTGTGACACCACAGTGTCAGCCAGGAACATGGGCGTATAGAAGGCGCCCTGAGCGCGACGCTCGTCTTCGCGCTCACCCAGAAAGCGGTCATACACGGCGCTGATGAGTTCGATGGGAATGTAACGAAAGTCGTAACCCCAAAAACGCTGTTGACCGCCGCGTGCCATCTCCTCGCGGCCCGAGCGAAAGCGAGCCAATATTGCCAGATGTTCGGCCTTGATATCCGGTGCTTTGGCCTGGGGCTCGAACGAGCTAGGTGCAACGAAAAGGTTGCCGTTGAAGTCCTGACGCAGAGTCCGGAAAAGCTTGCGTAGCAGCCCGATATCGCCCGTTTCCAGAAGCGCGGAGAAGCTATTTGCCTTCTCGCCGGACACCGCGTGGAAATAGGCTTGGGTCACAATCTCGCGATCTTCGAGATATGCGATGAACATCGCCTGAATAAGCAGCGCCTGTGCTGCATCGGATGTGAGCGATTCCGTGTGCAGAAGGTCATGTGAGGCCTTCAGGTTATCGAGAAGGACCTGATCGACCCGTTCCTTGGGCTGGAAATAGTTGCCGTAGTCGCGCCAAAGCCGACCGGACTCGGCGCCGTAGATGAGGTTGCGGAAGCCAAGTGCCTTGGCAGTGAGTTCCAAGGTTTCAAAGAGGCATCGCGACTCGAAGACGTCACCGGAGTCCCGCAATGGCGCGCGTGCCAAGGAGAAGGCGCGCAGCTTATCGTCGGCGATGACGAGTAGCAGGGTCGCCAAGCCTTGGTTCCAAAGCGCGCCGTGAAGGTCGATGACTGCGGCGCGGTCGTAGCGATCAGTCTCCAGGATTGCGACAGTTGGCACGCCTTGAACACAGAAGACTGCCGAGAGGCCCATGTCATCAAGAGCAGCGCGGATGGCAAACGCGTGCGGGACATCGACGACCGTGTCGGCCGACTCGTAGAGTTCAGGCTCCCGGCGATTGGTGAGACCGAGCCTGTCCTTCCATTCGAGCGCCAATGCGGGTGACCGCGCCGAACTCATGCGCGCTTCCGGCGTCGTTCCGCCGACGGGCGCACTTCGGTGGGTAAAAAGCGGAGTTTGGCCTGGTCTCCGCCGGTCTGGTTGTGGAGAAGTAGGCCCCTGAGTTTGCTGAGAACGGGATCGATTCGGCAGAGCAGAACTAGCTCGGAATTCGTAGAAGACGACTGAGTCCGCTTGAACTCGCAGGTCCGGAGTTTCAGATCGATCGCTAAAGTCGCTCCTTCCAGCGCCGTCCATGAGGACGTGTTGCATAAATTGAAGATGTCAACGGACACGTCCTTAAGAAAGCTGACCCGAACGCCAGCCGTCTCCGTCAGGCGGTGAATGATGCTCGCGGCCATGAGCTCGCCAAACTTGAAGCAAGGCGTCCGCCCGCCTTTCGTAGCGAGCGGCGGCAGAACATGTTTCCAGTGACGATACGTCTCCAGCGACAGACCGACCGTTTCACGCATCTGACGCAGGGTGTATTGCACGGGGTTCGCCACATTTGTTGCTGGGGTTATCCCCGTTATCCACAGGCTGTGAGCGTGTCAATTTTTTTCTTTTGAATGAGCGTTGCTTTTGCAGGGGGTTAAGGGGGAAGGTTCTTTCGCCCTCGTCCGCTGGTACGATAACGTCCGCTTCCCACCCAAAGCCGCCACTCCAAGCGGAGCCTACTCGGCGGCCGCCCGCCGCCGGTGGATGAAGCTGCAAACCCGCTTCGCCTACGCCACGAACGGCCTGCACATCTACCAGGCCGATATGACAACGGGGGCCGAGGACTATGTTCCCGCCTACCCGACCCCCGACGCCTTGTGGAACCGCCTGTTCGGCGATCTGCCCACCCTGTTCAAGGACGAGGACGAGCTGCGCACGCTCTGGAGCCAGCCCGACACCCGCTCGGCCCTCCTGGATGGTCTCGCCGAGAAAGGCTACGGCCGCGACCAGCTTCGCGAGATCGAG
>JANLPY010000129.1:0-1953 GCA_031367505.1 Hyphomicrobiaceae bacterium | reverse complement strand
TGCCTCTGCTATCGACGACTCCGTGGCAACCGGGTGATAGTAGTAAGGCGAACGCGCTACCCTTTGGCGCCGGCCGTCCGATGAAACCAAATCGCGGATCGTTCGAGGATCGCGAAAGAAGAAAACTTCGGCAGATTTGTTTAGTTTTTTGGATTGCTACGGACGTGCTTGGACGGTCCTTGGTGCCCAGGAGAGGAACGTAACTCGGTGTCGCGGTTGTTCGCGCATGTTCGCATTTGGCTTGGGTTTCAGCCATTTTTGCTTGAGGATCGATCGCCGCTGTTCGCTTGGGATTGCCGCGATCCACGCAAACGGGTAAGGCTTTGGGTAAGGCTTTCCGGTTCGGATCCCGTGAGATGGCAAACATAAGGCTACTCAAGCCGAGGCAGATTGAGACACTCGGTGTGGGCACCCACGCAGACGGGGGAAATCTGTTCCTCCGCGTTCGTAGTATGAATTCGCGCCAATGGATTTTCCGCTACAAACGTCAGGGCAAAGTGACCGAGGTCAGTATCGGTCCAACCCTCGATCGGAAGATTACCGAAGCTCGTGATCTGGCCGAGGAGATGCGCAAAGCAGTGCGCGATGGGCTCAACCCCGCCACAATCGTCCGAAAGGCTGCGTCAACCGGGCCGCTGAAGTTCAAGGATTACGCGGAACGAATCAATGAGCATCGCCGTCCAACCCTTCGCCCCGGCCGGCACGTGGAGAAGTTCGCTAATTCGTTGCGCGACTACGTGTACCCATTCATCGGCGCCAAGCAGCCTGGCGATATTGGCTATCAGGATGTCGAGGACATCTTGAAGCAGCCAGTGACGCTGAAAGGTAAGGACGGAGAACACTCGTTTTGGAGCGCGAAGCACGAAACAGCCCGCCGGGTCCGACGCCGCATCGAGGCCGTTCTGGATTATGCCGACCGTGTCGAGGGGCGTGACCGAAGAAACCCAGCCGCATGGAAGGGCGGCCTAGAGCACTCTCAACTCGGCCGGCCCACCAAAGTCACGCATCATCCATCCCTGCCCTATGCCGATATCCCGAGTTTTATGACGGAGCTCAGACGGAAGAGCGCGACCAGTGCGCTGTGTCTCCAGTTCATCATCCTAACAGCCTGCCGCTCCGGAGAGGCGCGCGGCGCTACCTGGAGCGAAATCGATTTGAAGGCGCGCGTGTGGACGATTCCTCCAGCGCGCACGAAGATGGAAAGGGAATGGCGAGTGCCGCTCTCGCCGCCGGCAATCGCGATACTCAAGTCGGTCCGACTCCTGCAGAAAGGTCCACTCAGCCCGTTATTCCCTAATTCACTGGGCAAATCGCTGACGGACGTAGCTGTCAGCAAGGCTCTCAAATCGCTTCGACCCGAAGTGACCGTGCATGGCTTCCGGGCAAGCTTCCGGACCTGGGGCGCTGAGACGACGAGCTATTCCAGTGAGGTTCTGGAGCGAGCGCTTTCGCACGTGGATGGGAACAGGCTCCGGGCGGCTTACCAGCGCAGCGACCTGCTAAATGAGCGTGTGAAGCTCGCCGCCGAATGGGCAGCCTTCTGCGTCGGCGGTTTCTAGGCCCAGGGATCGCCCTCCGCTGCGCCTACCTGGCTTCGCTCCTCTAGCTTCTCCACCCCTTGCTCAATTTCCAGGGGATAGTCGCCGCGATCGTGATCAATGTCGCTTGCCCGTCGCTCGATGATCCAGTCTCTAAAGTCCCGCCGCAAGTCCGAGCCGGTGAACTTTTCCCCTGCTTCGCCTCGCTCCATCTGGCTAAGAAAACCGAGCAGGAACTCCGGCGGAACATAATGCCGGTACGCACTCTGAAACTGCTTACCCAGCCGCTCTCGGTCCCTTGGATTGAGAGCGTCGGGTTGTTCGGCAAACAGCGCCATCAAGCCGAGCTGAAAACGATTGGGGTTGCCGCGCTGCCCACGCGGATACCGCCTGTGCTCCTTGATGCGGATCTCGA
>JANLPY010000091.1:0-7190 GCA_031367505.1 Hyphomicrobiaceae bacterium | reverse complement strand
GCTGCGATCGTGGCTGAAGGGCCGTCAATTGCGCCCTCCGCCTCGCCTGATGGCTGCGGCCTGACACGATCCACCACACTCACCGGTTGCAACGGAGCCCAGAAAGCGGCTCCGATCGCGGCCAACTGCCGGATTTAGGTTCAATCGTTGTCGGGCCAATCGCCTCCGTCACGCCTCCTGGTGATCGAAGCCAATGCGATCGTCGAAATCGACTACACCGCCGCTAAGATCCTGGGCGAGGTCGTGACCCGACTGCGCCAACAGGGCATAGATGTCGCTTTTGCCCGCCTGGAGTCCGTGCGTGCCCAAGAAAGTTTCACCCGCCTCGGCCTGGAGGCTCTGGTCGGTGGCGATCACCTCTTTCACAGCGTCGAGGAAGCGGTGCGCGCGCTTACGACAGGCCCCGCGCGGGGATCTGGTGTGACGACGCCGATACCGTCAGCTCCTCTGTCGGTCGCCCTGAGGTCTTGTCCCAAAGCTAATGTATGCGCTTCTCGAGTTTGCCACCGACAACAAGCACCACGACGGTGAAAGCGAGGGCGACGCCCAAGTACCGCCCTGCACCCAGCCCACAAAATACTCCTATGCACGCAGTCAACCATATGGAAGCTGCCGTCGTAAGGTCGAGGACGCGATTCTGGCTCCACTCACAACGATCACGCCCGATCCTAGAAATCCGATCCCGGTGACCACGCCCTGTATGATCGGCCCGAACGGCATGAGGTTACCCTGCGGGCCTGGCAACTCGACACCGGCTGTTACGACGCTTGCTGCTCCGAGAGCAACCAGACCCAACGTTCGACCATGCACCGGCTTGCCGTGGAGGTTGCGATTGAGCCCGATGACGAACCCGGCCAAGGTGGCCGCTCCAAGGCGAAGACCAATGTCCCACAACTCAAGCATCGAACACTCCTGACGTCCCTGCCTCGACTTTTACTCGAAAAGCGGACCTGCGCATCACTTCGCGAGCAGTTTTCGGATTGCCGTCAATTCACGCTCGCGTTCCGCACTTGTTGTCGGATATGCCAAGTTCAATGCTTTCAGCGTGTCAACGACAATCTGCGAGACGATCAGGCGAGTGTTGTCCTTGTCGTCGGCCGGAACGACGTACCAGGGCGCGTTCCGAGTGCTGGTCGCGCTGAGGCATCGCTCATACGCCTTCATATACTGTTTCCAGAATTTGCGTTCCTCAATGTCGGCGAGGCTGAATTTCCAGTTCTTTTCCGGCTCATCTATGCGTTGCAAGAATCTCTTTTTTTGCTCCTCTTTCGAGAGATGAAGGTAAAACTTGATGATGCGCGTGCCGTTGTGGTGGAGATGTCGCTCCAGATCGACGATCGAACGATATCGATCAGGCCACACCGCGCCATCTTCACGCCTCGCATCTGGCAGCCCTTCGCTCCTGAGGATCTCAGGGTGTACTCGGGCAATGAGCACTTCCTCATAATAAGATCGATTGAAGATGCCGATCCGACCGCGTTCCGGCAGGTCACGGGTGGTGCGCCAGAGAAAATTGTGCTGCAGTTCTGTGGCGCTCGGATGCTTGAAACTGAAGACTTGGCAACCTTGCGGATTCACCCCAGACATGACGTGCTTGATGGCGCCGTCCTTGCCCGCCGAGTCCATCCCTTGGAAAATCAGCAGGACGGCACTCGAGTTGGATGCGTAGAGAAGCTGCTGCAACGCGCTGAGCTGCAAGACATGCTCTGCAAGGCATTCGTGGTAATGCTTCTTCGAGGAGTACACCGGTTCGATGTTCGTCGACCACTTGTCGAGATCGACGTTGTCACTTTCTCGCACACGAAAATCCTTGGCTTTGATTGTCATCTCGCGTCCTTCGCCAAGTTGCCGGCCCCCCCATGCCAATAGCGCGCGATGAAGGCCGTCTTAATAATGTCGTTGACGATCAGCGAACAGCCGAGCGCCGTGGCAATGACAAAGATCAAGATATGCGGTGGTAGTGGAGCAAGCTCGCCCAGGCCGAAGATACTAACAGCAACACCCGCGCAGGCATCGGCGGTTAGTCCGAAACCGAGAGCCTTGCTGGGCCATGAACTCCACCAAGCGTGCCGCTCCCGGATCGAGATGATCGAGAAGAGTGCGAAGAACAACAGTAGCTCGAACGTGAAAGTCTGTATCTGGCCGCTGTTGCCGCCGAGATCAAGTAACCTCCATCCAATGAACAGCGCGGCGAGAGCCTCGACCAGCATCGCCACGCCCAGAATCACGGCCAGCGTGACCAATGGCGCAATATTCCAGCTCTCCGGTTTCTCCGACGGCCTGGTGTGATCGGTCGCCAGAGCGATCTTGACGAAATCGGTCATGAACACGAGGAGCACCATGCCAAGTGCCGATATGACGAACTGACCGGTCACAAGAAACGCGATCACCACGAAGCCGGCCTTGAGGATGGTGCGGCTGACCTTGTTGATGATCCAGGTCAGCACCCGCTGATAGATAGCGCGGCCGTTCTTCACCAGGTGGACAATTGCGCCAAGGCCTTCGGTCGTGAGGACGACGCTCGCCGCGCCTTTGGCAACGTCAGTCGCGCTTTCGACGGCAATGCCGACCTCGGCCTGCCGCAAGGCCGGCGCATCGTTGACGCCGTCACCGGTCATGCCAACGATGTGCCCCGCCTCCTGGAGGCGCTTGACGACCAGGAACTTATCCTCCGGAAACACTTCCGCAAACCCGCTGGAGCTTTCGACCAATTCGTCGGCAGCGGAACGCCCGTTGCCTTGTGCGGAGCGTAGTTCGGGCGCGCGGACGATCTCGCCAAGACCAAGCTCGTGTGCCACGACGCGAGCGACTGGCAGCGCATCCCCCGTTAGCATCTTGACGCTGACACCCAGGGTCCGAAGTTCGTCGATGAGCTGGCGTGAATCCGGACGCGGAGCGTCGTAGAGATACGCTAGGCCCACAAGGCGCAGCGGGGATCCACTGTCCTCACGCGCGACGGCGAGAACCCGGAATCCTTTCTTGGCTTCCTCATTGGCCCGGGCCTCCAGAGCCGCTATCTGGGTTCTGCCGAGCCCAACAACCTCCGCAATAGTGCGCAATGCGCCCTTCAATACTTTGACGCGTCGACCTGCGAATTCGACAACGGCCTCGGTGCGCCGGGTTTTCGCTGAAAATGGCACGAACGAGATCGAGGTGATGGGGGCGACGATCAGCTTGCCTTCGCGCGCTGCTCGCAGGAACGCAAGGTCGATGGCATCCTGATTGGCTTCGTTCGAGGCCAGCGCACCATCGCGGATCACGTCAGCGGCGACGAACCCGGGCTGCGGTTGCGCGCTGGCCAGGGTCAGGTTGTTCATGGTCAAGGTGCCGGTCTTGTCGGCGCACACCACATCCATGGTCGCGGCATCCTCGGCCGCGCTAAGCCGCGTGACGATCGCGCCGCGCCGAGCCAGTTCCATGGAGCCGACCGCCATGCTCACCGTGAACATCACTGGGAGCGCGACCGGCACCGCGCTCATCAGCAGAACGAGCGACAGTGGCAGGATCTCGATCAGCTTGCCGCCGTTCATCAGCGACACGACAATGGTTATAGAGACCAGGACGCCGACGATCAGGAACAGCCATTTGACGACGCGAGTGATGACTTCCTCGATGTGCAGCTTCGGATGTGCGCTTTCGACGAGTTGAGTGGTCTTGCCAAAATTCGTGCGCGCGCCTGTCTCGATCACGACGGCCACAGCTTCGCCCTGGCGCACCGTGGAGCCCGAAAACAGCGTGTCGTCGGTCGACTTCGTCTGCTCTGCCGACTCGCCGGTGAGCGCCGACTGGTCGACTTCGAGGGTCCCCTCGATTACCTGCACGTCAGCCGGAACGAAATCGCCGGAGCGCAGACGAACGACGTCGCCGCGAACGAGATCCCGTGCCGAGACGCCTTGCCAGGTGCCATCGCGCAGCACGCGTGCCGTGACACGCAGCTTCGAGCGCAGCGCCGCGACCGCCGCTGACGCGCGTTGTTCCTGGAAGAAGCTCAGAAGAGCATTCACCACCAGAAGCGCCACTGCGATCCAGAAATCAGCGCGCTTGCCCAGAGCGAACGAGAGAACGGCGATCAACTCGAGCATCCATGCCGACAGGCCCCAGAACTTGCGTGCAAACATCAAGAGTGGATGCCGTTTCTGCTCAGGAACATCGTTTGCGCCGTCGCGCGCGAGTCTTGACCGGGCCTCGACAGCCGTCAGACCACTATTTTTTGTCGAACCAAGTGCTGCGAGGCTTGCCTCAGAGGTTGGTGCGCCCGCCTGCCGCGTACCCATGTGGGTTGCTCCGATTGGAATGTTCACCGGCTCCTCACTTGCTCATGGCGTTGTCATTCCTGAGATGACGCGGAGAGTAGTGACCTACTGCAGTGACTCCGCGCCTCGTAACGGCCACCAGAGCAGAACGGCCCCCACTGAGAGAACCAGAGCTGCGGTACACAGCGAATAACGGAACCCAGGCACCTGCTTGCTTATCAGCGTCGTGATCAATCCTGCGCCGCCCACCAAAAAAGACAACCATCCAACGAATATCGTCACGGCGACGCTGGCGATCGGTTGCACGACGACGGCGGCAGCGCCAAGAGCGATCGGTACCACTCCTTCGATCAGAAATAGTCGCCAGTGATCGTGCAAGGCTGTCGAGAGTGTTGCCCGCAACCGATCGGTATCGAGCGTCTGAGGTCCTTGATTTCTTAAGCCATTTGACTCTCCATTTGCCAACGCGCTCGCCAATGACATGGGAGCAAGTCCGAGCAAGCCCGTTACTGCGGCAATGTCGCTGCAGCCACAACACCGTTTGCGCGTGCTGGCGGAGCCTCCTGCCCTGCCAACGCGAGGGCCACCACCGGGTTCATGCTGTCGACCATTGATGTCGGCATCAAAATCGTGGCTCCCCGTTCTTTGGTCGTCTCATAGATGATATTCATCGCGCGCAACTGCAGCGCCACGGGGTGGTCGGCATAAGCGATCGCGGCCTCAACGAATTGGCTCGCGATCGCGGCCTCGGCGGAGCCAAGGATCACACGCGCCTGCTTTTCGCGCTCGGCTTGGGCTTGCCGAGACATGGCGTCCTGAAGCGCAACAGGTATGGCGACGTCACGGATCTCGACCGACTGCACCAGGATGCCCCAGTCAGCGGTCTTGCGCCCAATCTCGCCGCGCAGAAGATAATCAGCAGCGCTTCGCTCGGACAGGAGAGCGGACAACATTGACGAGCCGATCATCTCCCGAAGCGACGTCTGTGACACGCGATCAATGGCCTCCATGTAATTCGTAATGTTGAGAGCGGCCTTTTGGGCATCAACCACGCGCCAGAATATGATCGCGTCAACGTTTACAGGAACTGTGTCCTTCGTCAGCGCTTGCTCGGCCTTGAAAGACGTTGTTTGAATCCGCTCATCAACAACTGCAACAACGCTGTCGACGATTGGTGCAATCCAGAACAATCCGGGACCTCTCACTCCCAGAAGATTACCGGCACGCAAGATGACGAATTTCTCCCACGTATTCGCAAGCTTCAGAGAGAAACCTATCGCCAGGGCGGCAATGAAGAATGGAATTCCGAAGAAAGGGCCCATCAAAGCTCCCAGAGCGAATCCGACGGCCGTGCAAGTTGCGGCAATTGAAATGGTGATCGGGTTCACTGGGTGACCTCTCGTGGTTGGGTCGTTCTTTTATGTCGGCCACCTCGGGTCGGAGGTGCCAAATTAGCAAAGGCCTCATAGATGTTCGTGGTCGAGACTTTGGTCGTGTATTCTTTGCTGCCTCAGTGTTCGGTGGACATTATCTACGATTGCCGAACAGGGAGAGCAGCATGGTGAACATATTGATGAAGTCGAGGTAAAGGCTTAGCGCTCCCAGAACAGCTGACTTGGATTTGGCCGTCATGTCTCCACTCACCTCAAGGTAGCCGTCCTTAATCCGCTGTGTGTCAAAGGCTGTCAGCCCTGCGAAAACGAGAACGCCGATGATTGAAACCGCGAACTGAAGTGCCGAGGACTGGAGCCAGAGGTTCAACAAACTTGCGACGATAACCCCGATCAGGCCCATGAAAAGAAATGTCCCCAGCGAAGACAAGTCCCTCTTGGTCGTATAACCATAGAGGCTCAGAGCACCGAAGGACGCCGCTGTCACAAGCAGCATCTGGGTAATCGAGACTCCCGTGTAGACAAGAAAGATCGACGAGAGTGAGAGGCCCATCGTTGCGGAGAACAGCCAGAAGGTCGATTGGGCTGCGGCAACGCTCATCGTAGTGACACGTGCCGAAAGAAAGAGCACGAACGCCAGTGGCGCCAGCATCACAAGCCACTTCATTGGGGAGTTATAGAGTAGTTGCCCAAATTGGCTCAGTCCTAGACGAGCTGAACCGCCGTCTGCCACAATCGCGGCTGTGAAGGTCGCATAGGCGACCAAGCCTGTGATGAGGAGGCCGCCGGCCATGTAGTTGTAAACGCTGACCATATACGATCGGAGGCCTTGGTCGATGGCGACATCGGCTCCCGCGCGCGTTCCGTTACCATATCTGTTTTCGATGCGTTCCATTTGAACTTCCCTTTGTGTTAAACGATAAATGTCGTTTGGTGGCGCGCGGTGACGCCGTACTGCTATGCTGCCGCGTGGACATGGTCAGCTGGCGGCGCTGGCATATCCTTCACGTCGCGGTGCAGGTCGAGACTGATCGGTTTCATTGTTTCGAGAATGGCCTTCGCGCGCGCCAGTTCCTCGACCGGGCCGTGCGCCACGATCAAGAACCCGTCGGCCTTCAGGGCTTGCTCATATTGAATCACGCTGTCCTTCGGTATGCCGAGGCTATAGAGGGCCGCTCCGAGCGCGTTCAGACCGCCGACGACGACCGCTCCCTCGATCGCCGCGAACACCATGGTCGCGAGATGACCAAGCACCATGACGGGACCGACCATGGGCATTGTTATGAAAATTCCGCCGAAGAACAGACCCCAAAGGCTGCCCCATATGGCGCCGCTCCGCCCCCAAAACTTGACGCGATCACCCGTATTGTAGAAACCGATGACCTTCTCTTCGGTGTGATAGCCTTGGCGCGCTCTAAACTGAACCGCAACACTCTCAACTCAGAGTGTATGCATGACGAATCATTACCAACAGCTCTCCAGCGCTGAGCGTGCGAGCATCATGATGCGCCTTGCCCAGGGCGTCAGCGAGAGCGCCATCGCGCGT
>JANLPY010000070.1:0-11027 GCA_031367505.1 Hyphomicrobiaceae bacterium | reverse complement strand
CCAAGCCGCCACATCGCGCGGCCTTCGATGAGATACGTCAAGCCGACTTTGGCGCCGGCCAATACTGCAATGATGAAAATCGGCGCACTGAGCGCGAGCGTGCTTGCAGCTGTCAATCCTTGGCCAATGGTGCACCCATGTGCCAAGACGCCGCCAATCCCCATCAGCGTCGCGCCGAACAGGTGGCGCCGCATCTCGAGGGCATCGTCGAAAGCTTCCCAGCGGAACTCCCGGCGCCAGAGCGCAACGGCGAACGACGCGCTGAATGCACTGACGCTGGCCGCCACGCCAAAGCCGGCATTCCGGAAGGGATCAACCATGAATTGCAGCAGCGCCCGACCGACAGGCGCCACGAACGACAGGCTTTCGGGCCGATCCAGGATCATTGCATCGACGGCCTGAGCGGTTGCGAGCCAGCCACACGCGACGGCCAGTCCCAGCAACACAGAACCCAGGAGTAACCGACGGCGTTTGCGTACGCGACGATCAGCTAAAGGCACCAAAATCAACAATCCTACACCGCAAGCGCAGATTAAATTCGCGGCTCCGGTTCCGATGAGCTTGCCAAGCAGGCCGTTGATCGAGGCGCCGCCATACGGCGCGAGCATGATACTGCCGAGCCCGAGCAATGGCTCACGGAGCGGCGCAAGAGCGCCAGCCGTTGCAGCCATGGCGACAATGCCGACGATGGCGGCCGATACGCCGGCACGCAAATCGCCACCGCCGGCTCGAACCAGCACGCCGAAGCTGCAGGTCCCCACCAGGGTCATGCCGAGACCGAAGCAGAGCCCTCCAAGGACCGAGCCGAGCACATGCAGGCGTGGTGCCATATAGAGGGAGCGCGAAAGATCGATCCAACCGAGGGCAATGAGCATTTGAGTGGTTGTGATCGCGACAGCGAGGGCCAATCCCCAGGCTTTAGCGGCGCGGTAGTTGCGCCCAACCAGGGCATCCTCGACCGCACTCATGGTGCATAGCCGACCAAACCGGGCCGCACCACCCGCAAGCGCGCCGCAGACGATGCCGCCGCCAATGACCCAGTCGATTGCCAATTGTGCCTCCGGGCCGGCCAAACCAAGTACGCGACCAGGTGAAGCGCCCAGCTATGGACGACAGAACTTGTCGTAGATCGCCTGGATGAACCGCTTGATGGTATCGTCTGGCAAACTGTAGTACACGGCGCGACCTTCGCGCCGCGCCTCGACGAGACCTTCATGGCGCAAGCGCGCCAATTGCTGCGAAACCGTCGCCTGGCTGAGGGCTAGAAGTCCTTCCAGTTCGGTTACCGAACGCTCGCGCTCCGCGAGTAGGCAAAGGATGACAAGCCTGTTCTCGTGCGCGACGGCCTTCAGGAAATCACTGGCTTTACGGGCCTTCAGCATGAGGCTTTGCAGCTCGGGGGACATCTCTTGTCCGTCTTCCAGCGCGTCCTCGATCTCTTTCGACAAGCTCTTGCTCATGGGCTCTTTTCAAGCAGGTTGAAGAATTTCGTCTACTTCTGTTTTGGCAACGATGATTTCGGCGATCCAACATCAACTGCGTAGGTGTGGAGTGGTCTGTTGGCAATTTGGTAAATATCTGTCCGCAGTCGCGCCACGATCGAGCTTGGCCAACAGCTCGGCGAGCAAGCCCCAGAAGAAATCCGCACCGGGATAGCCGGTGATCCGCCCGACTTCCCGACCGTTTTCGGCCAGTACGAAAGTCGGTGATACGGTGATCGGCAGGGCGAGTTCGACACCGCTTGCGCGCGCCTGCCGCAGATCAACCCGTCGCAAAGGTGCCCGACGTCCCTCGGCTGTATTCGGATAGGCAACGCCCACCTCCCGGCGCCAGCGCTCGCACCAGGGACAACCTCGGTCTTCGAACATCAGCAGTTCGGCAGCGCCAGCCGATTTGGCACAGCTGATTGCAGCAATGCAAAGCCATGCTGCAACCAGCACCAACCGACCAGCGAATGCGCCGAACCTCGTCATCGCCGCCATGCCCCCTCATTTGTTGACCGGGCTCTCCGGATCAAACAGATACGCGGTCAGATCCCTGATCTGTTGCTCGCTCAAAAACTTGTTGTGCCCGAAGCGGGGCATGTTGGAGCACGGCTGCACCGCCTGCGCGTTGAAGATCTTGGCGTAGGCTGCTTTCGCTTCCTCGGGTTTGAACTTGCGGATCTTGCCATATTCGAGCAGCGACGGCCCGAGCGTGCCGAAGGAAAGTTCCGCCTTTGACAATTGATGGCACGCGTAACAGTTGCCGCCGATCGGACCGCCCGGCTTGTCGGAGAATTGGCCACCAGTGCCGCGCTGCGCCAGTTGCTGTCCCTCCTTCCAGTCGCCGATCACGTTGCCGTCGGCCGGATAGACGATCGACGACTTCGCGGTCTCGAGCAGCTTCTTGTCAAGTTCTGGTGTCAGCTTGCCCCGTGCCTCCGAACAAATCCGTTGTGCATCGTCGGGCGCGATCCGAGCCTGCCATTCGGCTGAAGCACTCTTGAATGTGCCTTGGATGTATTGGTCGACGATCGCTGCGTCGATTTTGGCTGGTTGTTGGGCTGAAACCGTGCCGCCCATAGACATAATGCCCGAACAGAGGACGACGATCGCGGCGAGTGCTGATGTTCTGCGCATATCTGTTGCCTCCCCCAATTAGCGCTTGATCGACGGGACCTGGATGGTCGCGCCCTCGGCGTTCTTGTTCAGAAATACAGTCAGTGCCGTCAGACCATCGGCGAGATAGTCGGGTTCCGGCCAGCGCATTTGCCGATAGCAGTCCCAGAGGCGATGCTGCATCGTCCGTCCCTGGCTCTGCGAGACCCGGTAGGTCGGCCAGGATCCCATCGTCTCCTGCACCGACTTGCCCGGCTTGACGAGGTTAGGCAAGCCTTGCAGGCGAATGCGCTTGTTATCTTCACCGTGACAGGTCGCGCACGAAAAATCCCATTGCCCACCGCGACGAAAGAACATGGCCTCGCCAACCGCGAACATTTCCTGCTCCTTCGGGTGTTCCACTTTGACAGCGAGCTTCACGCCGCTCGACTTGTTGGCAATGAAGTGCACGAGGTCTTCCATGTCGGAGGTGAAGCCAGGGCCGCCGAATCTGCGCTTGATGACATCGGCGGTTTCGAGACCCTGCACGGTCTGCATACACCAGTGCAGACGCTGCTCGAGGTCCATGACCCGGTCTGCGTCTTTGAAATACCGTGGCAACTTAGCGTAGGCGCCTTCGAGTTTGCCTGGGCCTTCACCGAGATCACACTGTTCGAGGCTGACATTCTTCGCGCCGCGCGCCGTCTTCCACAATATTTCGCCCCGGTCGACGTTCAAGAAGCCCGGGTTCGACATCGGGTCGCTGATCATCTCCCGGTATTTCTCGATTTCTTTTTCGGCGTCAGTCGGCGTCTGTGCCAACGCGCCTCCTGCCAGGATCTGGACGCTCGCGATGAGCCCCCACGCCAATAATCCCATGAGTGTCGCTCGGATTCTCATAAACCCTCCCATTCCGCGTTGCAGCATTATTTGCTGTGCTGCAGCATGTTGATCATGCTCACGGCTCAATTCTAGATGCGGCGACTGTATTGTCGCAAGCATATATTGACACATGCGTTTTTTAGCATGTAGTCATGCTCCAGCGCCGCAGAGCGCCCAAGGTGACACGATCATTGATCGGGACCTTCAGCCAAACGACCGGAGGAGACAAAGATGATGCCTCATAAGCCTTCGCCATCGCGTCGGCATGTTCTCGGGCTGGCCGCGACCGGCGCAACAGCGATGCTGGCGCTACCGACCGCCGCGCTGGCAACGCCAGAAAAAGTCGCCGAGGAAATCAAGAAACTCTACGGCGACAAGAAGCTCATGCCCGGCAAGATCAAGCTCGACCTGCCGTCGATCGCCGAGAACGGCCTGGTCGTGCCCCTTGGTTTCGAGGTCGAAAGCCCGATGACGGACAAGGATTTCGTCAAGGCGGTGCATTTCTTCGCCGAAGGCAATCCGAGCGTCGGCGTGGCATCATTCCATTTCACGTCGATGATACCGAAGGCATCAGCTGCAATTCGCATTCGGCTGGCCAAGACCCAGGAGATTGTCGCGGTCGCCGAGATGTCGAACGGCGACCTCTATACGGCGCGCAAGGAAGTGAAAGTCACGATCGGCGGCTGCGGCGGTTGATCCGTTATTGGTTGTCCGACAAATCATTCCTTCTGTTCGACGAGGTTTTTCACAATGGCCGGTCCCGCCCCCACCCCACGCGTTCGCATGCCTGCCACCGCCAAAGCTGGCGAGGTCATCGAGGTCAAGACGCTGATCAGTCACGAAATGGAGAGCGGCCAGCGCAAGGACGCGGCCGGGCAGACCATTCCGAGGAAGATCATCAAGGAATTCAAGGCGACCTTCAACGGCCGGGAAATCATTCGTGCCGACTGGCATGCCGCCATTTCAGCTAATCCCTATCAGTCGTTCTTCGTACGCGTTCCCGAGACCGGAACATTCGTGTTCGCTTGGACTGACGATGATGGCTCCGTCTACAAGGCCGAGCAAAAGGTGACGGTCGGCTAAAACCGCAACCACTGCACAATTACAGTGCTATCGATTCCGACCGAAGTCTTGCTTCGGTTGCCGGGGATTTGCGTCCGGTTGGATTGAACCGGCGTAAGCGGAGTTGACACATGATCACGCGTCGCGACTTTGTTACCGCAGCCACGGCCGCCGCAGCACTGACAGCGGGTGGTGCCGGACAACTTGGGCGGCTTGCGGCGCAGTCTAAACTCGCGCAGACCGATTTGCTGCGCTTCGAGCCGATCGGTAACGTCACGCTGATCCATCTGACTGACCTGCACGGCCAGTTGATGCCGCTCTATTTCCGCGAACCGTCGACCAACATCGGTGTCGGCGAGGCCAAGGGCAAGGTTCCGCACCTGACCGGCGCCGAGGCGCGCGCGGCTTTCAAGCTCACCGCCAAGACAGCGGATGCCTATGCCTTGACCGAGGGCGATTTCGTCGAGCTGGCGCGCAACTATGGCCGCATGGGTGGCCTCGATCGTATCGCGACGATCATCAAGGCGATCCGAGCCGAGCGCGATGGCAAGTGCCTGCTGCTCGACGGCGGTGACACCTGGACCAATAGCTGGACGTCACTGCAAACCAAGGGCCAGGACATGGTCGATGTCATGGCACTTTTGAAACCCGATGCCATGACCGGCCACTGGGAATTCACACTCGGCGAAGCCCGCGTGAAGGAGATCGTCGACAATCTCGGCTTTGCCTTCCTCGCTCAGAACGTGAAGGACAAGGAATTCGAGGATCCTGTATTCCCGGCGCAAAAAATGTTCGAGCGCGGCGGTGTCAAGATTGCCGTCATCGGTCAGGCACTGCCGTTCACGCCGATCGCCAACCCGAGTTGGATGATCCCGAAGTGGAGCTTCGGCATTCGCGAGACGGAGATGCAGAAGGAGGTCAATACCGCACGTGCTGCCGGCGCTGATCTGGTCGTCCTGCTGTCCCACAACGGTTTCGATCTCGACCGCAAGATGGCCGGGCGCGTCAGCGGCATCGACGTCATCTTGACCGGTCACACCCATGATGCGGTGCCCGAGGTGACGCTGGTCGGCAAGACAATGATGGTGGCGTCGGGCTGCCACGGCAAATTCGTCTCGCGCCTCGACCTCGAAGTGCAGGGCAAACAGATCAAGGGCTTTCGCTATCGCCTGATCCCCGTCTTTTCCGATGCGATCACTCCAGACGCTGAAGTTGCGGCAGCGATCGCTAAGCAGCGTGCGCCCTACGTGAAGGACCTGAGCCGCGTGCTCGGCAAGACAGAGTCATTGCTTTACCGACGCGGCAATTTCAACGGCACGCTCGACAACGTCATCTGCGACGCAATTCTGAAACAGCGTGACGCTGAGATCGCGCTGTCACCGGGCATCCGGTGGGGCACTAGTCTTCTGCCGAACCAGGATATCACCTTCGAAGATATCACCAACGCTACGGCGATGAGCTACCCGGCCTGCTACCGCATGAAGATGACCGGTGCGCGGCTCAAGGAAATTCTCGAGGACGTCGCCGACAACATCTTCAATCCCGATCCCTACTACCAGCAGGGCGGCGAGATGGTTCGCACCGGTGGCCTCGGTTACACGATCGACATCGCCAAGCCGATCGGTCAGCGCATTTCCGGCATGACTTTGTTGAAATCCGGCGCCGCCTTGGAAGCGGCAAAGGATTACGTCGTTGCCGGCTGGGCGAGCGTCAACCAGGGTACCGAGGGGCCGCCGGTTTGGGACGTGATCGCAAAGCACATCGAGACCGAGAAAACGGTCCGCGCATCAGAGAGCGGAGCGGTCAAGATCGTCGGCAACTAGCCTGAACCAATTCACAACCGCGGATTGCTGCACCGCCATCGAGGAGTGCAAGAGCATGACAGATCGATCGAAGACGGACCAAGGGATACCGATCACTTTTGGACGCCGCAGGTTTCTCACGGGCGCCGTGGCTGGCGGCATAACGCTCGCTGGCGCAGCGGCTGCAACCGCTCAGGAGAAAAAGGCGCCGGCCGCCATCAAGAGCAATCCCAAGAACCAGCCGCCGAATGTGCCGAGCTGGTCCAAGGTGCTCGGCGACAGCGTGGCGGCCAATCCCTACGGCAAGCCATCGAAGTATGAAAAGCACGTCGTGCGCCGCGACGTAGAATGGTTGACCGCCTCGCGCGAAAGCTCGGTAAATTTCACACCGCTACATGAGCTCGATGGCATTATCACGCCGAACGGCCTGTGCTTCGAGCGTCACCATGGCGGCGCCGCCGAGATCAATCCGCTCGATCATCGCCTGATGATTCACGGCCTCGTCGACAAGCCGCTGATGTTCACGATGGACGACATCAAACGCTTCCCGCGCGTCAATCGCATCTATTTCCTGGAGTGCGCGGCGAACTCCGGCATGGAGTGGCGCGGCGCACAGCTCAACGGCTGCCAGTTCACGCACGGCATGGTGCACAACGTCATGTACACCGGCGTGTTGCTGCGCGACATTCTGCACGAGGCCGGCCTCAAGCCGAATGCAAAATGGATCCAAGTCGAAGGCGCCGACTCCGCTGGCATGAATCGCTCGTTGCCCGTCGAGAAGGCGCTCGAGGACACCATCGTCGCGTTCAAGATGAACGGCGAGGCATTGCGCACCGAGCAAGGATACCCGCTGCGGCTGGTGGTTCCCGGTTGGGAAGGAAACCTCTGGGTCAAGTGGCTGCGGCGCATCGAGGTTGGGGATCAACCCTGGCTCGCGCGCGAGGAGACGTCCAAGTATACGGACCTCATGGCTGACGGCCGCTCACGCCGCTACACGTTCTTTATGGATGCCAAATCCATCGTCACCAATCCAGCGCCGGAAGCGCCGCTCGGCCACAAGGGCCGCAACGTGCTGTCGGGGCTGGCGTGGTCGGGCCGCGGCAAGGTCGCGCGTGTCGACGTTACGCTGGATGGCGGCCGCAATTGGCAGGAGGCGCGCATCGACGGTCTCGTGCTCGAAAAATCGCTGACCCGCTTCTACGTCGATTTCGACTGGCAGGGCCAGGAGCTGATGATCCAATCGCGCGTGCATGACACGACCGGCTACGTGCAGCCGACCAAAAACGAGCTGCGCAAGGTGCGCGGCGTCAACTCCATCTATCACAACAACGGCATCCAGACCTGGCTGGTGCGTGCCAACGGGGAGACCGAGAATGTTGAAATTTCCTAACTCCCTCTTAGTCGCATCCGTCATCGCGGCATCGCTTTGGATTGGCGTCTGCCCAGCCAGTGCTCAGAAAGTGGGGCTCGGTCACGAAGCGACGCCGGCCGAGATCAAGGCTTGGGACATCAGCGTGCGTCCCGATGGCCGGGGTCTGCCGCCGGGAAAAGGCACGGTAAAGCAAGGGGAAGAGATCTTCATTGCGCAATGCGCGGCATGTCACGGCGAGTTCGGCGAAGGCAAGGATCGCTGGCCCGTGCTGGTCGGCGGTCACGGCTCACTGAACCACGACCGGCCCGACAAGACGGTCGGCTCGTTTTGGCCGGCCGCATCGACGCTCTTCGATTACATCAAGCGTGCGATGCCGTTCGGTAATGCCCAGTCGCTCAGCGACGACGACATCTATGCGCTGACGGCCTACCTCCTGCATCTCAATGATGTGATCAAGGACACCAATTTCGAGCTCAACCAAAAGAACTTCGCAGCGATCAAGATGCCGAACGCGGACGCGTTCTACGACGACGACCGCGAGACGACGGAGAAGCATTTTTGGAACCGGAAGCCTTGCATGAAGGACTGCCGGAAGGACCCACCGGCCGTGCTCAACCGGGCGAGCGTGCTGGACGTGACGCCGGACAAGAAGACGGGACCGAAGGTCGATTGAAGTGGGGCTGACGATGTGGCGTTTAACCGTTCTATTTCTGTTCGGGGCAACCAGCACGCTATGTGCGGCTGTACTTCTGGCATCGACGTTTCGACCGGCACGCGCGTCGGACATTGCCTTCGGCGAGTACCTGTCGAGCGAATGCGTCACCTGTCATCGCAAGGATGGCCAGGACAAGGGCATTCCTTCGATCGTTGGATGGCCGACCGACCAGTTCATTGTCGTCATTCAGTCCTACAAGGCGAAAGAACGTCCCAACCAGATCATGCAAACGATTGCCGCACGGCTCTCCGACGAGGAGTTGGCAGCACTTGCGGCCTACTACGCCAGCCTGAAATCGAACTAGCACGCAACGCTGCGCAACGATCCCGCAGCAGTCGACAAACATGGGTCGGAGGAGGAGAGCCAAATGCGCATCAACAGACGGAAGTTTCTCCAGGGCACGACGGCGACGCTTGGACTAACCGTTCTCGGCGCCCCAGCGGTGCTTGGGCAGGCCAAGCCACGCGTCGTCGTCATCGGGGGCGGCCCTGGCGGCGCTACAGCCGCCAAGTACGTCGCCAAGGATGCAAAAGGCGCTATCGAGGTTGTCCTCGTCGAGCCCGCAAAGCAGTTCATCACCTGCTTCCACTCGAACCTCTATCTCGGCGGCTACAAGACCATGGAGAGCATCACGCACTCCTATGACAAGCTGGCGTCCACCTATGGCATCGTGATGAACCATCAGGCTGCGAGTGCCATCGATCGGGACAAGAAGCAGGTGCGGCTCGCCGATGGCTCGACGCTGGCCTACGACCGTCTAATCGTCTCGCCGGGTATCGACCTCAAGTACGACAGCGTGCCCGGATGGGGCGAGGCGCACGAGGAAGCCATGCCGCATGCCTGGAAGGCTGGCAAGCAGACCCAGAATTTGAAGGCGCGCCTTGATGCGGTTCCGGATGGCGGCGTCATCATCATGATCGCTCCACCCAACCCATATCGCTGCCCGCCTGGGCCCTACGAGCGCGTCTCGATGATGGCGCACACTCTGAAAACGGCCGGCAAGAAAAAGGCGAAGATCATCGTCCTTGATCCGAAGGACAGCTTCTCAAAGCAGGCGCTGTTCCAAGAGGGCTGGGAAAAGCACTACCCCGGCCAAGTCGAGTGGATCACCGCAAAGATCTACGAGACCATCAAGTCGGTCGATCCAAAAACAAATTCCGTCGTCACCGGGTTCGAGACTTACAAGGACGCAGCGCTCGTCAATGTCATTCCGGCGCAGATGGCAGGCAAGATTGCGCGCGACGCCGGGCTTGCCAATGCCAGCGGCTTCTGCCCGATCGACCCGGTCAACATGAAGTCCACGCAGGACGGCAACATCTACGTTGTCGGTGATGCCTGCATTCCCGGTGACATGCCGAAATCGGCGTTTGCGGCAAACAGCCAAGCCAAGGTCGCGGCACTTATGGCACGAGGCGAGCTGACCGGCGCCCAGACTTTCCCGGCGCGCTACACCAATACCTGCTGGTCGCTGATCGAGACCGATGACACCGTCAAGGTCGGTGGCCGCTACGAGGCAAAGGACGGAAAAATCGCGGCGGTCGAAACCTTCGTTTCCAAGACCGGTGAAGCAGCGAGCCTTCGCAAGCAGACGCAGGAAGAGAATGTCGGTTGGTATTCCGGCATCACCGCCGACATCTTCAGCTGATCCGTCGGTCATCAGAAATAACGATCACGTTTCCGTGCCGGCTGGCGCCGGAACGTGATCGAGAACCTAGTCGAACGAGCCTCAAGCAGCCTCGATAATCATGGTAGCATAGCAACTTGAGCACCGCTTAGGGAGTGAGACCATATGAGAGTTTTTTTGCGTGCCTTTACCGTGATAGTGCTGCTGACGATCGGCCTAACAATAAACTTCGCTGCAGGCCGAGCGCATGCAGCAGATGCGGTCACCTACACGCGAACCGGCTCTACATATGATGACGTCCGGCTTGATCTTGAAAGTGCGATCGTCAAAGAGGGCCTCAAGCTCGACTACACCGGAAATATTGCTGCCATGCTGCAGCGAACTGGTCCTGACGTCGGTTCAAATCAACCCATATATTTGCAAGCCGAGTTTTTTACGTTCTGCTCAGCAAAGCTTTCACGCGCAATGATGGAGGCTGATCCCGCCAACATGTCCCAATGTCCGTATGTGATTTTTGCCTATCAACGGGCGGCGACCACCAAAGAGGTTGTTGTCGGGTACCGTAAGGTCAACGTGGAGGGGCGTGGAGCCAAGGCACTAGAAGAAATCAACAAGCTCTTAGATAGGATCGCAAAGACCGCAGCGGCAAAGTAGTTGACGCCTGGATTGATGGCAAATTCGCAGCACTGGAAATCGGAGTTATTAAGTGGCGGAACTCGGCAGACGCCACCTCGTTGGTGGTCTCGTTCTCGGCGGTAGTGTGCTCGCGGCAACATCGGCATTGGCCCAAACGCAAACGGCCGATGTGGGCTCGATCAAGAAAGAAACTGATCTTGCCTGTGCCTACCACTGCGATTTCGGTGAACCCGGTCGTGTCGGCCAGATGATTACCAACATCAACAATCACTTGTCCGTCTATGATAACGACCCATTCAAAATCAAGATCGTCGTCGTTGCCCACGGGCAAGGCATCAAGCCGTTTCTGCAGGAT
>JANLPY010000034.1:0-1565 GCA_031367505.1 Hyphomicrobiaceae bacterium | reverse complement strand
GCAAGCCGCGTCCGGCTACGTCGACTATTGTGCAGATACGAAAACATTCTCAATCAATCCGGAACAGGCGATGGTGTTCGTCAACGAGAAAAGCCCCGTGTTTCTTGCGGGGTTCTTCGATATCGCCGCCGCTGCTTTCAGAGACGAGCCGAAAGTCACCGAAGCCTTCAAATCTGGAAAAGGGATCGGTTGGCATGAGCACGACGGCTGTCTGTTTTGCGGGACGGAGCGATTTTTCCGTCCAGGCTATAACCACAATCTCGTCTCCGACTGGTTGCCGGCGCTAGAGGGCGTCGTACCAGCTCTCGAACAAGGCATCGACGTAGCAGATGTCGGCTGCGGCCATGGTGCCTCAACGATTGTGATGGCGAAAGCCTTTCCCAATTCGCGCTTCGTTGGTTTTGACTATCACGGCCCATCGATCGAGAAGGCGCGCTCTGCGGCGCTTGCGGCCGGCGTCGGTGATCGCATCAAATTTGAAATTGCTCCAGCTCAAACGTACCCCGGTAAGAACTATCGCCTGGTCACGTTCTTTGATTGCCTCCACGATATGGGTGATCCAGCGGGTGCAGCAAAGCATGTCCGTGAGACGTTATCGCCGGACGGTGTGTGGATGATCGTCGAACCGATGGCTGGTGATCGCGTTGAAGACAATCTCAATCCGGTTGGACGTATTTTTTACGCGGCATCGACGATGATTTGCACGCCTGCATCGCTAAGCCAGGAAGTTGGCCTTGCACTCGGTGCCCAGGCCGGGGAGGCCAAGCTCAAGGAAGTCATCTACTCTGGCGGTTTCTCCTGCGTCCGGCGCGCTGCTGCCACACCATTCAACATGATATTGGAAGCCAAACCGTAAGGCATACGCTCTGGCGGCAATCCATGTGAAAGCCGGATCGATACTGCGTCGCGGAAGCGGCTGATTTGTTCGGTACCACTGCCGGAGCAAAAGTGCGGCAGATAGACCCCAGTGCCTGCGTCGGGCGAGGGCGTGGGATGAAGCTAGTGGAGATATGGTAGCCAAACTAGTGCCCACAATCATGCTTGACTGAGTCACGGCTGCACTATCGTGATGGGGCGTGTCATGATTCAACATGGCATGATTTTAGCGGCAAAGAAAGTCCGGTTGCGGCGGTGATCGCGCGATCCTTGAGGCGCGGGTGCGCGCGCCAACCACCGAGCAGCGCCACGTTCTGCGAGCACGCATCGTACTTGCGGCGGCAGCGGGGCGCACGACGCGCGAGATCGGCCGCAATCTGAACACGACACCGACGACAGTGAGCCTGTGGCGCATCCGTTACGCACAGGAAGGCCTTGATGGACTGGAAGATCGCGATCGTGGCGGGTCACCTGCAATCTACAGCGAGAAAACTGACGCGGCGATTCGGAAGGTTCTCGATCAGCCGCCTCCGAAGGGTTTTGCGCGGTGGAGTGGGCCGTTGATCGCGACCGCGTTGGGCGATGTCGACGTGCAATACGTGTGGCGATCTCTGCGCAAGCAGAAAATCGATCTGGCCGGGCGCAAGAGTTGGTGCGAGAGCAACAATCCAGATTTCGCCGCGAAGGCT
>JANLPY010000801.1:0-1544 GCA_031367505.1 Hyphomicrobiaceae bacterium | reverse complement strand
GTTCGAGACGTCCTGTCCGGGCGCTGCAGGCCCAGCAACAGATCGATCAACTCAGGCTTGGTAAGCCGCTCGAGTTCCTCGCGATTCATGGGTAGTGTGAATCACAGATCGCCACCCTTGGCAAGGACGTGGGTAATTACCCTTCGGCAATGTCCGTCAATGCCTCGCGCTGCGGAAGGTTCATCGCCGTGCCGGTTACGAAACCCGAAAGGAATCCTGCCAGCACTTCGGGAGCAAATGCCGGAGCACCAAGGACCGCCCAGCCTGTATCCTTCATGAGGTCGTGTCGCTGTTCGGCGATCCGTCGTCATCTGGCCGAGAATTGCCCTAACTTGGCGCGACTCAGGCGTGGCGGTCTGGATCAGGGCAGCGATACCGAAGGCGGTTCGCATTCGAGTAGCATGTCGTTGAGATTGGCGATGCGCTTATCGATTGATTTTAGTTGGGAAAGCAGCGTCTTGCGCGCGCCGACTATGCCGGTAGCGGAAGAATCGTTGCGGTACTTGTCGACCGCTTCATAGATTGAGGCGGTGGCCGAGACGAGGTCCTTGGCCGCAGAGTAGGCCGCGCTCAGCTTGACCGCCCCTGCCGAGCCGATGTTGATTTTTGCGTCCGACAACTCGGTTGCGGTGTCGGCTGCCATCGACCCGAGGTCCCACGCCATGCGGTTCAATGTCTTGCCGGCATCGAGCTTCTTGCCCTTCTGTTCGGAATCGACTGCATCGATGATTACGTCCGACGGGATCTTAACTGCCTTGGCCGAGCGATCGAGCGTCTTCAGGCCATCGGCAGTTTTCTTGGCGGCATCGATGCGGCCGCTGGTGATGCCCCCTTGTGCGATCCTCTTTTCGGCGGCGGCGACGATAGGGCTTCTCGTGCGGTTGACTAGCTTATCGCCTAGTTCTTTGCTGTTACGAAAATCGCCGCCGATCGCGCTGTAGCGCGCCTTGGCGCCCGCGCTTGCGGTGCTGATTGTGCCTAGCACGGCGTTGGCGGCCGTCGCCTTCAGGTTGACCGTCTTATCACCCGTTGCATAACGAGAGACGTCCCCGGCGACGCCGGATGTGGTTTTGTAGCCTTCCTTTATGACCTTGCCCCAAGGGCCAGCGATCTCTCCCAGTACGCCGATGATGCCGTCGCAAGTGCCTTTGGTGAGCTGAGCCGCGAGCAGCGCGGCATCCCAGAACTTAGCGTCGCTCTCGGCCTTCTCGGCATCGGCAATGGCAATTATCAGTGAACGACGCAAGTCGAGCAGGCTCGTCATCTTGCCTTTGATCGTGGCGATGCCAGCGGCGCTGCACACGCGCTGTGCGACGGGGTTCTGCATCTGCCCGAAACTGGCGGTGCCCATGTGTCGTCTCCTTGGGAATGGTTATTGCATGTTGTAAGTGAAGGCGGCATCCTCGACTGATACGGCCACGCAGGTCAGCATGTTGCCTTCCATGGTTTGTTCGAGCAAGCGGACCGAAATCTCAGGCAACATTGTATTGGTGAGTATCGCGTCGATAACCCTGCCGCCGCTTGCCACTTCGTTGCAGCGCGAC
>JANLPY010000799.1:0-6366 GCA_031367505.1 Hyphomicrobiaceae bacterium | reverse complement strand
CGGCGTCGCCATCCCGCCAGGTTTGCGTCTGGCAGTGTACGACAAGGCGACCTGGGAGAAGGCTGGCAAGAACGAAAAGATCGACGACAAGGCGCTTAAGCCGATCGATCTCAAGTACACGCTGTGCCACCCCACCGGCTGTACCGCTGAAATCGAAGCCAGCAAGGAAGTGGTTGAGAGCCTGAAGACAGGTGGCGGTTTGGTCATTCTCGCCATGAATGGTGCAGCACAGCCGGTGCCGTTCTCGATTCCTCTCGACGGTTTCGCCACCGCTCAAGCCGGCGCGCCAGCGGATGGCAAATTGTACAGCGAGCAGCGTCAGCGTTTCTTCCAGGAACTCCGTGTTCGCCAGGAAGAAGAATACAAGAAGTTTATTGAAACACAGAATACGCAGCAGCGTTTGGCACCGAAGCCGGGCGAACTGCAGCCGGCGCCTCTCGCACCACCAGCTGGAGCGGCACCTGCCAAGAAGCCTTGAGATCGATCGAAAACGAAAAGCCGCGCAACCCCAGGGTTGCGCGGCTTTTTGTTTGCCTAAATTGGTGCGGAACTGTCCGGGCCAATATCAGTGCGATTGAAGATACAGCGCGCGATAAACGCCTTTGTTATCGCGCTCGAACAGCTCCTTCACTTGCGGATGCTTGACCGGCTTGCCGGTGTCATCGGCGAGCAAGTTCTGCTCCGACACGTAAGCGACATACGTCGTGTCGGAGTTCTCGGCGAACAGGTGATAGAATGGCTGATCCTTGCGCGGCCGCATTTCCTCGGGGATCGCAAGCCACCATTCCTCGGTGTTGTTGAACACCGGATCGATATCGAAGACCACGCCGCGAAATGGAAAGAAACGGTGGCGAACGACGTTGCCAACCGCAAATTTCGCATTGCGCGAGCGGGTAACGGGCGATTTTATTTTACGTTTTGCAGCCATTTTTAGCACGCGCATTGGAGGCGAATTCGGAAAGCAGGGTATGACGGCTCTGCGTTTCAAAGTCCATATCGGCTGGCGGCATCTGGATCTTTCGACGCAACGAGGCGGGCGAGATCGACGATCACCTTGGCCTGCTTCCATGTCGCATCGTCCTGCATCTTGCCATCGATCATGACGGCGCCGGTCCCGTCGGGCATGGCAGCCAGGATTTTCTTGGCGAACTGCACTTCTCCTAAATCCGGGCTAAACACGCGCTTGGCAATCTCGACCTGGCTCGGGTGCAACGACCATGCGCCAGCGCAGCCCATGAGGAACGCATTGCGAAATTGCGCTTCGCACGCCTCCGGATCGGAGAAGTCGCCGAACGGGCCATAGAATGCCTTGATGCCGCAGCGCTGACAGGCATCGACCATGCGGGCAACGGTGTAATGCCACAGATCCTGCTGATAGAACGACCTTACCTGTCCGCCGGACGCATCGGCCAGAACGCCGTATGAGGGATGCCCGCCGCCGACGCGCGTGGTCTTCATGCCCCGCGAGGCTGCGAGATCGGCCGGACCCAAGCTCATGCCGTGCATGCGCGGGCTCGCACCGGCAATTTCCTCGATGTTGGAAACACCTTCGGCGGTCTCCAGGATCGCATGGATCATGATCGGCCGTTTGATCCCGGCCTTGGCTTCGAGCTGCGCCAGCAATTGATCGAGATAGTGGATGTCCCACGGTCCTTCGACCTTCGGCAGCATGATCACGTCGAGCTTATGGCCGGCAGCGCCCACGATGTCGATCACATCGTCGAGAAACCACGGCGAGTTGAGGCAATTGACGCGGGTCCACAGGCCGGTGCCGCCAAAGTCGTTGTCGAGCGCCATGCGCACAAAGCCCGCGCGTGCATTGGCTTTCTGGTCGGCCGGGATCGCGTCTTCGAGATTGCCGAGGATGACATCGACCTGGTTTTTTAGATCGGCCATCTTCGCGGTGATCTTGGCATTGTGCGGGGGGATGAAATGGATCATCCGCTCGAGCCGCACGGGGGGCATGCGAAACGGCTCCGGCGCACCAATGGCGAGGCTGGAGAAGAATTTGGCGGGCGTGCGGGTGGCGGGCATGTCGATCGACCTTCTAAGACGTTGTTTTCACTCTAAAGCATGCGGCGGCAGATCAATCAGGAACTTCAACTCCAGCGCCGGTTGCTCCACATCCACTGCTCCGGGATCTCACGGATCCAGGCCTCGAACTGGCGTTGCATGGCAGCCGTCGCCCATTTGATATCTTCGGATTGGTTTGCCGTCCGCGGGATACGCAACTCGACCAATTCGATGCGGAATTTGACGCCACCGCCAACGCGAATGCAACGCGCCATCCACACCCGCGCGCCAACCCGGCGGGCGATCTTCGCGGGCATCGCCACGGTGCCAGCGTCACGCCCGAAGAACGGCACTTGCAATCCGGTGCGGTCGTAGAGATCGGCGACGATCCCCAACCGTCCGCCACGGCGCACATAGTCCATGATGAAGCGCGCCGTCTTCTGGCCTTCGCCGTGCTCGCCTTCGACTTTGCCGCGCCCGAGCAGCCCACCGGGATAAAGATCGCGGCGTTGATCCCGCAAGTACTGGTCGACATACGGATTGTTGACCGAGCGATAGACTGCGGCAGGCTTCGCCCCGGCGACCGTCAGCGGCCAGATCGCCAGCTCCCAATTGCCCATATGCAGCGACACGCCGACAATCGGCCCGAGCTTGTTGCGATAGCGCGCGAACACTGGCAGATTGGCAATCTCGATCCGCCTCGGATCACCCAAAATCCGATCCATTTGCATCGTCTCGGCCATCACCCGGCCCAGGTTCTCCCAATTGGCGAGGGCAATTTTTTCGCGCTCCACCAATGATTTATCTGGAAACGCGATGGCCAGATTGTCGAGCGCACGGGCGTGCCGCTTGCGCGAAATCTTGGGCGCGAGGAACCGCCACGCCTGCCCGGATATCGCGCTCGCAGCGTCCAGTGGCACGGCTCGCACGATGCCTACCACGAACCGCAGCAATGCGTATTCGAGGCGGAATTGAAAATCCCGCAAGGTGGATGTTGGCACGGACATGAGGTTTCTTCGATGGAGCGCGACGGTTTTGCTGCACTGAGACTGTGCAGCGCCCCTGAAGACTACAGGCGGCCCCATGCGTCAAGTTGCACTTGATCCGCGCATCAGGCTCGGCAGATTGCCCGGCGGCTCAAACCCGGCTCGCATGACTTGTCGTTTCAGGCCGGAAAAGCTGCCGATCATGTGCATGCCGAGCCCGCGCGCCAGGTTGACCGGTAGCAGATCAACGAGCAGCGACCGGTTGAGCAGATCGACCGCTCCAGTGCGCACATTGACATCCATGCGGCGCGCATCATCGTAGGCCGCGAGCAGTTCAGGCCCGCCGATATCCTCCGATCGGGCCTTGGCGCTGATGATCAAATCGGCCAGCGTCGCCGCATCGCGAAGCCCCAGATTGAGCCCCTGCGCACCGATCGGCGGCAGCGTATGGCCGGCCTCACCCACCAGTACGGCGCGATTTTTCCCAAGCACGCGCGCCTTCAGTCCACCCAGCGGAAACAAGCGCCGCACGCCGATATCGGAGACCTGACCGAGGACACCGTGCAGGCGCTCTTCCAGCGCGCTAGCGAAGTTTGCATCGTCGAGCTGCATCAACCGTTGCGCGATCGCCGGGCGTTCGACCCACACGAGGCTCGAGCGCTTGCCCGGCATCGGCACCACGGTGCACGGCCCGGCCGGACGATGAAACTCGGTCGAAATCCCATGATGCTCGCGCGAATGCGAGAACTGCGCCGCGATCGCCACTTGCGGATAGTCCCACGTCTCGGTTGCGATCAGAGCTAGCCGCCGGCACACTGAGTTGCGCCCGTCTGCTGCCACCACGAGGTTGGCCGTGAGGACCGCTCCATTATCGAGGCGCACGTCAATTCGATCGCCTGCCAACTCCAAGCCGGCAACTTGGCCCGCTATCGCCTGAACCCCTGTGTTTTCCGCGATTGCCGACCACAAGGCTGCGCTCAACGCCTGTTGAGGCACATTGGCGCCGAAGTCATCGAGATTTATCTCCCGCGCTTCGAACAGCACTTCCGGCGCCCTAAGCAGCCCATCGCCATCATCGACGATGCGAATGCCCCGCAACGGCGCCACTGTTTCTCTAAGATATGCCATCGCGCCAAGCTGCTGCAAAAGCGCGAGCGAGCCCGTAAACAGGGCGGCTGTACGGGTATCCGGCGTGCTGTCGATGCGTGCCGCCGGTCCCACGACGGCGACGCTGAGCCCGGATTTCGCGCACGCCATCGCCGCCGCCAAGCCCGCTGGACCAGTGCCCGCTACGATGATGTCGAATGAACGCATGCAATCCGTCTCGCCCATGGAAGATCGCTGGCAACTTAGCGCCCCCAGTGGCCGCCATCCAGCCTATCGGGCAGCCTAACGGGCGCGACCGATCGACGGCCAGTCATTTGATTCGCAAGACAATTCACAAAATTTTTTCGCAATCATCAGTCGAATCACTATTTCCGATAAGCATCTGAAATTGCGAAGATCATGCTGCACGTCACACTGTGGCTCGAATCAAAACCGTGGCAGTTTCGTCACAAACCTAAAGTCAAAAGCTAACACAAGGCCTGTTGGTTGTTTACCTCTCGTCAATGGATGGGTTAGTCCTACCTCAGCCAAGGCCGCAAGGGGCTGGAGGACTTCAAAAGGGTCCACAAGCAGTTCGGTTAGGCGATTAGGTGCTATAGCGGCGTGCCAATCAATGGTGGTTGTGTACCCAGTAGTGTAGTCCAACGGGAGATGTTCGTATGAACGGGGGACTTTTTAAGTCAGCTAGCCGCTTCGCGCTTGTCGCTGCGGCCGGTATCGTATCGGGGGGCATTGCCGCCCAAGCTGCCGATCTCGGCGGTAATTGCTGCGCCGACCTCGAAGAGCGCGTTGCTGAGCTCGAGGCCACTTCAGCTCGTAAGGGCAACCGTAAGGTCAGCTTGACCGTTTCGGGCCAGGTTAACGAATCCATCATCTTCTGGGATGACGGCGTCGAGAAGAACGCCTACGTCGTGTCGAACAACAACTCACGTTCGCGCTTCCGTTTCGTTGGCGATGCCAAGATCAATGCTGATTGGTCAGCTGGTTACTTGCTCGAAATCGGCGTGCGTTACGCTGGCTCGGGCAGCCGTTCGCAGAGCGCGGCTGGTGGTGGCAACGATGCAACTCGTCCGCTTGACGTTCGTCATAGCGCTTGGTGGCTTGACAACAAGCAGCTCGGTCGCGTCTGGGTTGGCAAGACCGGTTCATCGACTGATGGCATCACCGAGATCAATCTTGCGAACATGAATACCGCTGGCTCGGGCGACGCTTGGATCGGTGCTTTCAATCTGCGCAACGCGAACGGAAGTCGCTCTACGCAATCCTGGAATAACGTCACGCCTAGCTTCAATGGTGCCTGGAACATCGACGGCGATCGCAATGCTGTCGTCAAGTATGTTTCGCCAACGTTCGTGGGCTTTACCGCTTCCGCGACCTGGGGTGAAGATGACTTCTGGGATACCGCTCTGCGTTATGCTGGTGAGTTCAATGGCGTTCGTATTGCAGCTGGTATCGGCTACAAGCAGCAAAATGGCAATCCAGGTAAGGCTGGAACTGACGGCGATGCTTGCGCAGATATTGGTGCTGCCAACGAGAGCGGTACTGATTGCAATGTCATCAGCGGTTCGGCTAGCATAATGCACGTACCAACAGGTCTGTTTGTCAGCGGTGGTTATGCTCGGACTGATGATAAAAATCGCAAGCAGTTGTTCGGTGCCAGCGTAAAGGATAAGGATACGTACTGGACGGTATATGGCGGTATCGAACAGAATTGGTTCGGCATCGGCAAGACCACGCTGTACGGTGAATATGCCAAGCATGAGGCTGGTGCTGGCATCACTAGCATCGGCGGCGTCAACGGTGGATTTGCTGGAATGGTCGCCAATGGAGCGAACCTTGCATTGGTCAACTCGGATGTAACTCTCTGGGGTCTGGGCATCAATCAAGAAATCTCGGCTGCGGCGATGGATATGTACATCTCGTACCGTCATTTCGACATGGATGCACGCTTCAGCGCCAACGGTCTGAACACCGCAACGTCGCAGAAGGCCACGAACGACTTCCAGGCTGTAATGATGGGTGCAATCATCCGCTTCTGATGATTTGACCTACAGGAACGACGAAAGAGCTGCCTTCGGGTGGCTCTTTTTTTCACGTTTTGATCGTTGTTCCTTTGCAACCAGTACGTGAAATTTACATAATTTTTGCTATCCCAGATTGCGCAACGCCAGCATCCACGACTACCAACGAGCCGTGTTGGTTGGGTGGCGAGGGGTAAATCTAGGGGTAAAGTCCTCGGCCACGCCCTCACGTCTCGAAG
>JANLPY010000746.1:0-2620 GCA_031367505.1 Hyphomicrobiaceae bacterium | reverse complement strand
GGCCCGGGCAGCAGGTGGCACAAATTGAGCGCGCGCAGAAACGCACCCTCCTCGACCCAGCCGCGCTGATCGACGATCTCGCGGTGCATCAACGCGATCTGCCCGGCGGGTCCGCCGAAGCTCAGGAAACCGATGCGGGTGAACACACGGAGGAGGGCGGTGAAGGAGGGGTGGGCGAGTGCGAGCGGCGGTTCGGCGGTTTCTATCGTGTGCATGTGCGTTCCCACGAGGGGGCAGCCCCTCGAAAAAGCCGCAACGCTTGGGCGGGAACGCCTCGACGGGAGGTCGCCTTGCCCCGTGCAGCCAGAGTTAGTCCCGCTGCACTGCGCCCGCCAGCAAGATTTGCGAGGCGCGGGGCAAAGAAGATATTTGCTCGATCACTTGCCCTTGATGCCCCACTGTGATTCCTGCGTCCGAGGCAGACAAAATCTTGGTTGCAAACCGATCACGCCGCATTAATGTTGCTCATATGTTCTCGGAGAGTCCCATGGCTGATGGTAGCGCAATCGAATGGACTGATGCGACTTGGAATCCTGTCACGGGATGCACCAAAATTACTGCTGGCTGTGACAATTGTTATGCCGAGCGCTTCGCAGAGAGATGGCGTGGCATTCCGGGCCATCCATTTGAAAATGGGTTTGATCTGACCTTGCGACCCGATCGGCTGGACCAGCCCCTTCGATGGAAGCGAAGCCGGATGATCTTCGTCAATTCGATGAGCGACCTCTTTCACAAGGGTGTGCCTTCATCGTTCGTTGATGCAGTTTTCGACACGATGGAAGCATCAGATTGGCACGTGTTCCAAGTGCTCACCAAGCGCAGCTCCCGGATGCGAAACTACCTCCGCAACCGCTATCAGGAGCGCAGACCGCCAGAGCATGTCTGGCTCGGCGTTTCAGTTGAGGACGCCAAGTGTGCTGCGCGTATTGAGCACCTCCGGACCGCTCCTGCTGCCGTCCGGTTCCTTTCGGTTGAGCCGTTGATCGGCCCGGTCGGAACAATCGATCTATCTGGCATCCATTGGGTGATTGCCGGGGGCGAAAGCGGTCCAGGCGCGCGTATTCTGAACATCGAATGGGCTCGGCAAATCCGGGATGAATGTGCCCGCCAGAAAGTCTCCTTCTTTTTCAAACAATGGGGCGGAATTCGGCCTAAGAGCGGTGGCCGTGATCTCGACGGCCGCGAGTGGAACGAGTTTCCGGCGAAGAAGGTTGCTGTCGGCTGATGCCCGTCAATTTTGCGCACTATGTCGGACGGGAACCGGCGTTCGTCAAGCACACGTTCCTCGACAAATACCTGCCTGCGCTTATCGGCAAAGTCTGCTCACCCCAATCACGCTACGACGAGTTCGTATATGTCGATGGTTTTGCGGGCCCCTGGAAATCTGCGGCAGGAGAAGAATTTCGAGATACGTCGTTCGGCATAGCACTCAAACATATGACCAAAGTGCGCGAGACTTATCGGAATAAAGGGCGCGACGTCAAAATGCGCGCGTTTCTTGTCGAAAAGGACAGCGATTCATTCGCGCAACTGCAGCAGGCTGTTCCACGTTTTCCCAAGATCGAGATCTTGCCGCTTCCAGGTAAGATGGAGGATCATGCAGCAAGCATCGCCTCATCAATTCCTCCATCAGCATTCTCGTTCACCCTGATCGACCCGAAGGGCTTTCCGGATATTGGGGCGATGATGCCGCTGTTAAAGCGTCAAAATGCAGAAGCCTTGGTCAATTTCATGTTCGATTTTGCCAGACGGTTTGCCGAAACCGATCTCATTCCAAAATTGGAGGCTTGGCTCTCTGCTTTGGGAAATACGGACTGGCGAGAGCACGTCAAAGGTTTGTCCAGCGCCGAACGCGAACAGAAGTTGGAGAGGTTGGCGGCAGAGGCATTGCAGGTGACTGGAGGTTACACCTATTCCCCAGTCATTTCAGTGGACAAGGTGCACCACGACCGCACACTTTACAAACTCATCTTCCTTTCTCGACACTCCGAGGGACTAAAGGTATTTCGAGATAGCGAAGAAAAAGCCCTTGGCGCCCAAGCTACGGCGCGTTCTTCTGCGAAAGCAAAAAGGAAGGATGAGAGCTCTGCTATCGGCGACTTATTTTCCGGTGGGGAAGATGCTGTCCCCAACGACCGAAGCTCGCAGGACATAAAGCGTGGGCGCGAGCAGGCATCTGTTCGTCTTGTCGAAAGCCTCGTTGCCGCCGGTGGGGCGGGAATGATGTGGCACGACCTATGGCCTCCAATTCTTGAAAATCATTCTGTCACGCATTCTTGGCTTGGCCATCAGGTGAACAGCCTCCGGAAATCAGGCCAGGTATCGGCACCGGGTTGGCCAAACGAACTCACGAAAATTCCGAAAGATAATCAGATTCTGATCTGGGACGGACACACCACCAAATAGATGCCGGTCTTCGGGTAACAGCCCTCAATCCCCCCCCACCCGCTCCACCTCGGCCCCCAGCAACGCCAGCTTTTCCTCCAGCCGCTCGTACCCGCGATCGAGGTGGTACAGCCGGTGGACTTGGGTCTCGCCATCAGCCGCCAGCCCTGCGATCACCAGGCTCATCGAGGCGCGTAGGTCGGTGGCCATCACTTCGGCGCCGTGCATGCGTCCC
>JANLPY010000734.1:0-5372 GCA_031367505.1 Hyphomicrobiaceae bacterium | reverse complement strand
ATATGTCGGCGGCGACACCGCCGATGGCCTCTTCCCCGTCCCGCTGCCCATCTCCCGCTCCGTTGCTCATCGCTGCAACAGCGCAGTCTGCCCAAAGTCGGCCGCCAACGTCAGAAGTCGTTCATGGGGCGCTTACCCTTCTCTATCTCGACGGCAAGAAGGTCATGGCGAAGTTGGCACGATTTGTCGAGCTGCTGGAGATACCCATGCCGCAGGTGGTCGAAGCAATCCGCAGGATGCCGACATTGGCAGGGCGCGACCCCGACAAGCTTGCACGGCGTATGCGCATTTGCATCCGTATTGCCCGCGCGGTCGGTGCAACCGTCAGCGCCGCAGATGTGATCAGGCAGTGCCCTTCGGCCGTCACCTATAGCAAGGCCCGATTACTCATTCGATACGTGATCGCACGGCGAGGTTGGTCGACAACCGGATGGGTGAAGCTCATCGTTACCTCCGATGCCGATATTCGCATAGCGATGCTGCGCCGGCTGGATGCGTTGCCACCTGATAGTGCCGAAGCGCAGCGTCTCGCGACCCTGATCGAGCGCCGCTTCGGCGAGAAGTGATCCCGTACTGTGGTCACCTTCCCCGCCACAACCATATTGTGGCGACCGCACCGACAAGCGCGCCGAGGTAGAGCATCAACGGCGTCGGCAGCAGGCCGAGGATGACGGTGATGTGGAAACCGATGAATGCCCCCGCGATTCCGACGAGAGCATAGGTGACATCCCCCACGCCGGTCGCACCGGCCGTCTGGCGGCCAAGCCAGCTGCGACCATAACGGTTGAACCCAAGACCGACGATGATGCCGATTGCAAGAATGACGAGTCAAGTTCACCATGCCCGTCGTGAGGATAGCCATTGCCGTCTCCTGGTCGGTGTGTCGGGGATGCAAGTCGTCAATTCATCTTACAAGAATTGTGTGGCGCCGTAGTTGGCAAAGATGTCGTTGGCGGCATCGCCGATCACTCTCCAAGCGGCCCGGCCCGCCGCTATTTACAAGTGACTGGACGGGGTCAACGAATACGGCAAACTGGTCATCTGTATTTCCGTTTAACTGTATTCCTGTATTTACGGGTTTATATACTGAAAGGCCTTATGTTCATGATCATTACACTCGCTTCCTCCAAAGGCGGTGTCGGGAAATCCATGACAACCGCCTCGCTCGCCGGTGCGTTCGTTCATGCCGGGCACAACCTGAGTTCGGATAATTTGCTGAGTGAGGGGCTTGAACAGACGGTGGGATGTCTTGAAATCGTTGCGGCTGATGATCAGTAAATTTATCGGCATCTTCGGACGCGTCAATACCGATGATTCAAAACGAGCCATTCAACTCAAGTTCGAGACGGCCAAGCGGGGCTGTTACCTGCCTGCCTCCACATTGAACGACACGGGCCCATTGATGCTGGCTTCGAATATCCTGGATCAGAGCCGTGTCATTTCCACAAAAGGCTGCTGTCTGAAAGTGCATTGCACTCGGCATCTTCAGCGCCTTGTTAGAAAGGGCTTTCTCCGCCTCTCTGTACGCTTCCCGCAAGATGGTATTTGTGAGGCCACACTGCTTCGCGACATTACCCACAGTGCAGCGAGCGACTATACCTTCTGAACCTTGGCACAAAAATATTTCGACTCTGTTGGTAGCAGAGCTGGATATCCTGATCGCGGAAGCAGGCCTGCATTTTGGATCAGCAACTTGTTGTGCAGCAGCCGGTTGCGCCAATGCCGCCACAGCTAGAAAGCTAAAGATGCCGAATAAATTTGTCATAAGAATCCCTCCGAGAACCACAATAATAAATTATGTTATCCGAAGTGGCCACGCAAAGCAAGTTTTCATAAAATAATATAACATTTGTTTTTGCTGATCGCAAACCAATGTCTTGATCTGGTTTATGCGTGCCGTCTCGATGGAATGAGTGGACAAAATACTATAATACAGCAAACTGGTTATCTGTATTTCCGTGCCATTGTACTCCCGTATTTACGGGTATTCACACTGAAAGGTATTTCAACCATGATCATTACGCTCGCTTCATCCAAAGGCGGTGTCGGGAAATCCACGACAACCGCCTCGCTCGCCGGTGCGTTCGCCCACAAGGGTGCCCGCGTCCATATCATCGATCTCGACAGCAACCACACCGTTTCGCGGTGGCTCGGCGATGTCGGGCGCTCCCCCCCTCGCCTCACCGTCTCGGCAGCCGACCCGCAGGACCTGACCGAGCATCTGGCGGAGGTTGCGCGCAAGCACAAGCCGGACGTGACGGTAATCGACATCGCCGGTACTTACGAGCGGGCGCTGACCGTCGCCATCGCGCGGGCGCACCTCACCATCATTCCGGCGGGGCCGTCCGAGGCCGATATCTTCGAGGCGGCTCGCGTGGCCCGTCATATCAGGTCGGTTTTCCAGGCGTTCGGCCGCGATCCGCTCTATCGATTGCTGCTGACGCGGGTGCAGCCCCTCGCCTCCCATGCTCAGCTTCACGCCTGCGCCGAGATTGCGCGATTGAAGCTGCCGGCGTTCGAGACCGCGATCCATCACCGCGCAGCGTATGTGGAGATTGGTCTCTCCGGCCAGACGCCGCATTTTGCGGACAGGAAGCGGCCGACGGTCGGTAAGGCCGTCGACGAACTCGATTCCCTTCGGGCCGAGATACTCGCCCTTGTCGGCGCAGTATCGGAACCAAGCCGGAAGAAAGGAGCTGGGTGATGAGCGAGACCTCCCATCCTTCATTCCGGTCCATCGCCGCGCCTCTTGATGTCGACGATGCCGCGCTCAACCGGGTCAACGACCAACTCGGCGTGCCTACTCTGACCAAGCCGCCACTGTACAAGTTTGCTATCGACAAGCGCGAAGCAGGAGCCAAAGCCAAGTTGATGACCACTGCCACGCCAAACCGTGAGCAAGGTGCAAGTTCCGATGCCTCCGCCGACGAGGAAATCGGACGCGCCGTCTTGGAGAAGCTGACAATCGAAGTGCCGTGGTATCTCGCGGACGCGGTCAGGCGTGCGGCGCTCGACAAGCGCACGACCGTCCGGCATCTGGTGATGCTGGCTCTGAAGAAAGACGGATTCCAAATTGCGGCCGGTGACTTGGTGGCCGACGGGCGCCGCACGCGGCCGAAGGCACGGTGATTTGTATTCCTGTAAGTACGGGTTTCCGGTGATACGGGAATCCGTATGGCCGTATTTCCTTACTTCTGTAATTCAGTTTTCCCGTAAGTTCGTATGACAGGGTTAGGCATCGCCATGGTTTTCGGAGCCTGCCCGTCGCCGGGCCGTCAAAGCCGACCCGAGGTGGCGGTCAAGGCCGGCCCACTTGGGCCGCTTGTCTCGGCCTTGATCCGGCGCCGATGGTGTCGGCTAGGCCCTACACGCGACGGGTTGCTCGAAGACTGAAGGCATCCCATGGTTTTGGGTGGGTCTCAGAGCGATTGCTGTATGGGTGTTGAGCGAGGGTTGGTTGATTTGTGTGTTGTAGCCCTTCTGGGCGCGTTCCGATGATGCTCGGGGTAGGGCGTGGCCTCGTAGTACGTTCATCGCCGTCAGCGTCGTTCTGTAGGCCCAATAGGGTTTCTGTACCCGACTGGTGTTTGTCATTTTGTCGCTGGCAGTGCAACTTGTCCCCTCGCTAAGCCCCTTAGCGGTCTCGCTACACGCTCGGGCGGCGGGGTTGGTTATGGTGGCCCTATTTTCCTTGTTGCTTCTTTGGAAGGGGGGTGTCACTCGCTACGGCCCCCTGTGGATGGGAGCGCTTCGCGCCACCCCCTTTATTTATATATAAGAAAGGAATAGCCCGCAAAGCCACGGAATGCCTAGAGCAAAGAATCAATTTCTGATTCAAAAGAATCAATTTCAGGTTATATTTGCTCAATAAATGGCTTGCAAACTGCGCGGATTTAATCACACTCCTGTTTGTAATTATTCAATTCGGACGTCATAAAATGAGCAAAATACTACAAAAATCAGAAATCATTCGCGAGAAACACGGCATCCCGGTTTACCGCACAAATCCGAGCATCCCGAATGCCGATGAGATCAGCCGCACCAAGCGCGTGCAGATCGGCGACACGCACAAGGGGTTCGTGGTCGACAACGGAACCGGTGAGATCCTGGGGCGCGGCGGTGCCATGGCCTACGAGTGGGAGGACGTGGACAAGGAGCGGTTCGTGAAGCTCTATCTCGCCGGCCTCAAGCAGGCGTCCGGCCTCTCGAAGGCCGGACTCGCCGTGTTCGAGATCGTCTATGCGGAATTGCGTGAGACGCCGGGCCGCGACACGGTACTGCTCAGCCAGGATGAAAGCCCGTTGGCGCCGGCCACGTTCCGGCGCGGTCTTCGGGAACTTCTGGAAAAGGAATTCCTGTTCCGCAGCCCGTACGACGGCACGTTCTTCGTCAACATCCGTTTTATGTTCAACGGCGACCGACTCGCATTCGTGAAGGGCTACCGCCTCAAGAAGGCGGACGCCGATCAGGGCACCCTTCCTCTGCCGCCACCAGAGAACGCACATCAGGGCGGGTGACCTCACCCGCCCTGATGATTGGTCTTACTTGCCGTTCCGTTTCTGCGGATCGGCCCAGACCTTCATGGCGCTCTCCAGGAAGCCGCCGCGACGAGGCACGATGCCTGAGTGGGGACGTTGCACGATCCCCGAGCACAGAGCCTCGCGCCTCGCGACGCCGATTCTTGTTGGCGGAGCAGGGCGGCTGTCCGGCGTCCTTGCCGGCACCGGTTGGTGATCCGAGAGGGTCCAGGACTGGCCGGCGTCATACCCATCGGCGTCCGACTTCTGATAGCCGGGCCATGCCGGTGCCTCATCTTCTGGCTCGCCCGCATCGTAGCATTGCTGAGGCTGCTGAAGAATCCACGGTGCCAACGGTAGCGGTGGCAGCCGGTACCTGCCGGTCGTACCGGCGCTGTCTGGAATTCCGCCGTTGCCGTCGAGCGCCACGATATCGGCGTGCGAGAGGACGCGACGGTCCAGGAGGGCTTTCGTCAGAGCCTCCAGAAATCCGATGTTCTTCGTGATGGTATCCAGGGCGCGGTTGTAGGCCTCGTCGAGCATCGCCTTGACCTCGTCGGCCAGGGGGCCTGCCGTCGCCATGGTCTGCTCGTGGTGGGTTGGCGCGTACCAGACGAGCCCGCGCTGCCGGGAGAACCCCAATGTCGTGACGGCACTACGGGCCAGCCGTGTCGCCTGTGCCAGGTCGTTGGTTTCCAACGCGCCCCCCGAGATGTCGCTGGCATCACCAAACGCGATCTCCTCGGCAGCGCGCCCCGCGAGACAGAAGCTGATCTGGCTTTCGATCCTTGCAAGGGTCGCAAGCTCGGACGAGGGCTTCAGATTCACCCGACCATAGGAGTTGCGCGAACTCAC
>JANLPY010000691.1:0-1813 GCA_031367505.1 Hyphomicrobiaceae bacterium | reverse complement strand
GGCCCACATCTTGTCGAAATCGCTTTTGATACCTGCGAGCACCTTTTCGAGACGCTTCTTTTCGGCGCCCATGTCAACAATACCGGCCAGCGGCAGGCAGATCGTTGCCTCGTCGACGACGACTTGCGCCGAGCCCTTCGGTACGGTTGGGCCACGGGTTATGAACGAGAGTCGAGCAAGGCGCACGATCGTATCTTGATGCCGATCGAGGCGGGCCCGAGTCTCATCTGATGCGCCAACCAGAACAGCTTGCAGCTTAGCGCCGCCGGGCACGTTCATTTCCGACCGCACAGAGCGAATCTCGGAGATAATCTTGATGAGCCAGCCGATCTCGTCATCAGCCTCGGCGTTCTGCAAACCCTTCGAGTTTGGCCACTCCGAGAGCGTCAGCAGCGCGGTGCGTTTTGGGCCATGTTCGCCGGTCTTCGCCCACAGCTCCTCGGTGATGAAGGGCATGAACGGATGCAGCAGTGCCAGGATCTGATCGAGCACCCATGCCGTCATGGCGCGCGTCTCGGCGGCTTCTTCTTGCGCCTTCAGTTGCCCACCGTCTTGGCGGAGCCGAGCTTCACTCGGACCGGCAACCGGCGCGCTGGCTGCCGCGATGATGGGCTTGGTCAGTTCCACGTACCAATCGCAGAACGTGCCCCAGCCGAACTCGTAGGCGGCGGTCGCGGCCTCGTTGAACTTGTAGGCCTCGATGGCCGTGGTGATGGCTGCCGTCGCGCGCTCGGTTTCGCCGGCGATCCAACGATTGACCATGTGCTTCGCCGATTTCGGATCGAAGCCCTCGACGCGGCGGCATTCGTTCATCTCCGCGAAGCGTGTCGCGTTCCACAGCTTGGTGACGAAGTTGCGGTAGCCCTCGACGCGCTGCTTCGAAAGCCGCACGTTGCGGCCCTGCGCCGTCATGGCGGCGAGCGTGAAGCGCAGCGCGTCGGCGCCGTAGACGTCGATCAGTTCCAAGGGGTCCATGACGTTGCCCTTGGTCTTCGACATCTTCTGGCCTTTCTCGTCCAAGACGAGGCCGTGGATGTAGACGTCCTTGAACGGCACCTCGTGCATGAAGTGCTGGCCCATCATCATCATGCGGGCGACCCAGAAGAAGATGATGTCGAAGCCGGTGACGAGGCAACTGGTCGGGTAATAGCGCGCAACCTCGGGCGTCGCTTCTTTTGGGTCCTTCAGTTGCCCACTTTCGCAACCGGACCCCGGCCAGCCGAGCGTCGAGAACGGCCACAGCGCTGAGCTGAACCACGTGTCGAGCACGTCTGGATCGCGCCACAACGCGACTTCGGTCACATTGCCGCTATTTCGCTGGCCGACGTAGTGATCTCGGGCGGCACTCTCGTCTGCGAGAACGATGACCGGTTTTTTGTAGTATTTTTGGGCATCAGCTACGGCACTTCCTAGATCGGCAGCGACAAAGGTCTCTCGCCCCTTTTTGCCGTCATAGGCAATCTCGTTAGTATCCAGGATAACTTCCGGCCCATACCATGCGGGGATCTGGTGGCCCCACCAGAGCTGTCGCGAGATGCACCAGGGCTGGATGTTGTCGAGCCAGCGATTGTAATCGGCGGCATATTTCTCCGGAACGAACTTGGTTTTGCCCGAGCGCACAGCTTCGAGCGCTGGCTTCGCCAGGGTCGCGGCGTCCGCGTACCACTGGTCAGTCAACCATGGCTCGACGATCGCGTCGCCGCGCTGCGCGTGCGGCACGGAATGCGTGTTCGGCTCGATCTTTTCGAGCAGCCCAAGCGCGTGTAGTTCCGCCACGACCTGCTTGCGCGCGGCGAAACGATCCATGCCCTGA
>JANLPY010000687.1:0-1797 GCA_031367505.1 Hyphomicrobiaceae bacterium | reverse complement strand
CTATGTGCCGTGGAGCTATTGGCTGGCGGTGGTGCTGATCTCTGTCGTGGGTACGCTGGTCACCGACAATCTAGTCGACAACTTTGGCGTGCCGATGATCGTGACGGCGGCGGGCTTCAGCATCGCTTTGGCCGCGACCTTCGCGCTGTGGTATTCGGCCGAACGCACGCTGTCGATCCACTCGATCCAGACCACACGGCGAGAGGCGTGGTATTGGCTGTCCATTCTGATCACCTTCGCCTTGGGCACGGCGGCGGGCGATCTGGTCGCCGAAAAGATCGGTCTGGGCTACCTCGGCACCGGCATTCTGTTCGGGATGATCATCGCGTCGCTGTCGCTGGGCTATTTCTTCCTTGGCCTGGACGCGATCCTTGGCTTCTGGCTGGTCTATATCCTGACCCGCCCGCTTGGCGCGTCGTTCGGTGACCTGTTGTCGCAAGACCAAAAGTTCGGCGGCTTCGGCCTTGGCACCATCATCACCAGCGCCGTGTTTCTGGGTGCCATCATCCTGATCGTCGCCTACATGACCTTCACCCGCGACGGCGAAGAACCGGCCGTCGAGTCCTGACGGCTTACGGACCGGCCAAGACCGGCGAGGGCAAGTCTCTCGCCGGTCCTGGCTGCAATTGAGGATACCCCTTGAACCAGACAAATCCCTTGGGCAGATCCCTTCAGAAAAGTTACGCTGTCCGGGCGAAAGCACGCCGTTTTCAGCGTGCCACCAAACCGGCAGCAGCTCATTCAGCCACTTCCATTGGAGAAGACAAGCAACTTATTGTTGGCAGGCATCTCGATCGTCGCGCGGAGAAGGAGTCGAGAAGCTTCGCCCACGCGTTCCAGATCAGCAATATCACGCACACCCCAAGATGGATTACGCGCTCTTAGAGACGTATCGAAAGCGGCATTCGAGGGGGCGCTGTGCACGCCGTCGCGCATGAAAGGGCCGTAGATAACAAGAAACCCACCAGCGCAGAGCAAACGGCCAGCGCCTGCAAACAATCCCAAACTTGCCGCCCACGGCGCGATATGAACCATATTGATCGACACAATGGCATCGAACGGTGCCATTTGCTCGACACCCCATAATGTGGAGCACACATCTATATCGAGCGGTGCGAGCACATTGTTCAAGCCTGCAAATTTGATCCAGTTGGCGGTGCTGGCGCGGGATTCGGAATCCACATCACTCGGCTGCCAAGTGAGGTTGGGCATCGCTTCCGCAAAACACACCGCGTGCTCGCCAGTTCCGCAACCAATCTCCAGCACCACGCCTTGTGTCGGAAGAACACGTTTCAGGATCGCCAGGATCGGTGCCGAATTTCGTTCAGCCGAAGGCGAGAACATGCGCTGGTCGACGCTCAAGTCGCGCTGTTCGTGCGCAACAGGCGAAAGGTTGCCACTCTCCTCAGGCATGGGCCTAAAATCCCTTGGAACGATGTTTCCTGTTTATACCTGAAAATGATGGAACTGTATCCCGGAGATTTACGATTACGTCCGCCTCGAGCAGCATATCGCTTCAAAGCCGCGCTATCAGTCTGCACACCCTTGGCTGAGGGACGGGACCCGTCAGCCTCGCCTTGGGGGTGCTGATCGTTGGGTTCGTCGGTTACATCGCTTTCACACGAACGGACGCCCCTTTCGAACGTATCGATGGGCGGGGCGTTGTTGCGTAACTTATGTTTGAGGCATTATAGCCCCTTTCCCCGCCGGCATCAGGCGATGCGGACGATCTCGGCGGTGCCGATCGCGTTGAAGCGGTTGATGAGGGCGACGCGGATCTGGATTTCGGCGGTTTGG
>JANLPY010000681.1:0-39894 GCA_031367505.1 Hyphomicrobiaceae bacterium | reverse complement strand
GGTGTGGAACTGGATGCCGGGATCGGCGGATGCCCAAGCGGCGTGGCCGATCTTCTCCCACAGGTCGCGCGCCTGCACCGTCTTGGCGACCTTGTCGCTGTTGCGATAGGTGAGGTTCCAGTCCTTGTCGTCGACGACGGCCTGCAGGAATTCATCGGTGACGCGGACCGAGTTGTTGGAGTTCTGACCGGAGACGGTCAGGTAGGCTTCGCTATCCCAATCGGTATCATAGACGGCAAAGTCGATGTCCTTGAAACCCTGGCGGGCGAACTGGATGATGCGGCGGATGTAGTTGTCCGGCACGTAGTCGCGACGGGCTTCCTTGATCGCAGCCTTGAGCTTCGGATTTTTAGCCGGGTCGAAGCAGCGCTCGTTGAGCACGCCACCTTCAGTTGCGCCATTCTCGGCGTCGCAGTTCACGCACGCCTTCATGATCGCCTTGAGGCGCTTCTGGCAAATCTTGGAGCCGGTGACGAGGGCCGCAACCTTCTGCTCCTCCTTCACCTTCCAGTCGATGTACTCTTCGATATCGGGATGATCGACGTCGACCACCACCATCTTGGCGGCACGACGCGTGGTGCCGCCAGACTTGATCGCGCCGGCAGCGCGGTCGCCGATCTTGAGGAAGCTCATCAGACCCGACGAACGGCCACCACCGGACAGGCGCTCATTACCACCGCGCAGCATCGAGAAGTTGGTGCCGGTGCCGGAGCCGTACTTGAACAGGCGCGCTTCACGCACCCACAAGTCCATGATGCCGTTTTCGTTGACGAGATCGTCCTTCACCGACTGGATGAAGCAGGCGTGCGGCTGCGGATGCTCGTAAGCCGAGGTCGACGAGGTCAGCACGCCAGTCTGGTGATCGACGTAGAAATGGCCTTGGCCCGGGCCGTCGATGCCATATGCCCAATGCAGACCGGTGTTGAACCATTGCGGGCTGTTCGGCGCACCGAACTGCATGGCAAGCATATAGCGATGTTCGTCGAAGAAGGCGCGAGCATCTTCCTCGGTGGTGAAGTAGCCACCCTTCCAGCCCCAATAGGTCCAGGTGCCAGCGAGTCGATCGAACACTTGACGTGCATCGATCTCGCTGCCGGTGCGCTCTTTTTCCGACAGATCGGCGAGAGCTGTCTTATCGGGGATCGAGCGCCACAACCACGATGGAACTTGCGTCTCTTCTACCTTGCGCAGGCGCTTCGGCACGCCGGCTTTGCGGAAATACTTCTGCGCCAAAATGTCGGCGGCGACCTGGCTCCAGTGCTCCGGCACCATGATGCCGTCGAGCTTGAACACGATGGAGCCATCGGGGTTCTTGATTTCGCTGAGGGCGCTGCGGAACGGAATCGCCTCGTAGGGGGACTTGCCAGCTTCAGTATAGCGCCGTGTGATCTTCATAATAACCCCGTGTCTTAAACGCTCGTTTTCGTGAGCGATTGAATGTTGCGTTTGCCCCCGCGCGCTTCTAGGCAGCGCACGGACGTTAATTCGGTTGGGACGCGATACGCTTTGGCGACAACTGATCCGAACGGTCGCGGCGTCACTCGCAATGGCGCGCACCAACGCACCACCGCCGAGACAGCGGACAAAACTTGTCGGACATGACGAATTTGGATGCGTCGGGCACGCTTACCGGATGGCCCTGCGCTTCGAATTTCAAATTAGGTGATTCGAACGATTACACCAAGCTCTTGTGGGTCGCCGCTGCAACCATGCTAGATATAGCGTCTATAACTACTTTTGGCTTATCCACCTATGTGGATGAAACCGCCTGGAAAGCCGTAGGATCGGGAAATTTCGAGTACTGAAACGCACTCTCTGATTGGGGGTAAAATTGGCCGAGCCACACCCCATGCACCAAGCCTAGTGCGATTCCGCAACCCCGGTCTGTGGCAAAAGTGCAGCAATGCGAGCAGAGCTGGACGAAAGGCGTCCGCCTGCGCTAACCCCTTGCTACAGATTCAGCCCCACGAGGCACGCACGATGAGCATCTTTAGTGAAATTTTCAGTTGGTGGGGTGGCAACACCTGGGGCACGCGGTTGATGACGATGCGCCGGGGCCGCCATATCGGCAACGATGCTTACGGCAATCGCTATTATATCCAGAAGTCCGGCATCGGCCCGCTGGGTGTTCCCCGTCGCTGGGTGATCTATCAGGATTTGGCAGACGCCTCGAAGGTACCGCCGGAATGGCATGGCTGGCTGCACCACACCGTCGACACGCCGCCAACCAGTGAAACGTACGTCGCCAAGCCTTGGCAGAAAGCTCACGTCATGAATATGACGGGAACTCCCGCCGCGTGGCGCCCGAAAGGCTCGATCCTGAATGCCAACGAGCGGCCGAAAGCCACTGGCGATTACAAGCCGTGGCGTCCGGAGTAAGCTCGCCTCGCTGGAGACAACATTGATCGATAGCAACCGCTGAACATATATGCTCGGGAATCGAAATACCCCAATGTCAAAATCGACTGTGGCTGCGGCGCTAGTAATCGGCACGTTGGGCGCCTTGCCGAACAATGCCCTCGCGCAGCGCATCGAGAATCAGGTGGCGGTATTTGCGACGTTGGACAAGGTCACGGCGCGCATCTCAAAGCTTGAAGTGCCGTTGAACAAGGCAGTTGTATTCGGGTCGTTGAAGGTGACGCCGCGCGCCTGCTACTCGCGCCCGCCGACCGAGCCGCCAAAAACGACGTCGTTCGTCGAGGTCGAGGAAACCCAGCTCGACGGCCAAGTCAAAAAGCTCTTTTCGGGATGGATGTTCGCTGAAAGCCCCGGCCTGAACGCCGTTGAGCATCCGGTATTTGACGTTTGGCTTACCGATTGCGGCCAACCAACGAAAACAGCCGGCCCCGTGGCCAAGGATGGCAAGACGCCACCGGGCGGCACGACGGTGACCACCGGCACTGAAGGCAACATTCCAACTCGCCGCCGTCCACCGCGCTGAGCATGCTCACTCAGGTGGTTGCCCGTAAAGTGCGCGATCGATCGACGATCTCGATGACTTGGTCCGGGGTCGCGTCACGGCTCAAGCGGTTGTAATCGGCAACCTTCGGCAACGCCGCTTCGAGTGCTTTATGGAACGCTGGCCGGTCCACCTCGACGGTACCGAATTGGCGCAAGTGTTCAGTAACGAATTGGGTGTCGAGCAGCGTAAAACCGCCATGAATGAGGCGTGCGCACAAATACATCAAAGCGATCTTCGACGCGTCGGTTTCGGTCGAGAACATGCTCTCGCCGAAAAACGCGCCACCCAGTGCGACGCCGTACAGGCCGCCGACCATGTCGCCGTCATGCCAAACTTCCACCGTATGGCAGTGCCCCAGAGTATAGAGTTCTCGGTATAGCACGCGAATTTGATCGTTGATCCAGGTGGTGCTGCGGCCCGGCCGGGATGCCGCGCACCCAGCGATGGTGCGATCAAAATCGGTATCGATCCGCACCTCGAACGGGCATTGCCGGATGGTGCGTGCGAGGCGCTTCGGTAGATTGATCGAATTGAGCGGCAGAATTCCGCGGCTGACCGGCTCAATCCAATAAAGCTGTGGATCATCAGCGCTCTCGGCCATCGGAAAAATCCCGCAAGCATACGCTTTCAGGAGCACCTGAGGGGTGATGTCACGATTGAGAGCGTCGCGTGCGGCCATGCGATTCCGAAACTGCCTACTAACCCTTATCCGTCTAACAGACGTAATCCTAAGGCGTTTCTGCGGCAATTGCGAGGGTCCAACCCAATTTCGGATGAATGCGGCTTAATCCTGCTTGCCGAGATACTTTTCCAGCCAATGAATATCGTACATGCCATTGGCAATGTCGGGATGGCGGACAAGTTCCACGAACAGCGGTATGGTGGTTTCTATACCGTCGATAACGAACTCGTTGAGGCAGCGCTTGAGGCGCATCAAGCACTCGTTGCGGTTCTTGCCATGCACGATCAGCTTGCCGATCAGGCTGTCGTAATTCGGCGGGATCCGGTAGCCTTGATAGGCGCCGCTGTCGACGCGCACGCCAAGACCACCAGGTGGATGCCAATAGGTGATCTTGCCGGGTGAGGGGCGAAAATTCTTCGGGTTCTCGGCGTTGATCCGGCATTCGATGGCATGTCCGGAGAACACGAGATCCTCCTGGCGGATGCTGAGCGGCGCGCCGGACGCGATGCGGATCTGCTCGATCACGAGATCCATACCCGTGATGGCTTCCGTCACCGGGTGCTCGACCTGCAGACGCGTGTTCATCTCGATGAAGAAGAACTCGCCATCTTCGTACAGAAATTCGATCGTGCCAGCGCCGCGATACTTCAGTTTCTGCATCGCCTTGGCGCAGGTTTCACCGATCTTCTTGCGCTGCTCGGCGTTCAACGCTGGCGACGGCGCTTCTTCCATCACTTTTTGATGGCGACGCTGTAGCGAGCAATCGCGCTCACCCAGGTGCAACGCGTTGCCACGTCCATCCCCGAACACCTGAACCTCGATGTGGCGGGGCTTCGATAAATACTTCTCGATATAGACGCTGTCGTCGCCGAACGCGGCCTTGGCTTCCGCCCGTGCCGTCATCCAAGCGGAGCCAATATCCTCGGGGCTGCGTGCGACCTTCATTCCGCGACCGCCACCGCCGGACGCCGCCTTGATCAGCACCGGATAGCCCATGCGCTTGGCGACAGCTGCCGCGTCCGCCTCGCTGGTTACCGCGCCGTCTGAGCCCGGAACAACGGGAATGCCAAGTCGCTTGGCCGTTTCTTTGGCCTCGATCTTGTCGCCCATGATCCGGATGTGTTCGGACGTCGGTCCGATGAACGTGATGCCGTGCTCTTCCAGGATCTCGGCAAACTTGGCGTTCTCCGACAGAAAGCCGTAGCCGGGATGGATCGCATCGGCGCCGGTGATCTCGCACGCGGCTAGAAGGCGCGGAATATTCATATAACTTTCGGAAGCCGGCGGCGGACCGATGCACACGCTCTCGTCCGCCAGTCGCACATGCATTGCATCTGCGTCGGCGGTCGAATGCACCGCGACAGTCGCAATACCAAGCTCCTTGCACGCACGCTGGATGCGCAGTGCAATTTCACCCCGGTTCGCTATCAGTACTTTGTCGAACATGGTGTCTCGTGGGCGGTGAGCCGCGAAGCGTGAATGGTGAGGTGGTGAATGGTGAGTGGTCTTGCTGCAGATACTAGATATTCTGAGCACCAATCACGACTTAACCACTCATCATCTCACCACCTCACTACTCGCCAGCTCACCCCTTTCATTCAATAATGACCATCGGCTCGCCGAATTCCACAGGTTGACCATTTTCGATCAACACCTGGGTAACGGTGCCAGCCTTGGGGGCTGGAATGTGGTTCATCGTTTTCATCGCCTCGATGATCATCAGGGTTTGGCCCTGACTGACACGCGTACCGATTTCCACGAAGTTGGGCGCTCCAGGTTCCGGCGCGCGATAAATCGTGCCCACCATTGGCGATTTTACGCAGCCTGGATGTTGTGCTGGATCGAGACCGGCAGCGCTCAGGGCCGCTGCAGCCGTGCCGCCTGGGGTTGTTGCCGCCACACCTGTATGAGTTGTAGCCGCTATAGTCAGTGTCCGCGCAACGCGGATCTTCAAGCCGGCTTTTTCGATCTCGATTTCGGACAGGCCGGTCTCGTTGAGCAACCCGGCAAGCTCACGAATCAATTCGTGCTCAGGTGAGCCTTTGTCCTGCTTCTCTTTCGCCATGACGGTCTTCGCGCCCCGTTTCGCGTGTTTTGTGATCAAACCTATGATCAAGCCGCGCGAGACCATTGCCCCGCAACGGCGACTGATTGCCCTCGCGGTCTAACAGCTTTCACGCGGCCTTGAAAGCGGGGCATCCACAGCAGCTTACGGCCAAGCCGAAAGCCGGCTGCCTCAGCAAGCTTGGCAGCCGTTCTTGCGGACATCGGCAAGCATCGCCGTAATGCCTTCAGCTGGCACAAAACCGACGTTGACCTTGTCATCGACGATAAACCCCGGCGTGCCCTCGATGCCGAGCTCCTGCGCGATGGCCGCCGTCTCCTTCAACGCCACATCGACAGCCGGATCGGCCATATCGGCCTTTAGCTTGTCGACGTTGAGACCAACCTTCTCGGCGATCTTAAACAGGTTGTCCTTCGTCACCTGCTTTTCTTTCATCAAAGCAACGTGGAAATCCCAATACTTGCCCTGTTTGACGGACGCCATCGCGGCCTTTGCGGCGAGCGTCGAGGCCTCACCAAAAATCGGCAGTTCCTTGAACACGATGCGCACTTGCGGGTCAGCCTTCACCAGCTTGTTGATCTCGTCGACCGCCTTCTTGCACCAGCCGCAATTGTAATCGAAGAACTCGACGACGGTGATCTGGCCCTTGGGATTGCCGTACACGAAATCGGCCGGCGCACGGAAAATCGAAGCCTTGCGTTCAACGATCAGTTTCTTGTTGTTATCCGCCAACATTGAGGCTTGGCGCTTTTCCAGCTCCTTGCTGACCTCGACCATGACCTCCGGGTGGCTCAGCAGATAATTCTTGATCATGCCTTCGATCTCGGCTCGTTGCGCATCAGAGAACGACGATGTGCTGGCCGGTGCGGCAGGCACCGGCTGGGTGGTCGCGGCCTGGGCGAGCACGACTGGAGCAGAGGGCTGGGTAGCAGGCGCCGGCGACGATGCGACCGTCAACAATCCGGCGAAACCGACGACGAGGGGCACCGCAATCAAAGCTCCCTCCTTCGAGGTAAGCATCGATAGAATGCGGGAGACAAACATGGTCGGCATGGCAGTGTTGTCCTTTTTGGGCCGCTGATCGTTGTTCGCTCCGGCATCAAGTAGTGCATCGGAGCCCAGTTGGCTATTCCACCGGCGGCTTGAAGCTGATGATATCGTCCATTTTAAGGGCAGATGGTGAACCTGCCGGAATGCCCCGCTTGGCCCGCTCGGCGTAGTTCTTGGCCTGCTTGATGTCGCCCTCGAGGAATGCGGCTTGCGCCAGCGATGCTTCGGCTTCCGGCTGCTTATTCTGCCGGAATTGGGCGTCGCCCAGCGCCCGATAGGCGCTCGCATTCTGATCTTCGACCAGCGATCGGCGCAGCATCGTGGCCGCTTCTTCGATCACGGCTGGCTCATTGGTCGCGAGCAGCGCCTGCGCTAATTCGACCCTGATCAAATTTGCGTCACTAGCCATTTTCAACGCCTGCCGCAGGGGAGGGATCGCTTCTTTCGCTTTTCCCGCCCGCTTGTAGAAATCGCCCTTCAGCTCATGCAGGTAGGGATTGTCTGGCCGCTCTTTGATCATCACATCGAGATCGGCCACCGCCGCCTCGAGCGAATTCGGTCCGCCCTGGAAGAACTTCGCAATGGCACGTGCATACCGCGCCGGCATCGACGCGTCGGTCGTTGGATAGCGATTGAATACGGTCTGCGGCCGCGTCAGATAGCCGGCAAGCTTGGCGCGCATCATATCGTGCCGCAACTGCAACGGGGCTGGATCTTTGACTTGATAATTTGGGTGTTTTTGAACGCTGTCACGCAGTTGCGCCAAGCGCTCGGTCGCCACCGGATGGCTGCGCACGAACGGATCTTTGTTTTGGTCGCCGATGTATTCCTGTTGGGCAAAGCGCTCAAACGTTTCGAGCATGCCGCGGCCCGATTGATTGGTATTGTTGAGAAAAGACAAGCCCGCCTGGTCCGCGGCCGACTCCTGACTGCGGCGTTCGGCCAACAGCGATCGCATGATCAATTCGTCGCCGGCCGCTGCCGCTGCGGGATTGCCGGTCGCGACCGCAACGCCGATGCCCAAAACGCGGGCCAGCAAAATGCGGCTGGTATCGCGCGCGATCCGCGCCCTGAGCGCCGCCATATGGCCACCCGTGATGTGGCCGGCTTCGTGCGCGATGACGCCGATGACCTGGTTGGGCGTGTCGGCCTGCTGTAGCGCGCCGGTGTGGATAAAAACGTTGCGACCATCGAGCACGAACGCATTAAAGGCATCGCTCTTGACGATCCGCATAGCAACGCGGCCTTCGCCGAGGCCCGCCGCTTTGAAGATCGGCCGGGCGTAATCGTTCAGCAGCTGTTCGATCTCGGTGTCGCGAATGAGCCCTTGGGCGGAGCTCGGCAACGCCGCCGATAGGGCCGCAAGCGCCAGTGTGCTGCCGCCTACCAACGCCCGGCAAAACTCGCTGAAAATCTTGATCGTCGGAATCGATTGCATGGGGCTTTGGTGACCATTGCTGGTGCCTGAAATTTGTCGGGACCGTAAATAGGTGTAGGAAAACGGTCAATGCATGGCAGACCGATGAACTCGGCCACTGATCAACGAGGCTTTGGCAAATGAACCACTCCACCGCCGCACACGAGTTGCTGGCCCGAAACGCATCGCAGCGCAGTGGTATAGCGTCCTTCATCGTCATGGACGTAATGCGCGCGGCAGCAGCACGAGAGGCCGCCGGCCATCGCGTTATCCACATGGAAGTCGGTCAGCCCGGCACCTCAGCGCCCAAGGCTGCGCGCGACGCCGTCAAGTGCGCGCTCGACTCAGGCAACCTGGGCTACACGCTGGCGCTCGGCATGCCGGAACTGCGACAACGCATCGCTGGCTTGTATCGCACCTGGTACGGCCTCGATATCGACCCCGCGCGCATCGTCGTCACCAGCGGCTCGTCCGCAGCATTCGTGCTTGGATTTCTGACACTCTTCGATCAGGGCGCCAGGGTCGGGCTGCCGTCGCCCGGTTACCCCTGCTACCGTCAGGTGCTGTCGGCGCTCGGTCAGCAACCGGTGATCCTCGAAACCAATGCCGGCACACGCTGGATGCCAACGCTGGCGCAGGTCGAACAATCGATCGAGCGTGACCGGCTGGACGGATTATTGATCGCAAGCCCGGCCAATCCGACGGGCACGATGATGGAGCCCGAACGACTTTCGGCAATTGCGCGCGCCTGCCGCGATCGCGGCGTCTGGTTCATCTCCGACGAAATCTATCACGGGCTAAGCTACGGGTTGCCCGACAAAACCGCGCTGAGCTTTTCCGACGACGCCATCGTCATCAACAGTTTCTCGAAATATTTCTCGATGACCGGCTGGCGCGTCGGCTGGATGGTGATGCCGGAGCGCTTGATTCCGGCCGTCGAGAGGCTGGCGCAAAATCTGTACATCTCGCCACCCGCCGTCGCCCAGGTCGCCGCCATCGGCGCTTTCGACGGCATCGAAGAGTTGGAGGCCAACAAGCGCGTGTATCGCGCCAACCGCGATTTGTTGCTCGCAGGTTTTCCGATGGCGGGGCTCGACCAGCTGGTGCCAGCGGACGGCGCATTCTACTTGTACGCCGACGTCAGCCGCTTCACATCCGATAGCCTCGCGTTTGCCAAGCAGATGCTAGAAGAAACCGGGATCGCGGCCACCCCTGGCGTCGATTTCGATGAAGCGCGCGGCCGCAACTTTCTGCGCTTCTCATACTCCGGCACAACCAACGACATGGCCGACGCCGTAACGCTTCTGCAAGGATGGGCAAGATTGCGCGGTTGAGCCTGATCAAATGCGAATTCCATTGGCATGTTACCCACAGCATGAACATGCCGGTACTGGCGCGACCCATTCCATGCTGCTAAATGATTGATCATCGTTCAGATCAACTCGGCAGGGAACACGCTGAGCTTGGCTTCGTTTGCATTTGCTACAGGCAACGGATTTGGGGGATGTCAATCATGATCAAACTTACACGCCTTTCGGCTTTCGCAGTTTTGGCGATTTCCAGCGCGCTATTGGCCGGTTCGGCTCAAGCGCAGCAATCACAACTCAAAGTTGGGACGTTGACGTGCTCAGGCGCTGGCGGAATTGGGCTCATCGTCACGTCGCAGAAAACATTCGCATGCACCTTTAGCTCAAGCTCCGGCGGCAAACGCGAACGATACGCCGCAAAAATCACCAAATTTGGCTTGGATGTCGGCGTCACCGGACCAACCACAATCGTGTGGGCGGTCCTCGCACCGTCCGTGCCAAAGCGCCGGGGTGCGCTCGCTGGCAACTATGTCGGCGCGTCGGCCGATGCATCGATCGGGTTGGGCGGCGGCGCCAACGCGCTCGTCGGCGGATCACAAAACACGTTCACATTGCAGCCGCTTAGCCTGCAAGGCCAATCGGGTCTGAATCTGGCTGTCGGCGTCAGCGGCCTGGAGTTGCGCTGATGATGACATCACCTCGGTCCTTTCGAACCGAGGTGATGTTTGCGATCGATTATTACTGCGGGGTTGGACCCTGGCCGCGATGGCCGCCGAAGCGGTGTCCCATCATGTGACCGTGACCACGGCGTCCACCCATTTCAGCCATCAGCGGGCCAACGACTGCCTTCTGCTCCTCGGTAAGCGACTCGTAGAACGGCCGGAATGTCGTCGCGAATGCTTTCGATTGCTCGGCACGCTGTGCCAACTGCGCGCTCATCCGATCGAGACGATCCGGCAGCGGCGGACGAGCTGCATTCTTGTCAGCCGTTGCCTTGGCACGCGCCTCTGTGCGCTCTTGCATCGATTTCACGCGCTCGGCCTGACGGGCACGCATCTGGGCTTCGACGGGCGCCCAAAGCTTCTGCTGCGCATCGGTCATTTTCAGCGCGGTCGTGACCATTGCAATCCGGCCCTCTTGCATACGCTGCATCGTTTCTGGCGAATGACGGTCGCGGCGCATTTGCTGGGCAACGACGATGGTCGAGGCGGCGGTTGCGACCAGCACCACCGGGATTAATATTTTGGCGAGGCGGTTCATTGGGATACTCCTAAGTAGGGACGCCGATATGACACCCTATACTTCCAATCAACGTGGCGGGGTTGGGGCTTCCGTCTCGAAATCAGCAAGCTTACGAAGAGTTAATTCAAGATACCCAAGTCGCCTCGTTGGTGCCAAGCGGTACGGCTGGACGATCCCACTGTGCTGGCGTTGCCGAGAGCACTGCGGCATGCCGTACAGCGCGAAGCTGGCCAAACCCGGATGCGCATTCGTCGAGCAAATCGCCAACCTCGGCGAGCGTTGGATCCGGTGCTGCAAATCCATCATCCAATCGTCCTAATCCCGCGATCCAACGGCCGGTTTGCGCCAATGAAACCTGCACATGCCAACTGCCGCCTTCACGCGCCTGCCGCGTCTTCGCCATCATCGCACCGAACGCCATCAGATAGCCCGATGCGTGATCGAGCGCCTGGGCCGGCAGCTCTTTCGGCGCTGGTAAACTGCCTGCCGCCTCGGCTTCCATATGGTTAAACCCGGTCGCCGTCTGCACCAGCGAGTCGAAGCCGCGCCGGTTGGCCCAAGGTCCCGCCGCGCCATAGGCCGACAACGACACGTAGACGATGCCCGGCCGAATTCGCGCCGCATCCTCGGGTGAAAAGCCAAGCTTAGCGATCGACTGCGGCCGGCACCCCTGGCTGAAAATATCAGCGTCCTTCAACAAGTCCTGCAACCGCTCCCGGCCGGCTGACGTTGCCAGATCGACATACGCGGACCGCTTGCCACGCCCGGTATCGATCACCAGCCACGGGATCGATGGCAACTGCGGGCCAGCGATCAGCATCACATCGCCACCATGAGCGGCCAGCGTTCGCCCGGCCACTGGTCCGGCAATCACGCGCGAAAGATCCAGCACGCGAACGCCGGATAGCGGACGATCCCCCGCTGGCAGCGGACGCGGAGCCGCATCACCGATCCGGGTGATTTTCAACGTCGGCAGCGTCGCCAATGCCCGTCCCTGGGCGTGCGCGGCCCACTCCTTCGGCGACCGCATCACCGCCACAACGCCACCCGCGGCATAGGCCGCCGCCTCGAACGCTTCGGCGTCCCATCCAAGCAGTGCCGCTTGCACCGCCTCGCGCGAAGGTCCGCACTTCAGAACGTCGAGCACCGCCTGCCGGTGACGCGGAAAATTCGTATGCAGCCGCACATAGCGACCGCCAGCCGCGTTGTAGACACCAGCGAGCTCGTCCCAAACCCGCGCCGGTTCTTCGCCAATAATGCGCAGATAGCGCTCGCTGCGGAATTCGATCGCTGCATGCCGCATGTCGACCGATACCGTCTGCAGCTCACCCGAGCGTTGCCGCCACAGCTCGACCGCCGCCAACCCGGCCGCCGCAATCGACACCTGCGCCGCCGTGCCCACCTTGAACGATGACGGCAGCTGCGGATCGGCTCCCGTTAATTGGACTTGGGCTAACGCTTTCGGTGCGCCGCCGGCCAGCCGCCACAGGTCCCCAAGCGCTTTCATCGGCATCGTCATACTTTATCTCCGAATTCGCTCGCGACAGGTCTTCCCTTACGCAGTCTGTCACGCTACAAGCCGCCGTGGATAGGGCGGCTAGCTCAGCGGTAGAGCAATCCGTTTACACCGGATCGGTCGGGAGTTCGATCCTCTCGCCGCCCACCACTCTATGATCGCACGCGCGCTGATCGAAGCGCTTGGCGCTTCGGCGCACTGCGATGGCGCGGGGTATCACCCCGGCGGCCCTTGGCCTTTGAGCGCATTCGCGCTGGAGTGGTGGCTGGTGATCTCACGCGCGCTGATCGAAGCGCTAAGCGCTTCGGCGCACTGCGATGGCGCGGGGTATTACCCCGGCGGCCCTTGGCCTTTGAGCGCATTCGCGCTGGAGTGGTGGCTGGTGATCGCACGCGCGCTGATCGAAGCGCTTGGCGCTTCGGCGCACTGCGATGGCGCGGGGTATCACCCCGGCGGCCCTTGGCCTTTGAGCGCATTCGCGCTGTAGTGGTGGTTGGAGGGAGATCTAGCGATCTTCGCTCTACTTAGGCGCCGATGAGAGATCTTTACGGTCATCTGCCGGATCTCGCGATAAACCAGCTTGACGATTGGGGCTGCGTCACGTAGCACCTCGTTCGTGATACGCGCCTCCCAAGCGCGTCGTATTGGATTGCGGGAGTAGCTCAGCTGGTTAGAGCGCCGCCCTGTCACGGCGGAGGTCGCGGGTTCAAGTCCCGTCTCTCGCGCCATCCAATCTTTTCCAGCATCACAGAGGTCGCGGCCTCAAGGGTTGCAAGGCAACCCCGGCCGAGCAGGCCGCCCCGCCGGAGCGCTTCGGCGCGTGAGGCAAAGAACACGCGGGTTCAAGTCCCGTCTCTCGCGCCAATCCAACTTTGTACGACCCGGAGACATGGGTAACAGATTGTACCTAAGACATGGGTGACAATCTCGTGCGCGATGAGGATTGTCGATGGTCTGCAAGGTTCTGTCACCTATGTCTCAGGCCACTCAAATTTTCCAACATGATAAAGGTCGCGGCCTCAAGGGTTGCAAGGCAACCCCGGCCGAGCAGGCCGCCCCGCCGGAGCGCTTCGGCGCGTGAGGCAGAGTTGCCCGTTGCATCCAGCGGCGGGCTGGTTTACCCACTGTCTCATACAATTGGACGCCTAGAGCCCACCACATGAGACACGCCGCATGAACGATGCCGCATACAATACCCTGCTGCTGCGCGACTATCTGCCGATCGTGATCTTCATCGGTGTCGCGCTGGCAATCGGCGCAGCTCTGATGGTCGCGCCGTTTTTGATCGCCGTGCGTAACCCTGACCCGGAAAAAGTCTCGGCCTACGAGTGCGGCTTCAACGCCTTCGATGACGCTCGCATGAAATTCGACGTGCGCTTTTACCTAGTCTCGATCCTGTTCATTATCTTCGATCTCGAAGTTGCATTCCTGTTTCCGTGGGCGGTGGCGTTCAAGGAAATCGGCGCACTCGGCTTCTGGTCGATGATGGCGTTCCTCGGCGTGCTCACCATCGGCTTCATCTACGAATGGCAAAAGGGAGCGCTGGAATGGGATTGATGTCATGGGCACATCGGTGCCTCTGGCACGAGCAATCTTAGTAACATGTCTTGCAGTTCTTTCGTGGCTCGTCCTCACATTGGCGAGTCTAGCATGTGATGTGTGGTTGCCTGCTCCATATAACTACACACAAACCGCCGAGCACGTATTTCGTGGCCGGGTCATCGCGTTTTGGGGTCTACCCATTAGTGATTCACGACCATTTGGCTACATGCGGTCACGCTTCGCGTCGCCCGACGAGGTATCCCTAACTGGATGGCTCCGCGTCGAGAAGGTCTTCAAGGGGCGGGTTCCATACTACCTTCCCTTCCGTTCCGTTCGTGGCAACAGCTGCCAAGCCGGGCCTGTCTACATCGGTCAGGAGCTCTACGTGGTCGACCGGAGCAGCGGTCGAATTGTGCGCCTCCATGACGCGGGCCCTTTTCCTATGAATCACCATCCCAATCCGCAATGGAAGAATTTTCTCGGCTTACTCGGCTTGACCGAGCAGCAACGCATTTTGCGACAAACCGCTCATTGACACTAATTTCTTCAGGCTCGGGCCGCCAATCAAATTCACCCGAGTGTGGGAAGGACTGAACTTCGTTGCGGCGCTGCTGCACTGGAGCCTCCCATGGGATTGATTGTTCCGGAAAATGTTCCGGCAAGCAATACCGCGTGGGTTACCCAAACGAACAGCGACAAGCGTTTGGAACTAGCAAGAAAAACTTGTGTCCTTTGCAAGGGAACAGGTCTTGTACTGAAACAGCCCCCCTTAGCGCTTCACAAGTGGGGGCAAGAACGAGCCTGAGCCGTGCCCGAAATGCGGTGGCTCCGGGGAAAAATGACAGCTCGCGGTTACGATGTTACAGTAGACCGATCTTAGCTTGTTCAAGGCACATCGAATGCCGTCTACCAAACGCAAACAGCCTCCGACTGACGAACCGATGACAGTGGACGAGTTTGTCAACTGGGATGACGGTCGTGGTGGCAAATATGAGTTGGTGAATGGTCAGCTTCGCGCCATGTCTCCAGCCAGCACGTCGCATGGCATCATACAAGCAAATCTAGCGAGGCTATTGGGCAACCATCTCGATGCCCCAGGTTCACGGTGCATTGTGCTGACTGAGCCAGCTATAGAGACCCGCGTTCGCGCCAAGCTCAACATGCGAGTGCCCGATCTTGGGGTCACCTGCGCAGCTGACGCTGCAAGTCAAATCGCCCTGCCCGACCCAATTCTGCTATTGGAAATCCTATCGCCAGGCAACAAAAAAGACACCTGGGACAATGTGTGGGCTTACACGACGATCCCCACCTTGCGCGAAATCGTCATCGTCCAGTCAACCCGCATCGAAGCACTCCTGCTTCGCCGGCAGACCGACGGGTCCTGGCCGCCCAACCCGACGACCATATCGCCAGGTGAGACGCTGACGTTCGATAGTATTGATTTCTCGATGCCCTTACAGGCTGCCTACAAGAAAACCTATTTGACATCGTAGCGCCGCGGCAAATCCGACGTTGCATCGAAGGCGTGGCTGCGATACCTCGTCGCTGAGATAACCGTTGCGGCTACGCCGTTTAGGAGCCCTCCCATGGGATTGATTGTTCCGCCACAACCCGTGTTCGACAAGCTGGCCGAGGGTGCCGGCACGGTGTCGCGCCCGAACGATCCGTTTTTCACGGGCGTGTCGAACGAGCTCGCCGACAAGGGTTTCCTCGTCACCACCACCGACGATCTGATCAACTGGGCTCGCACCGGCTCGCTGATGTGGATGACATTTGGCTTGGCCTGTTGCGCCGTCGAAATGATGCACACCTCGATGCCGCGCTACGACGTCGAGCGCTTCGGCTTCGCTCCCCGCGCCTCACCACGCCAGTCCGACGTGATGATTGTCGCTGGCACGCTAACCAACAAGATGGCCCCGGCACTGCGCAAGGTCTACGACCAGATGCCGGAGCCGCGCTACGTGATCTCGATGGGATCGTGCGCCAACGGCGGCGGCTATTACCACTACTCATACGCCGTCGTTCGCGGCTGCGATCGCATCGTGCCGGTCGATATCTACGTGCCCGGCTGCCCGCCAACCGCCGAAGCGCTGCTGTACGGGATCTTGCTGTTGCAACGGAAGATCCGCCGGACGGGCACGATCGAGAGATAATCCGGTCGCATCCCGGTATCCCGCCGCAACCGGCCGGCGCCGCACAGCGGTGTCGGTTGCGCAACGAAAAGAGTATTTCATGGACTGGAACGCCCGTTTTTCCTCTCCCGATTACGTGTTCGGAAAAGTCGCTAGCCAGTTCGTGCAACGCCATGAGTCGAGCCTGCCACGCGGCTCGAAAGTTCTGTGCATCGCCGATGGTGAGGGCCGAAATTCGGTCTATCTCGCGCAACAAGGCCACCGGATCGACGCCAACGATTTCGCGCCGAACGCAATTGCCAAAGCAAAAACTCTGGCAACTGACGCGGGCGTTTCTGTCACGTTCGAACAAGTCGATTTGTCGACGTGGATCTGGCCGAAGCACCAGTATGATGCCGTTTTCGCGGTGTTCTTCCAGTTCGCGCTGCCGTCGTTTCGCGACAGCATTTTCGCCGGCCTGAAGCAGGTTGTGATGCCCGGCGGACGCATTTTCCTGCACGGCTACACCCCGAAGCAACTCGAATACAAAACCGGCGGACCGCCAGACGTTGAACGCCTCTATACCGAGGAGCTGCTGCGATCGTCATTCGCCGACTGCGACATCGAACAGCTGGTCAGCTACGAGGCCGATTTGGACGAAGGCCCGGGCCACTGCGGGCGATCGGCGCTGATCGATTTGATCGCGCGGACCCGGACATCCGCCACATGAAAATGACCGATATTCCGTTCGGGACTACCGACTGGTCGATGGTGCCTGAGACGCATCACGCTGGGATCACCGGCTCGGCCACCTGGCGCACCGGCAACTTCGGCGCGATCCGCGTTCGCATGGTTACGTACTCACCGGGCTACCTCGCCGACCACTGGTGCAGCAAAGGCCACATCCTGTTGTGCCTCGAAGGTGAGTTAAACACCGAGCTGGAAGACGGACGAACCTTTGTATTGCGCCCCGGCATGAGTTATCAGGTTGCCGACGGCGCCGAACCACATCGCTCCAGTACCGGGGCTGCCGGCGCTAAACTATTCATCGTCGATTGAGGACGCTTACCGTCATGACTGCCACCGTTACCGACCTCGAAGCCCACGCGAAGACAATCCTCGGCGCGTCGATCATATCGAGCAGCACCGCGTTCGGCGAGCTGACACTGATCGTCGCCCGCGAGAGCATCACCGAAGTGCTGACCAAGCTGCGCGACGGCGAGGGATGCAAGTTCGAGATCCTGATCGACATTTGCGGTGTCGATTTCCCCGCGCGGCCAAACCGCTTCGATGTGGTGTACCACCTGCTCTCACCCCGGCTGAACCAACGCATTCGCGTCAAGCTCGAGACCAACGAGACCGATGCCGTTGCCAGTGTGATCCCCGTGTTCCCCGCCGCCAACTGGTTCGAGCGTGAAGCCTACGACATGTACGGCATTCTGTTTTCCGGCCATCCAGACCTGCGCCGCTTGCTCACCGACTACGGCTTCCAGGGGCACCCCCTGCGCAAGGACTTCCCGCTCACCGGGCACGTCGAAGTTCGCTACGACGACGAAGCCAAGCGTGTCGTCTACGAGCCGGTGAAACTCACCCAGGATTTCCGCAACTTCGATTTCGAAAGCCCCTGGGAAGCGGCGAAATATCTGTTGCCAGGGGATGAGAAGGCCAGCGGCCAACCACCGAAGCAATAACGATGTTTACGTCGCTTATGGGCGTGGTAAATTGGTTATTGGCCGGGATTTTCCCGTTTGCTGCAATCGTGGCAACCGCTTGGTTATGCAGACAATGGTGGCATATTCCGATTGCAGCGATTGCTGTCGCGCTATTGATTGAGTCTGTTAGCATTGTGAATTCGGCAGCAATGCATGCGTTGATGGATGCCAGCTGGCCATTCCACTCAACAAACTTATTACTGACCGCGCCATCGTGGTCACTCAGATCGCTTCTAATTTTTGACGCAGTTTGTGATGCTACAACGATGCTTGCGATCGTTTTCTGGTTTTTTCGGATAGGGATCCCATCACTACAGAATTGACGAAATGAGGTGTGACCGTGCGAAAACCTGTTCGTCGCGAACCACAGGCAGCGACCACTGCTGAGTTCCTGTCTGACAGCTCGGGTCTCCCCGAAAAAATCGAATTGGTAAAAGGCGTGATCGGACCGTACTCGAACGCTGGTAAGCTGACATTACTCGCCAACTGGGGTGCCGACGATGTCGTGCGGCTCACCGGTGCACAAATTTGGCGAGTAGCTCTCGCCGCCTACGACAAAAACGAAACGAGTTAAGCCCCCCATCACAACCGTCGTTGCGCAACCGAAATCTACCTAGGAATCAGCGAATAACGTCCACCACCCCTCACGCCCGCTTCTTCGCTGGCGCTGAGCCCTTGGCGAAAATATCGGTGGTGATGCCGGAATACCAGCCGAGGCTTTCCTCGTAGTTCGCTTTGTGGGTGGCTGCATCCTCACCCGCCTTCGACACGAAGCTGCCAGTCACCTCCCACTTGCCGTCCTTGGGCGCGAAGTTGCCGCCGACCTTGACGCTGTCGTCGGGTGCCAGCATCGACCAGCATGTGTTGCGATAACGTGCGGGAAAACGCTCCTTCTTGGCGAGCTCAGCCAGGATGTCGCCAGCCACCACCTTCGCCTGACTATTGGCTGTGAATGCTGACTTCGGCATCTCGGCTGGCACGGCCGAAGCGTCGCCCAGCACGTAGACGTTCTGCACCTTTTTCGAGGTGAAATTTTCCAGATTGATCGGGCACCAGTCACCCTCGGCGCATCCAGCTTTATGCGCGATCTCGCCGGCCCGCTGGTTCGGCACGATGTTGGCGACGTCGGCTTTGATTGTCTTGCCGGCTTTGGTGAAGACTTCTCGCGTTTTGGTGTCGACCTTGACCACCCCGAAATCATCGATGTCGTTCGACAGATTGAGTTCGATGATGCCTTTGTAATATTTGTCGAACGCCTCCATGAACACCGGCTGCTTCGAGAACGCCTTTTTCGGATCGACGATGACGAGCTTCGACTTCGGCTTCTTCGTCTTGATGTAATGCGCGATCATGCACGCCCGCTCATAAGGCCCTGGCGGGCAACGATAGGGGTTGTTGGGCGCGGCGAGCACCACCGTGCCGCCGTCCTTCATCGCTTCAAGCTGCCCTTTGAGCAGCCGCGTTTGCGGACCGGCTTGCCACGCGTGCGGCATGATCAGCGCCGCTTCCTTCGAATACCCCTCGATCGTCGCGTATTTGATTTCGATGCCGGGCGACAACACCAGCTTGTCGTAGGCGAACGTGCGCCCGCCTGCGGTCTTGACGATGCGCTTCGTCGTATCAACGTCGGTCGCCCATTCGCGCACCACTTTAACACCGAGTTTTTTCAAGCCGTCCCAGTTGTGCGTGATGGATTCAAACGTTCGGAAGCCGCCGATGTAGAGGTTGGAGAAAAAGCACGAAGTGTATTTCGGATTGACCTCGATCAGTGTGACATCGAGCTTCGGCTCGCCAACCTTGAGGGCATGCGCCACCGATGCGCCACCGGCGCCGCCGCCGACGATGACGACCTTACCGATGCCTTGAGCAATCGCGAATGATCCAAACGATACGGTGCCAAGTGCGGCGAAACCGGCCCCACCGAATAGCTTCCCGAAATGCCGCCGCGTCACGCTCGTCATAGTCGCATCTCCTAGATTTCGGATCTGACTCCAAAGCTAGACAGCATTAATGCAGCAAACGCAGCTTTTGTCACCGGCCGGTTAAAAGGATCGCATCGCAAGGCCGCGTCAGGTCTTGATCTCGTCGGATGCGGGCGCCGCGTACGAAGTCTTGGCGAGCAATTGAGCCAACAGGCCCCAGAAGAAATCGGCGCCTGGATATCCGGTGATGCGGCCAATCTCGCGGCGGCCTTCGACCAGGACGAACGTTGGCGTGTAGCGTAACCCGGTCAGGTAATTGACGGAGGCATCGCCGATACTGACACGCTCCAGTGGTGCAAACTTGCCCTCGGCGCTGTTGGCATAGGCTTGGCCGACCTCCGCGTGCCAGCGCGCGCAATAGACGCAGCCGGCCTCTTCGACCATGACGAGCTTGAACGCCGCCTGAGCGTAGCCCCGCGAACTGGCCGCCATTCCGAACCCGGCGATTAGGATGGCACGACGTGATATTTCAAATTTTTGCACGACGATTGCGCTTCTGTGACGATTGGCAGATTTGCTGTTCGCCAAGTCTATATGCTACGGTACTTGCAACAAGAGGGAAGGGCTATGAACGGGCCTTATCGTGCAACAACTCGTCGTGATCTGCTGATCGCTTCGGGTACGTGCGCGTTAGGCGTTGTAACAGCCGCATTGCCGGTTTCCGCCCAAGAGAAACCAGCCGTCGAAGTCAAACCCGATGCTCCTGAAGCATGGCAGTCGGCCCTGCGCGCGATCACTGGCAATGCCAAGCTCATCGAAGGCCGCATCGCGATGGAGCTGCCGGAAATTGCCGAGAATGGCAACGTCGTACCCTTCACCTTCGTGGTGGACAGTCCGATGACCGAACAGGCATCCGTGCGCAGCCTTCGCGTCTTCTCGACCGGCAATCCACAACCGCTGGTCGGCACGTTCCGGTTTACCTTGGAGAATGGCAAAGCCGCCGTATCGAGCCGCATGCGCCTCGCCAAAACGCAGGACGTCGTGGTGCTGGCCGAACTCAGCGACGGTACGTTTTTGACTGCCAAGAAAAATGTCAAAGTAACGATCGGGGGCTGCGGTGGTTAGGGCGCACGCAAAATGAACAAGCCGCGGATCAGACTACCGGATGCGCCGAAAGTTGGCGACATCATCGAGGTGAAGACGCTGATCAGCCACGTCATGGAGACCGGTCAGCGCAAGGATACGGACGGTCGGATCGTGCCCCGCAATATCATCCACGCGTTCCAGGCGACCTTCAATGGCCGCCCCGTGTTCCAGGCCGAGTTTCAGCCGGGCATTTCGGCCAATCCCTTCCTGTCATTTTTCATGCGGGTGCCCGGCCCCGGTGAATTCGAGTTCACTTGGACCGATGACGCCGGCGTAAAAGTGATCGAACGCACACCGCTCGTGGTCGCGTAACGGGTCACCAAGTGGCGCGCTGATTAATGCGTCCAGCTGCCAATACGGCCAAATTTGAAGTTGTCGGCGTAGGCTTTGCGGACCGCTTTGCGTGGCTGCGGTTCCAACACAATGTATGGGATGCCGTTGCGCTCGGCGTAAGCGATCGCTTCGTCGCGCGTGTCGAACGACAATTCGACTTGGGCCCCGGTATCGCCCGAGCCTGACCACCCCATGAGCGGGTCGATCGTTTTGGCATCGGCCGGTTCCGGCTGCAAAATCCATTCCTTGGTGCGGGCGAGCCCCGATTGCATGGCGGATTTAGCGGGTTTGAAAATGCGTGCCGTCATGGTCTCGTCCTGTCGTCTTTCAAGGCTGCAGCCGCAGATAGCATGATCCGGGTTCTGCCGGTAGACAGCATCAATTGAAGGTGCCGCCATTGTCACCGGGCGGCCGCGGGTTCATGCGCTTACCGGCCAATCGGACCGCCTCCTCGGCCGCCCGCACGAGAGCCTTCGCCTTGTTAATGCACTCCTGCTGCTCGTTCTCAGGGATGCTATCGTACACCAGACCAGCGCCGGCCTGAATGTGCAGCACACCGTCTTTGACCAGTCCGGTGCGCAAAACGATGCAGGTGTCCATCTGCCCGTCGGCCGAGAAGTAACCGACGCAACCAGCATATGGCCCGCGCTTGTCCTTCTCCAACTCATCGATGATCTGCATCGCCCGCACTTTGGGCGCGCCCGAGACAGTACCGGCGGGAAAGCCTGCCATCAGTGCGTCGATTGCATCGTGGTTTTTTGCATCCAACCGCCCGATCACATTCGAGACGATGTGCATGACGTGACTGTAGCGCTCGACCAGAAAGCGTTCGGTGACCTCGACCGAGCCGATCTCGGCGACCCGGCCAACGTCGTTGCGGCCAAGGTCGATAAGCATCAGGTGTTCGGCGCGTTCCTTAGGGTCGGCGAGCAACGCTTCCGCCAGATGTTGATCTTCGGCAGCCGTTGCGCCGCGCCGTGCCGTGCCAGCGATCGGCCGGATGGTCACCTCCCCGTTGCGCACGCGCACGAGGATTTCAGGACTGGAGCCAACGAGCGAAAAGCCGCCGAAGTCGAGATGAAACAAGAATGGCGACGGGTTCGTTCGCCGTAACGCGCGATAGAGTTGAAACGGCGGCAATGTAAACGGAGTTGAAAACCGCTGTGATAACACGACCTGAAACACGTCACCGGCCGCAACGTATTCTTTGGCGCGGACAACCATCTCCCGGTATTCTTCTGGCGTGGTGTTCGATACCGGCTCAGCCGTGGGCGCTACGTCGGCCGGTCGGCGCACCGCTTCGGGCACCGGCGCCTCCAACGCTTGGACGACGGTGCCGAGGCGCGTGAGTGCGGCATCATAAGCGCCAACCGCCGTCGCACCGCGGCCGGGTCGAACCGGCGTCACCACCGTCATCTCGTCGCGCACAGCGTCAAATATGACGATGAGGGTCGGCCGCATCAGAATAGCATCGGGAACGCCCAGGACATCGGGCCGCTGGTGTGGCAATTTCTCGATCAGCCGGATGGTGTCGTAGCCCATGTAACCAAACACGCCGGCGGCCATCGGCGGCAGCCCTTCGGGTACTTCGAGGCGGCTTTCGGCCAGCAGCGCACGCAATGCTTCGAGCGTCGGTGCCGTCTCGGCGACGAACGCTTCCGGGGAATTTAGCGGATCGCGATTGATCTCGGCCTTGTTGCCGTGCGCCCGCCAGATGAGATCCGGCCGTAATCCGATGATCGAATAACGCCCGCGAACGGCCCCGCCCTCGACCGACTCGAGCAGGAAGGTCATCCCCTGCTTCTTACCGGCGGCGGTAGCAGTCGCGCCCTCGGTTAGTTTCAGGTAGGCCGAAACGGGCGTCTCGAGGTCGGCCACCAATTTGGTCCAAACGAGCTGCACCGCGCCACCAGCGTATGCCCGATCGAAATCGCCACGCGCAGGAAACGTATCGAAGTTACCGTTCGTCATTGCCTCATTGCTCATGCGTGGGCCGACCCTTCGATACTGGCCATCAAGCGGCAGTGCTACGTGCAGAATTCGGCCGTCACTGCGCCTGCCGATCCGCACCGACAGCGCGCTGGAACGCGGTGTTGTTGATTGTCACACCGAACCGCTCCTGCAAAGCCACCAAGTATTCAGCCATGGTCTCGGACTGCGCTTGACGGACGACTTCCGCCTTGATCGTCGCGGATTGCTCGGGGGTCATTGCTGGTGCCGGTATGATCTCGGCAACTTTCAGGACGATGCGCGATTTCCCGTCGGCGGTTTCGGTGGACGACACAGCGCCCGATCCAAGTGCAAACGCCTGATTGATCGCCTGCTCGGTAAGCCCGGTTGGTTTGCCGCCGCGCAAGATTGGCTCGGTCGTGACGACCTTGCCGCCAGCATCGCCCGCGACCTTCTCCATCGCCTCGCCAACCCGCAATCGATCGACGAAGGCTTGCGTTGTCGCGATGAGGGCCTTGCGGGTCTCGGTATCCGCCCAGAGCTTTTTGACACCCGCCTTCACTTCAGCCAGTTCACGCCGCTTTTCAGGCGTGACTGTCGTCACTTCGATCCAGGCATAACCGTTGTCGGCAAGCTCGATAGGCTCGGATTCGACACCCGGTTTATTGGCGAAAATCGCGGCGACGATCGGTTCAGCGCCAGCCATGCTCAGCGCCGGCTTGCCGTCGGAAGTTTGTCCACTGCGATCCATTCCAGCGATCTCGAACAGTGGCAGCTTGAGCAGCGTTGCGGCCTCTTTCAACGTCTTGCCGCTTGATCGATTGTCGTCGACCTGATCGTGCAACTTCTGGATTTCGTTCGCGGCACGTTCGAGCGCGAGCCTATCCTTGATCTCGTCTTTCACATCGGCAAGCGACTTTTGCTTGCCGGCCTCGATCTCGGTCACGCGCACCAATACGGTTGCAAAGCGCCCCTCGACGACCGGCGAGACTGCATCCTTGGCGAGCTTGAAAGCTGCCTCGGCGATTTTCGGATCGATCAGACCGCGCTTGGTCACGAGCCCAAGATCGATGTCGGCATCCTTGGCGCCGGCTTCCTTGGCGGCATCCGCAAACGACTTGCCACCAGCGATCGCCTTGGCGGCCGCTTCCGCCTTCGCCTTGTCCGGAAAAGCGATCTGCTGCACGCGGCGCTTCTCGGCAGTGTTGAAGCGCTCAGGGTCCTGTTCGTAGGCCGCCTTGATATCATCGTCACTGATGATGACGTTCTTTTTGACGTCGTCGACGGTCAACGTCATGACGGTCGCGGCGCGGAATTCCGGGGTCATGAATGAGCGCTTGTTCTGCTCATAGGTGGCCGTCAACTTGGCATCGTCAGGCTCGCTGGCGGCTGGGATTTTCGCCGGATCCACGGTGAAGTACGCAATCTTGCGCGTCTCTTCGCGAAACTTGTGGAGCATCTCGATCGTCGTCGCAGGCACTTGCACTGCCTCGACCAACGCAATAGTGAGCTGATCGCGAACTTCGTCCTTGCGGGCAATTGCAAGGAAGCCGCGCTCGGTCAACCCATTCTGCCGCAGGAAGGCGTCGAACGCTGGACGGTTGAACTTGCCATCCACGCCGGCAAAACGCTGATCCTTCTTGAGGTGCTCGGCAAGCGTATCTTCCGAGAGGCCGAGTTGCAGCTCCTTGGTGTGATTGTCGATCGCCGCGCCGCCAATCAGCTGCGACAAGACCTGCTGGTCAAACCCAAAGGCGCGCGCCTGTTCGGCCGTGATCCGGCCACCGAACCGGCGACGCAGGTTGTCAAACTGGGATTGATAGGATTGCTGGAATTCGGCGGTCGATATCTCGGTTTTGCCAACGCGCGCGAGCGAGCCTTCGCCGTAGCCGCTAAACGACCCGGAAATTCCCCAGAACCCAAAGCTTATGACCAAAAGGCCGAACAGAATCTTGGCGATCCAGCCTTGGGCGCCTCGGCGCAGTATTTCGAGCATTGCAGCCTATTCCCGGTGTTTTGGCGGTCGACGCCGTGTCAAATGCCCTTAGCCGCATATTCCTGATCGCGCGATAGCCGACGCACGACAACGCAAACCACTCCACAAAGAGGGAACTCTCGGTGGTGGGCACGCTTTCCATACGCTATGAAGCCCAAGCCTTGACTGAATGCAAGTGCTGGCCGCATAGCCAAACAACGCCCCCGCCAGCATGACAGGGATTTACCCATGCCCAATTCCAAAGCCTCGATCCTCACACCGCTGGTTGCCGGCAACTGGAAAATGAACGGCCTAAGATCGAATCTCGATCAGGTGCGCGCGCTTTGCGACGGACTTGGAGCGCATCGAGCCGACGTGATGATCTGCCCGCCAGCGACCCTGATCGGCGCCGTTGCCGATGCTGCTCGCGGAACGCCACTGTTGGTTGGCGGCCAAGATTGTCACGCGAAAGCATCTGGCGCCCATACCGGCGATATCTCAGCTGCCATGCTGCGCGATGCGGGCGCGACGGCTGTCATCGTTGGCCATTCGGAGCGGCGCACCGATCACGGCGAGACCGATGCTGCGGTCAAAGCCAAGGCCGAAGCAGCCCACGCAGCGCTGCTGACTGCCATCATCTGCGTCGGCGAGACGGCCGCCCAACGGCAGGACGGCAGCACGCTGGAAGTCATCGGAGGGCAGCTTGCGGGCTCGATACCCACGGGTGCAACGGGCGCCAATACGGTTGTTGCCTATGAACCGGTCTGGGCAATCGGCACGGGCTTGACGCCCACCACGGCCGACGTCGCCGAAGTGCATGCTTTCCTGCGCCGTCAACTCAATGAGCGATTAGGTGCCGAAGGCGCCGCGATCAGACTGCTTTATGGCGGTTCGGTAAAACCATCGAACGCGAAGGAGCTGATGAGCGTCGCCGACGTTAATGGAGCACTGGTCGGCGGAGCCAGCCTCAAAGCGGTCGACTTTCTGGGTATCCTTGCAGCTTATGCTCGCTAATCATGAGAATTGCTATGCGTTCAATTTTTTGCCTCGCCGCTGCCTCGTCGATGCTGACCGCGATCAGCGTTAGTGTGTCCGCAGCGCCTCTGGAGCCCGCCGCCTGCGAACAGCTGCGGCAGGAGCTCAGCACGCTAGAGAAGGCTGGCGCCCGCAATAACCTTGCGAAGGGCACCGGCTGGGCGATGGCCAATCTCAAACCCGACCAACTGCGGCAAATCGAGCAACTGATCGACAACGACGCTCAGTTTTTGTTTCGTTGCCCACAACCGAAGAAACAGTTCGATCCCACGACCGAGTCGTTGATGGAGCACGGCACCGGCTCGGACCCCGATCCCGACGCGCCGAAAGCCGATGGTACGGCGGTAAAGCCCGTGCCGAAGCGCAAACCAGCTGCACAGTCGGCGGCAGCCTCACCGGCGGCACCAAAGCCTGCAGCCAAACTTAAACCGAAGCCTGCCGACGCCTTTGTCGCGCCAGAACCCGCCACCAAGGCCGCTGGAGCTGCGCCTCCAAAACAGACAGCACCACAGTAGCGCTGCTTCAGGGCTGGCGGTGAAGCAGCGTCTGGTGTAGGAGCAGGCTTGCTGTTCATGTAGCTAGCCTCAATTGATGCGGACGCACACCCGATGACTACCGTAATTCTCGTAATTCACCTGATGATTGCTGCTTCGCTGGTAGCGGTCGTACTCCTGCAGAAATCCGAGGGCGGCGCTCTGGGCATCGGCGGTGGTGGTGGTGGCGGACTTTTGACCGGCCGTGGCACGGCTAACCTGCTCACCCGCGCGACAGCTATTCTGGCCGCCGCGTTTTTCACCACGAGCATTGTGCTCACCATCTTGGCCCAGCGCTCGATTGTACCAAATTCGGTATTCGATCGTCCCGCCGCTACTGGCACGCCGGCGGCCGGCACCGATGGCAAGCCAGCCGATGCGCCGGCAGCACCTGCCGGCCGTGGCGGGCTCCTCGACAAGCTGCAAGGCGGCACCCCGGCAGCACCCGCCGCACCAACCGGGCCGGTTGTACCTCAGACCAGATAAGCGGCCGCAATCGGAACGAGGCGATATTCGCCTCGTTTTCCAGCTTACCGTTGCGTCTTGCCAGCTTTTGCGCGCGCGATTGCAACCACCGAGAAAATCTCGAACAACATCTGCGCGCCGGCATGCGCAGTGTTGGTCGTCGCGTCGAACATCGGCGCCACTTCGACCACGTCGCCACCGACGATATCGAGCCCGGCACACCCGCGCACCAGTTCCATCGCCTCGCGCGAACTCAAACCACCGATTTCGGGCGTGCCCGTGCCCGGCGCGAATGATGGGTCGAGGCTGTCGATGTCAAACGAGAGATACGCCGGCCCGCTGCCCGCGACCTTGCGAATGCGCGCGATCGTAGCCTCGAGTCCAAGCTTCATGAACTCCTCGGCGTGGATCACCGTCATGCCGCTGTCGTAGGAAAACTCCCACAGGTATTCGGCGTTGCCGCGAATGCCGATCTGGATCGTGCGTTCCGGATCGAGCACGCCTGCCAGCACCGCCTCGCGAAACGGTCCGCCGTGGTGGAACTTCGAGCCCTCGAACGGTCCGCCGGTATCGCAGTGTGCATCAATATGGATCATGCCGACTGGCCGTTCCCGGCCCAGCGCCTTCAGGATCGGCAGCGAGATCGAATGGTCGCCGCCGATGCTGACCGGCGCGACACCGGCCTTCACCAGCTTGGTGTAGTAGGCCTCGATATCCTCGTGGCTTTGCTCAAGACTATAGCGCGATCGAAACGGCACATCGCCGATGTCGGCAACCTTCACCCGCGCCGACGGCACCTGTTTGTGCACATGATGATAGGGCCCGATCCGCTCGACCGCGCGCACCGCGCGAGGGCCAAACCGCGAACCTGGCCGATGCGTCACGCCAAGGTCCATCGGCACGCCGACAAGCGCGATATCGAGGCCGGCGATGTCATCCGATTTGTGCGCGTCGGCCAGCAACGGCATATCGAGGAACGTCGACACGCCCTCATACGGCTTGGCGCGACGGTCGGTGCCGGAAAACAGTATATCAACGACCTTCTTGAACTCGGGATCGTGCACGTCGCCAGCCGACGCCTGGCCAAACTTGGCGCGCAGTTGTTCGAGTTTTTTCGGTGTCATGTGTCCCCCCGGATAAACGAGTTTCAAACTCAGTATGGCCGTCACGATCGTTCCGTCAACCGGAAGGCGGCTGTCGGGAGAGCGGGAACCGGGGCACGGAGTCGCCCATTGGAATTGGAACCTCTCCATAAGCGCCACGTTTAACACACGTGGTTTCGTCCGAATGAAAGCAACCTGTTATGATCCGAACAGTCAGCACAGCGGTGGCCGGGCTTTTATTCGGGGCGATTTTTGCCTTCGGGCAAACGACCGTTCAATCGCAGTCGCCGGAGAGTAACAGCGATGCACTCGCGAAGATGTCTACTCCAGCCGTTGCCACGTCGACTACGACGGACCAACCACTCGTTCTGACTGATGAGCAAGCCAAGAGAACAATTGGCATGAGCATTTATAGCAGTGACGCGAAGAAGGTCGGCGAAGTCAGCGCGCTTATGCGTGACGCTTCGGGCAGAGTGACTGAATTGGCGGCTGGTCTTAGCGGCATTCTGGGGCAAGGCGATGTCTGGTACGAATTGCGCCCGCCCAATTCAGATTTGCTCAGGACAAGGTAGTATTGTCGTTAACACCGGAGCAGGTCAAAGCACTTCCCGTGTTAACGAAGTAAGCGGCAGCCAGTGAGACGCGATTAGGCACGAAGCTTGCCAGCGAACTGCCCCATCAGTGGCAGTTTCGCTGGCCGCGCCAGAGCATTTTTACAGGCATTGACAGTCAGAGGAGCGGAGAGCGTGTCCTCCATCCGTGACTTCCGCGCAGCCTTCTCGATGCACCACCGCCCTCATCCGTTCTCCCACTTCTGCTGCAACGCGAGGGTGATGTTGTAGTCGTAGTTGAGGTCGGAGATCGCCCACCAGGGCTGGCTTTCCTTTTGGAAGGCTGCGTGATGATCATAGATCTTCTTGAAGTTGGCACTCTTCTCGGACAGCTCCTTGTAGAGCTCGATCGAGGCCTTGTAGCTGGCCTTCAACACGTCCTGCGGCAATGGACGCAACTGCGCACCAGCGCCTACGAGGCGCTTTAGCGCCGCCGTGTTGAGGACGTCGTACTTCGCCTGCATATCGTGCCCCGTTGCCATCGCGGCAATCCGCAATGCCGTGCGATAGGGCTTCGGCAATTCGTTGATTTTGGCTAGATTCATGAAGAAGGTGAGCTCCGCGCCGCCCTCCCAGAACGCCGGGTAATGATAGTACGGCGCAACTTTCGCTAGACCCAGCTTCTCGTCGTCGGCGGGGCCGACGAACTCGGCCGCATCGATGGTGCCTTTTTCGAGTGCGGGATAAATATCGCCGGCGCCGAGCTGTTGCGGCACCACGCCGAGCTTCTGCATGACATTGCCGCCGAGGCCGCCGATCCGCATCTTGAGGCCCTTGAGGTCTTCGAGAGATTTGATCTCCTTGCGAAACCAGCCGCCCATCTGAGTGCCGGTGTTACCGGCGGGCAAACCGTACAGGCCATGTTTGGCGTAGAACTCGTTGACGAGGTCGAGGCCGCCACCGTGATAGAACCAGGCGCTTTGCTGGCGACTGTTGAGGCCCCACGGAATGGCCGTGCCGAATGCGAATGCCGTGTCCTTGCCGATGTAGAAGTAGGAGCCGGTTTGGCCCATCTCGACGGTGGCGTTCGAAACCGCGTCGGCGACTTGAAGTGCTGGCACGATCTCGCCCGCAGCGAACACCTGGATCTTGAATTTACCTTCGGTCAGTTCCGACACCGCGTCGGCCATGAACACGCAGGCACCAAACAGCGTATCGAGCGACTTCGGATAGCTCGACTGCAAACGCCAGGTGACCGTGGGCAGGGATTGCGCGATCGCCGGGCTAGCAACGGCTGTCGCCGCAGCACTGATACCGGCAGCCTTGAGGAATGTTCTGCGCTTCACGTTGTCCACCTTCTCGTTTGGCTGTGCTCAGGGCGCTGATATTAGCTGCGTCCGTAGCCCCTGTTTGACACGACGATCGGTTCACAAACAAGTCGTCATGTCGGGGGGCGATCCAGCAAACTCGAAAGTGCTGCAAGCGTGTCATGCGAGAACGCCAGCAACAATCTGCTTGTTGCTGGCGCGCGACACGGGTTGGGGGAGCGTACTTGGTGGTCGCCGCGTTACGTCTTGGATTCCACAATGATCATCCACGCGACACCGAACTTGTCGGCGACGGCACCAAAGCGGGGTGAGAAAAATGTCTTACCCATGGGCATCTGCACCGTACCGTCCGCCGCCAGCGCGTTGAACAATCGATCGGCCTCGGCCTCGCTCGGAACCGATAGTGATAACGACATGCACTGGAAGTCGAGCGGACCTGTGCGCATTCCGTCCGACAACATGACATTTGCGCCATTGATACGCAGGCAAGCGTGCATGATCTTGTTATCGAGCGCCTCTGACACTTTTTCAGGACCAGGCTTCTCCGGATTGTCTTTGAAACGCATCATCATCAGGACTTCGGCGCCGAGCTTGGCCTTGTAGTAGTTGATTGCCTCCTCGCAGCGACCCCGGAAAAACAAGTACGGCTGAACGGTCGCAGCGGCCGGTTGCGAAACGAACGGCTTAAATCCGCCGAAGAACATACGCTTGCCATCGAAAGGCATGGTCTCCGGCTTCATGCTGGCCATGCGTGGGTCCTTCATGGCCTTGGCACTGACTTCGTCGCGGTGCGCGCGGTCGCAATAGGTCATGATCCCGACGAATACGGCCTCGTCGTCTTTCAGTGCAACACTGCGCGGGAACGATGTCACTGCACCAGCCGGAACATCATCACCCTCGACCTCGATGCACGACAACGCGCCGTGCTCGCGCCAGACCTCTAAGAATGTCTGAGCCTGCTTGCGATACGTCTCGATATTGCGTTTCGGTACGGGAACGACGAAAAGGTCAGTAAAGGTCATGGTATTTCTCCTTTGCGTTCGACGATAATCTGTGAACCTTCATTGCCCGTCAGCATCGATTGCGACAGATACGGCGCTGTGATCCTCAATCAGTTCGGAATATTCGGCTCGACCACATTGGCGAGTTGGGCGAGTGACTGTTGCCAGCCCAGATAACAGGCCTCCACCGGAATGAGCGACGGAATGCCTGACTGCTCGATGTGGATTTCGGTACCGACCAAGACGGCCTTCAACAGTACGGTGACGCGCATTTCACCGGGCAGGTTCGGATCGTCGAACTTGTCCGTGTAAACGATGCGTTCATTGGGCACGAGTTCCAGATATTCGCCGCCGAACGCGTGGCCTTTCTGCGTCGTAAAATTGGTGAACGATAACCGGAAGGTACCGCCCACCTTTGCATCCAGGTGGTGAACCTTGGCGGTAAAACCATAGGGCGGCAACCACTTTACCATCGCGTCCGCATCAAGGAATGCGCGATAGAGTTTTTCTGGTTTGGTGGCCAGGACGCGATGCAGCCGGACAGTGTTTGATGCGCTGGTGGCGGGAGCCGAAGGCTTTGCTACTTTCATGGTGAAGTTTCCTTTGCGTGAAAATAGTTGCGATTTGTTCAGCCGTTTTGATCCATTAAGCTGTCGATTTTTCGGCCATGGCCTTGAGGTTCGAGAGGCCTTTGGCGAATTCGCCACCGACCATCTTGTCCATGTTGCAAATGGCGCCCATCAGCTTGTGCGAAAAGGGGCGCCGGCCGGTCATCGCCCAGGTCACCGCGGTTGCAGTGCCGCGCGGGGCAAGCGTGAATTCGGCGACATTGTGGGCCACAAACGGCTTGTTGAAATCGAGCGCCATGGTGACCTTGGACGTCGTTGACGTGGCGATCTGCATGCGGCCGGCGCCAGATTTCTTACCGGTCCAGTCATAAGCTGCGCCAACGCCACTCGCCGGGCCGCTGTATACGATGTTGACGTCCGGGTCGGCCTTGGCGAAAGGGTTCCATCTATTGAACCCCCTCAGATCGTTGATGAGCGGAAAAAGAGTTTCCGCGGGGGCCTGGATCTCAGCCGAACGCTCGATGCGGAACTCACTGGGTTGCAAGGCAACGTAGACGAGGAAGGCAATGGCAAGTGCGCCGATGACGGCAAGTGCGGGAACAATGATGTCGGACATAATCATCTCCTTTGTGTTCGTGGTGCCCGTCTGATCTCGATGAGCTGCTGTCTCTAATGTCTGCTGCAAGGACGCACGCCGGTTCGAATTTCCGACAGCCGGCACAAAGATTTTGTCAACATTTCTACGGCGAGCGGAAGGCACCCGTGTCCAAATTGGTAAGGCCAACGTGACTTCGCTTAGTAATTCAGTAGGTTGCGGCTCAATTGCCTAACACCATGCGCGGGATCACCGTGGTAATCCACGGCACGTAGGTGAGTAGCAATAATGTGATGCCGAGCGGAATGTAGAACGGCATCATTTCTCGCAGCACGTCCTTCATCTTGACCTGCGCGATGTCGGCGACCAAGAACAGGGCAAGCCCCATCGGCGGCGTCAATAGGCCGATCATCAAGTTGAACACCACAACCATGCCGAGATGCACCGGGTCGACGCCGGCTGCCACCAGTGGCTTGGCGATGATTGGCGCGATCACCAGGATCGCCGTGGTGCTGTCGAGAAACATGCCGGCGATCAGCAACAGGACGTTGACCATCAGCAGCAGGACGTAGGGGTTCTTCGAGATCGACAGCATCCATTCGGTCATGATCTGCGGCACCTGCTCGACCGACAGGATCCAGCCGAATAAAGCTGCGACGGCGACGATCAGCAGGATGGCGGACGAGGCACGAATGGTCTCGATGGCGGCGTCATAGGTGCCGGCCCAGGTCAGCTCGCGGTAGTAAAACAGACTGATGGTCAGTGTGTAGAACACCGTCACCGATGCGATCTCGGTCGGCGTGAAGTAGCCGGCCAACATGCCGACGACCAGAATTACCGGGGCCAGCATCGCCGGCAACGCCGGGATGAAATCGCGCCACAGTTCGCCAAGCGTCGGCCAGCGCGGCGACCGTGGATAGTCGCGGCGCTTGGCGAGCCACGCCGTCATCAACATCAGCATGACGACACAAAGCAGCCCTGGCAGAATGCCGCCGAGCAGCAATTGCAGCACCGACACACCGGTCACCGTGCCGTAGATGATCAACGGAATGCTGGGTGGGAAAATCGGGCCAACGATTGCCGAGGCACCAGTGACGGCGCTGGCGAAGGCGGCGCTGTAGCCCTTCTGCTTCATGGCGTCGATCTCGATCCGGCCAAGGCCACCGATGTCGGCCAGCGCCGAGCCCGATATGCCAGCGAATATCAAGCTGCCGAAGATGTTCACCTGGGCCAGACCGCCCGGCAATCGGCCGACTGCGGTGTCGGCGAACCGATAGATGTATTTCGAGATGCCGGCGCTGTTCATTACCGAACCGACGAACAGGAAGACCGGCACCGCGACGAGCGGAAACGAGTCGAGCGCGTAGAGGATGCGTTGCGCGACAAGCTCGAGCGGCAATCCGTTGGCGATCACGTAGACGAAACAGGGTATCGCGATCGCGATCACCACCGGAAAGCCGATTACGAACAGCGCAAGAAAGGCTGCAACGACGAGAAAGCCGATCATGGCGCGTCCTTCAGGTGAGAGTGGTTTGCTTTTCTTCCGGTCGTCCGCGCCGCCAGGTATGGTGGAACAGCAGTGCCGTCGCGAGACACAGCAAGGTCGAACCGATCGCCAGCGGGGCCATGAACAACCAGAATGGCATTTCGAGCGTCGCGGTCTGGTTGTTCATGTTGTTGGCGATGGTGACGAATGCGGCATAGGCGAGGAAACCGAAGACCGCGATCGCCGACAGTTCGATCAGCAGCTGGAGCAACCAGCGCGGACGCTCCGGCAGCAGTCCTTGCACTTCCTCCATGCGGATCTGCCCGCCATCGATGGTAACAAGTGCGCCCGCCATGAAGCACAGACAGATCAGCATGTAGCGTGCCATTTCCTCGGCACCGCTCATTGGCACATTGAACACGCCGCGCATGATGATCTGCGCAAACGGCGTCACCACCAGCAGAAACAGCAACAGGCAGGCGATGGCGCGCAAGGCGCCGACGAAGATTCGCATGGGGAAGCCTTTGGGTTCTCCCTCTCCCCTGCGTTGCACTTGCAGGGGGAGAGGGTCGGGGGGAGGGGACACAATGCGAAGATTGTCAGTGCAGCCGGCGCCCCTCTCCTCCGAAGTGGCGGAGGAGAGGGAAGCCTCCTTACTTCACGGCCTGGATTTGGGTGATGTAGTCCGACCACTCGGGGAAGTCTTTGCCGATCTGGCCCAGCACTGCCTTGCGGAAGCCTTCGACGTCGAGACCGTCCTTGGCTTCTACGAAGGTCATGCCCTTGGCTTCCAAATCGCGGCGATACTTGTCGAACGTATCCTTGTCCCACTGCAGCGTCTTCTGACCGACTTCGTACATGGTGTCGGCGAGGATCTTGCGGTCGGCTTCAGGGATCGTGTTCCACACCTTCTCATTCACGAACACCGACAGCACGGACTGCATGTGCCCCGTCAGCATGACGAATTTCTGCACCTCGTAGAGCTTGAGGTTGAAGATGTTCGGCAGCGGGTTCTCTTGACCGACGACAAGGCCGGTGGCGAGCGCGGTGGCGAGTTCCGATACTTCCACTGGCGTTGCGACGGCGCCCATGCCGGTCAGCATCGACGACCACAGCTTCACCGGCACGCCGCGATACTTCTTGCCGGCCATGTCCTTGAGGGTCAGCACCTTCTCGTTCGAGGTCAGGTGCCGCGTACCTTGGAAGAAGCTGCCAACGATGCGCATGCCGCTCTTTTGCACCAGCTCGGCGTTGATCGCCTGCAGAGCTGGCGAATTGCGGGCATCGGTGGCGCGCAGCGAGTGCTCGGCATCGCGATACACAAACGGGGTGTTGAATACGGCGGTCGAAGCCAAGATCTTGCCGAGCGAGGCAAAGTCGTGATGACCCATGGCGATGGCGCCGCTCTTGATGCCGTCGACCATCTCGCCGACGCCGCCCAGCTGCGAGTTGGCGTAGACCTGGATTTCGACGCGGCCAGCGGTGCGCTCCTTGACGAGCTTCGCCACTTCGTCAGCATAGAGCGTCTGCGGCGCATTGGCGACGCCAACGTGAGCATAGCGCAATTTGATCTGAGCTTGCGCGCCGCCGGCGATCGGCAACAGCGCTAGCGCCGCAGCGGCAGCGAAGATTCCTCGTCTATTCAACATGGTCGCTTCTCCCGGGTTACTGACCTCGAATGGGCCGATTGATTGTTCTTTGTTCGTGTCGTCAGCGGTCAAATACTTTCACGATGGCTCCGGTATCGGATTCGGCATATCCGAGGTGGACCAGCAGCCGATAAAGATTGAGCGCCTCGCCGGTCATCGGCATCGGCGCCTTCATCTGGCCGGCGAACACGCTGACCATCTCAAGATCCTTGAGCAACTGGCGCGCATAACCCTGCGGAGCAAAGTCACGGGCGGCCATGCGCGGATAGAGTTTCTGCAGCAGCGAGCCATCGGCATGACCACCGGCAAGACATTCGGGAATGCGGGCGGCGTCGATGCCAGCGGTCTCGGCCATTATCAATGCCTCGGCCATTACGGCATGCCCGCAGCCGACAATCATTTGATTGATCATCTTGGCGACGAGGCCGCTACCCGGAGGCCCCATCGGCGTGAACCGTTGAGCGACGTCGGCCATCAACGGACGCACCGCATCGATGTCGCCGGGCTCACCACCGGCCATGACGGTGAGTGTTCCAGTGCCTGAGGCTGGCGGTCCACCCGATACCGGCGCATCGACCCAGCCGCAGCCGGTTTCGTCACGCAGGCGGTTGGCAAACGAACGTCCCTTGTCGACGGTGATCGTCGAGAAATCGATCAGCCGTTGCGGCGGCTTCATCGACAGGGCTGCGCCGCCCGCGCCGAACATCACGTCCTCGACTGCATCCGTGGTTGGCAGATTGAGGATCACTAAGTCGGCGCCAGAAACCGCATCAGCGGCCGAGCTTGCCGCGTGTGCACCGGCAGTGGTGGCCGCCGCGCATTTTTCCGGCACGATGTCGAAAGCCGAGATCGCATACCCCTTGGTGATGAGGTGGTGGACCATTGGCAATCCCATCAGGCCAAGGCCGATGTATCCGAGCTTTGGCTTAAGCATGGGCACCCTCGATGGCATAGATGCGGCGAGCGTTGTCCGCGAACAACGCGCTCTGTTCGGCGGTTGTGAAGCCGGCGACGATTTCCTGGAAGCCACCGAAAATGGTCGTGAAATCAGCACGGATGCGGTCGACCGGGAAGTTGCTCGCGAACATGCAGCGCTCGACGCCGAACAGCTCGATGGTGGTGAGCACGATGCCGCGGTTGGCAGCAACAGTCCATGGCAATGCGAGTTGGCCGATGCCGGAAATCTTCACCGCGACGTTTGGAGCATCCGCGAGTTGCTCCATCGCATCGCGCCAGCCGGTGAGCCCCTCGCGTGAACGATCGGATGGTAGCCCGGTATGATTGAGGATGATCTGCGTGTTGGGGAAATCGGCGGCAAGACGGGCGGCCTCGGCTAGATGCCACCATGGCGTCTGCAGATCAAAACGCAGGCCGAGCGGCGCCAACTTCGCGAAACCATCGCGCCATTTGGCATCAGTCATGCCTCCCGGCGTCTGATCTGCGGGACGCGGATTGGCCCGCGGCTTGTGGCGCACGCTGCGCACGAACGGTCGCGCCGCATGTTGGTCCAGAACCGCCGCCGCGTCTGCCCGATCGAGCCAGGCTTGTGCCACCGCGACCGTCGGCAGACCGTCCTTGGCGATCAACTCCGCCACATAATCCATTTCGCCGCTGGGATCGCTGGGGTCCCACTCGGTCTCGACATAGACGCTAGCGGCGATCGTCCAGGGCGATGCGTCCGCACGATAGCCGGCCGGCAGATAGGGGCCGCGAATTGAGGAATAGTCGCCGTAGCGGAACGGGATCGGCGGCTCATCGCAGAGCCACGGGTGATAGTTGCGCGTCGGGTCCCAGACGTGATGGTGGGCGTCAACGATCACGCGGCCGATCGGTGAAACTTCAGATGACATCGCGCACCCGGTCGACGGTCTTGTCCAGATGTCGACCCAGAACTTCGGCGAGCTTTTCGCCGTCGCGCGCGGTCAGCGCCTCGATCATTTCCTCGTGCTCGGCGACGGCCGCCGCCCACCGATCCGGCGTCTCGTTGCCGATGAAGCGGATGCGCTTGATGCGGGCCTGCAGCGTCTCGTGTTGCTGGGCGAGAACAGCGTTGCCGGCCGCCTCCACAATCGCCGAGTGGATCGCCTGATTGAGCTTGAAATAGGCCAAACGGTTGCGCGTCGCGTATAGATCGATCATCCGCTTGTGCATCTGGCCGATCTTCTTGATCTCGGCGTTGGTCGCACGCACGCAGGCCAAGCGTGCGGCGGCTTGTTCGAGCGCCTTCAGGACTTCGAGTATTTCGCGGATGTCCTGCTCGGTGAAGCGGCGCACCACGGCACCCTTGGCTGGCAAGATCTCGACCAGGCCTTCGCTGGCCAGCGTCTTGATCGCCTCGCGCAGTGGCGTGCGCGAGACGCCGAGCGAGGCACCAACCTGCCCCTCGTTGATGCGGGTTCCAGGCATCAGCTGGCCTTCGATGATCATATCGCGGATCTGATTGAGCACGGCATCGTGGAGCGTCACGCGCGTAATCCGCGTCACGCCGCCGAGGCCTTCGCCCGTTTCCTTTTGATCCGCTTTGACTGCCATAATGCTCCTGCAAGGGGTTGCGAAACAGACTTAGACACGGACTGCGCGCGGTCTCCCGCCGTGGTTGCTCATGGCAGCATTCTGCATACAATATGCAGCGGTTTGAGCTACGGTTGTCAACTGGCGGCATGCGACCAGCGCGATATCGACGCGGGAATGGTCGTTCATTGATCGCCCCCTCCGTTTCTTCCTGCATCCTGCATGCAGCATACTTGAATGGCAATCGGCTGCGTGTTACGGCCATTGTCAAGCTGGTTTATCGTTCAGCGGTTGGGCAGATAGCGCATTAGACGCTGAATTTTGGTCCAAGCCCAAGGCAAAGCGGAGGAACTTTCGATGAAAATTGCGACCCTAGTTGCCGGTGCATTGGCGACGCTCACGGCATTGGCGGCACTGGCCTGGCAGCCGACCAAACCGATCGAATTCGTGGTGACGTCGTCACCGGGCGGTGGCACCGACAATTTTACCCGTATGATCCAGTCGATCATCACCAAGTACAAGTTGATCGACCACCCGATGGTGGTGGTGAACAAAGGTGGCGGCAGCGGCGCTGAAGGCTATCTGACCGCCAAGACCTCGGCGGGCGACCCCTACAAGCTGATCTTTGGCACCAACAATGCCTATCTGCTGCCGTACGTGGCGAAGATGGGCTACAAGTTCGCTGACCTGCAGCCGGTGGCGACCCTCGCGCTCGACGAGTTCCTGCTGTGGGTGAAGGAAGACGCGCCCTACAAAACCGGCAAGGACTACATCGCGGCGGTCAAGGCCAAGCCCGAGACCTTCAAGATGGGTGGCAGCCAGTCGAAGGACACCGATCAGACACTGACCAGCATGCTGTCGGCCGCGACCGGCGCCAAGTTCATCTACGTACCGTTCCAGGGCGGCGCCTTGGCCGGCACGCAGCTCGCCGGCGGCCACGTCGATAGCAATACCAACAATCCAAACGAGAGCATCGGCCAGTGGAAGGCGGGGCAAGTCCGGCCGGTCTGCGTATTCAGCCCCAACCGCCTGCCGAAGGGCGCCAAGGTCACGGCCACGCAAGGCTGGGACGACATCCCAACTTGCAAGGAGGAAGGCATCCCCATCGACCAGTTCCAGATGCCACGCACCGTCTGGCTGCCGTCGGGCGCACCGGCTGACGCAGTCGCATTCTATGCTGGCGTGCTGAAGAAGGTCAGCGAGACCGACGAATGGAAGGACTACATTACCCGCACGGTGCAGACCGGCCGCTATCTTGCTGGCGATGAGATGAAGGCCTTCGTCGCCAACGACGAGAAAAACTCACGCGACGTGTTTGAGCGCGAAGGCTGGATCGTGAAGTGAGAAGCGGCCTCGCCACGCTCTCAGCTGCCTCCCCGGGCGCAGGCGCGAAGCGCAAAGACTCGGGGGCGCGTCGGTAACGTTTGGTCGCCGATCATGCCACACGGCTTGGACGCGATCCCGGATAAGCCCGCTACCGCGGACTTTCCGGGACGGCAAGTGGAGAGAGAATGACATGATCACACGTCGGACGGCCGAGGTCGGCATGGCGACCTTTACGACCCTGTTCGGGCTGACCACCATGATCGGCGCCGCCGAATATGGCATAAGCTGGAACCCGTCGGGACCGCAGCCGGGCGCGTTCCCATTCTACATCGGTCTGATGATCACGCTGGCGAGCGTCGGCAACGCCTTGACGGCGTTGCTGCACGGCGCGTCTCAAGAGGCGGGGCGGGCATCGTTTATCACGGGCGAGCAAGTCAAGCTCGTCGCCGGCTTCGCGCTGCCTATGACCGGCCTCGTAATCGTCAGTCTATTTCTCGGACTTTACGCCGGCATGGCCGTCTACATGTTCGGTACGCTGTTTTTCCAGAACAAATATTCCTGGATGCGCGCCTCGATCATCGCGCTCGGCCTACCGATATTCTTCTACCTGCTCATTGAGCGCGGTTTTAAGGTCGGCATGCTCAAAGGACCGCTCGAAGCGGCGTTGGGGCTCTAGCCCGGCCTTCTCAAGCTGGGTAGTCGCATCGGGGCTCCGACTCAGCGAAAGTTGTTGTGCAGCAACGACTTCACGTTTGAGCGAGGACTTCCCCGATGCCGACAGAGTGTAGCCAGGATTCGTTCGATTTCGGA
>JANLPY010000760.1:0-2497 GCA_031367505.1 Hyphomicrobiaceae bacterium | reverse complement strand
GGAAAAACACGCAATTGGTCACCCGTTGGAGCGGTCACTCTTAACCCCGAACGCGACTCAGTCATCCGAGCATATTCGGACGACAACCCTATTCAGCAGTTGGCTGCATGAATGAGGCGACAACTACCTTGACGCGCGCCGACCGTCATTGCGTATCCAGCTTTGCAAGTCCGGCACGAAGGGCGTGCCCGGCGCCACGATTGGCTTCGGCGCCGAAAGCCACAAAAAGTCGCCCGCGTTGCCCACATTGACCTCAGGACGAAAGAACACATGATCCGGACCCAGGAGGAAAGGCGTGTTGAAGGTCACGGTAAATTGCACTTCCTCCCCCGTGACTGGGCCATTGCCGCCGGTGAACTGGTTCGGGATCGAATTGATACCGCTTGTGATCGAGTTGGCCGTCGTGAAGCTCGCATTGAGCACCGTCGTCGTGAAACTAAGTTGGCCCGATGCACTGTCTGCAGCAGCAAAATTGTTGTCGGACGGTGAATTTGTGCGGGTGACAACCCGGCCGCTAGGAGGATTGGTCGAGTCGAGAGGAAACACATGATAGAGTTCGATTTCGACACCTGAAACGTTGGCTGGGGTGGCACCTCCGACCAGCAAACCGGTGAAAGTGGCTCCGGTAATCCGCGTCTGCACCGTCGTCACGAAATCGTCGGCCGTCTCGGTTTCCAGCTTGCCTGGGCTCGCCGTGCGCGAGAGTGTGGCGATTTTCCCGTCCGGAGAGCCGGTGCTGAAGAAAAAGACGCCGGCAGTTGCCGGGGGGGCCAGAAGGACTCCAACCATTGCGAGCGCGGCGCTAAGTTTTTCCACAATAACCTTCGCTTCCTTTGATGAATTGTCGGTTTTACCGAATTTAAGACATGATCGAATTCAGGCGGACCGTATGAATGTTTGTTAAGCACAAATCGTGCTAGAAAATTTTGTCACAAGAAATCAATAGGTTACGGTTCAAGCACAGGAACATTGCCTTGGCTTTGTCAATTATTCCGACACCAAACTCGCTTGTCACGCTGCGCGCTTATATGGCCCTAGGGGGAAATTGTTTTGCAGCGTCCTCGACTTTCTTTTTCCTTGTGTGCTCGCGCGCTGCCGGTGCGCTTCACCTTCCTGCCCCCGCGTCGCAATGACCGCTTGTAGTCTTTTGGCGACCTAGAATGGCACGTCCCCGTCATCAATGTTCACCGGAATGTTGGCCGTCCTGATGACACGATCCCGGCGCAGAACCCGCTGAATCCGGCTACCGTACCTGCCAGGCGTATGCAACGATCCCGAACCGATTGGCTCAGTGGGTAGTCCCGCTGATATCGGCTATCCTGCCTCCCATTTGCTCTTTCACGTGAATACGTCGCGACTCCAGAAAACGGGTGTAACCCGGGCCATCGCCCACCGCGACACGGTCGCCGTTCACTTCCGTCCACGCTTTGAGGGTATCTTGCGCCATCACCGTGTTGACGGCCGTGCGAAGTTGCAGAATCATCGCCACAGGTGTGTCGGTCGGCACGAAAAAGCCGGCGTATTCGGCGGGCTCATCCTTCACTGCGTCGCCCGAATGGACAACGCGCAGCACGGGCACAAAATCGGATCGCGGCTCGTAGGCCACCTTGACCCCCGGCGCAATGCTGATGTGGCGCTCGGCCCTAAGGGCAAACACAAAGGTCTGGCCTTTGGGCAACAGGCCAGCTTTGGTGGATGCTGTCTGGCCGACAGCCATTGGGTGGTTTTCGATTGACACAGGCTGACCAATCAGCTTGGACAACTCTGGCCCAATGCGGCGCAAAGTGACGTCAAAACCGAAGCCGGCCGCATACGTTGTGATGATGCGGATCGGCTGGTCTGATAATGACAGGTTTTGGGCCTGCACTGGCATGCCCGCGCCAAGGGCCAATCCGAGCATGCAAATCAAATTGGCCTGGCCTATGGCCAGACGAGTGCGCTGGAGGCAGCACCGGACGGTACTTTTCATGATTGTTCTCCCTGTTGGAGCTGTTGAAACCGGGACCAGATTTGCATCTGGACTGGACCCGTCTGGCTGGCGGTCAGCGGGTTTTCAGTGCGCTGGGCGCGCTGTTGTGGTGCGCGGCCGAACCTGCCGCGCCAACCGTCAAGCGGGCAGGCCCTTGCCCCCGCCGCACAGGGTTACGTGGCCACTGCCACCGTCGAACATAGAAGGCACCATCGGGTTCGACACCGCGCGAACCTCGAACACCAGCCTACGGCCATACAGCTGTCGCGGCTCGCCCAGTTGGCGCGGTGGCACGTGCAAGTCGACAAAACGCGGGCTGTCCAGCACCGGCGAAATCAAGCCCTGCATGTCGGCTTGGGGGCGCGCGTGGATGGCGGCCTGGGCGCGTTTTGGGTCAGGTGTCCAGTCCATCACCGTGCCGGAAAATCGATCTCCGGCCCGGCTGTCAAGGCTGAGTGAGCGCACCGCAAATCCGCAGGGATAGGCCGTCGGCCCCTCCACCCAGCCGGGAGAGCGGGGCAAACCGGG
>JANLPY010000759.1:0-6651 GCA_031367505.1 Hyphomicrobiaceae bacterium | reverse complement strand
CAGACCGTTTGCGGGCATGCATAGCCACACCACACCCGGCCAGCGACGGCCGTCACCAAAAACAGCGCCAATGACGCGAGGATGAGTAGCCCGGTGACGAAGTAGAATTCCTGTGGCCAGATCTCGAGAAAGAAGACGAAGAAACGGTTGTTGGCCATGTCCAGCAGGACCGCCTGATTAGGCAGGTCCGGCCCGCGGTCCCATCGCAACCACGGGAGCACGTAGTAGATGCCGAGCGTAACCGCCATCACCACCCATTTCACGGTGCGGAAAGTGCCACGCGCACGTTTGGGATGGATCGTCGGGCGACCCGCATACAGACTTTGCGATGCCGCCCGATTGACGGCCTTCACATCGATGCGCCCAACACCTGGCGCCGCAGAATTGAGATCAGCGTGGATGAAATCCTGTGGTGTCAGCGCCGTCATGACCGGCGACACGCGGGGGCGTTGCGATGCATCCAGCGAACCTCCTACTTGCCGCCACCGAGGCTGTGGACGTAAATCGCGAGTGACTTGATCGTTGCCGGATCGAGGCGGGTGCCCCAAGACGGCATCATGCCGCCGCGCCCGGTCCGGATGCTTTCGACAACTTGTACCTTCTGTCCGCCGTAGAGCCAGATTCCGTCGATCAGGTTCGGTGCGCCGAGATCCTGTTTGCCTTGCCCCTTGTCGCCATGACAGCTCGCGCACTGCTCAGTAAAAATTTTGGCGCCGCGTTCGACAACTGTCGGATTTCCGGCCCCGATGGAGGACTTCGCCGGCAGCGACAGGACGAATTCGGCTGCATCCTCGATCTCAGAATCCTTCAGCAGCTTGTCGAGACCGAATTTTGGCATGGCGCTGTCGCGCGTTTTTTTGTCGTCGGATGACCTGATCCCGTGTTGGATTGTTGCCTCGATCTGCTCGATGCTGCCGCCCCAGACCCAGTCGTCGTCGTTGAGATTGGGGTAGCCGGCAAAGCCTTGTGCTCCGCGACCATGACACGCCGCGCAATTTGCCTGGAAGGCGGCGGCACCGCCTGCCATGGCGAAGCGCAGGAGTTCGCCATCCTTGCGGACGTCAGCTAGCGGTGTTTGCTCTAGCTTGGCGCGGTAGACTGATTGAGACCCAAGTGCGGTCTTGATTTCATCCGCCACCGCTACGCGTTGGCTGTATCCCCAAATGCCCTTGGTATAGCCATTGAGTGTCGGCCATGCCGGATAGACGATCATGTACCCGATCGACCAGACAATACAGGCGTAGAACGTGTACAGCCACCATTTGGGAAGCGGGTTGTCGAGCTCTTTGACGCCATCCCACTCATGCGCGGTTGTCTGGATCCCGCTGATCGCGTCAATCTCGCGATTGGGTTTTTCGGTCATGGCTTGGCTCGGTCATCAGATTGCGAGAGCCCGAGGTCGAGCGCATCTTTCTGGATCGCCTCGAAGCGTGATCCGTTGCGCGGCCAGAGGGCATATACGACGACGCCGATAAACATCGCGATGAACATGAGCAACGACGTTACTTGGCTCCATGTGGCCACTGTGTCGTAAGTCAACGGCATCATCATTGGTGTTACCTCTGGTTCGGTCCGGATGCATCGAAGCTTGCGAAGTCGACGAGCGTCCCGAGCATCTGCAGATAGGCGACGAGGGCGTCGAGTTCCGAGATTTCGGTGCCTGGGCGGCCGTCGAACTTGCCGACTTTGGCTTTCGGGTAGCGTTTCAGTAACTCGCGTGCCGGCCGGCTATCGGGTTCGACCTGGGCTGCGAGATCGGCCTTCACGTTAGCCAGCATTTCATCGGTGTAAGGCACACCGACGGTCTTGAGTGTTTTGATGCGCGCTTCAATGTCATCGGTGCGAAGCGGTGTTTCGGCGAGAAACGGATAGCCCGGCATGATGCTCTCGGGCACAACGCTGCGCGGATTGACCAAGTGTTCGGCCTGCCACTGGTCGGAGTATTTCCCGCCCACCCGCGCGAGGTCAGGTCCGGTGCGTTTCGAGCCCCACTGGAACGGATGGTCGTACATGCTCTCGGCGGCAAGCGAGTAGTGGCCGTAACGCTCGACCTCATCGCGCAAGGTGCGGATCATCTGGCTGTGGCAGCCGTAGCAGCCTTCGCGAATGTAGATGTCGCGGCCAGCATGTTCGAGCGGCGTGTACGGCCGCATGCCCCTGACCTTTTCGATCGTGCTGTCGACCCAATACAGCGGCGCGATTTGCACCAAGCCACCGATTGAGACGACGATCAAAATGCCGATCAACAAGATGAGCGAATTCTTCTCGAAGAGGTCGTGGTTCATGATTGTCCCCTGATCATGCGGCCGCCGCAGCGCGGAGTTCTGGTGCCGCCGCGATCAGCGGTTGGTCGGCAAGGTCGACTGCCACGTCGCCACGCACCGTGCGCCAGATGTTGTAGGCCATGATGAACCCACCGATCAGGAACAGCAGGCCACCAACTGCGCGGATCACGTAGTAGGGTTTCATCGCTTCGACGGTCTCGATGAACGAGTACTGCAAGAAGCCGAGCCGATCGTAAGCGCGCCACATCAGTCCTTGTGTGATGCCCGACACCCACATCGCGGTGATGTAGAGCAGGATGCCGATGGTCGAGATCCAGAAGTGCCACTCGACAAGCCGCATCGAGTAGAGCCCGCGACGGCCCCACAGCCACGGCACCAAGCAATAGATCGCGCCGAACGATACCATCGCGACCCAACCAAGCGCGCCGGAATGCACGTGGCCGATGGTCCAATCCGTATAGTGGGAGAGCGAGTTGACCGACTTGATGCTCATCATCGGGCCTTCGAACGTCGACATGCCGTAGAAGGCGACCGACACGACGAGCAGGCGGACGACTGGATCGGTGCGCAGTTTGTCCCAGGCCCCCGAAAGCGTCATCAGGCCGTTGATCATGCCGCCCCACGACGGCATCCACAGCATGATCGAAAACGTCATGCCGAGTGTCTGTGCCCAGTCGGGCAGCGCTGTATAATGGAGGTGGTGTGGACCGGCCCAGATGTAGAGGAAGATCAGGGTCCAGAAGTGCACGATCGACAAACGGTACGAGTAAACCGGGCGGTCCACACGCTTCGGGATGAAGTAGTACATGATGCCGAGAAAGCCGGCGGTAAGGAAAAAGCCGACGGCGTTGTGCCCATACCACCACTGGGTCATGGCATCCTGCACGCCGGAATAGACGATATAGCTCTTTGAGCTGAGCAAGCTGACCGGCACCGCTGCATTGTTCACCACATGCAGCATGGCGACAGTCACGATAAAGGCGAGGTAGAACCAGTTCGCCACATAGATATGTGGTTCTTTGCGCTTGGCCAGCGTGCCCAAGAAAACCAGTAGGTATGCCACCCACACGATGGTGAGCAGGATGTCAGCATACCATTCGGGCTCAGCATATTCCTTGCTCTGGGTGACGCCGAGCAGGTAGCCGGTGCCGGCAATCACAATGAAGATGTTGTAGCCCCAAACCACAAACCACGGCGACCAGCGGCCCGGCAGACGGGCATGACACGTGCGTTGAACGACATAGAGCGATGTCGCAATCAGCACATTGCCGCCGAATGCAAAAATCACGGCCGACGTGTGTAGCGGTCTCAGCCGGCCAAAGCTCGTCCACGGCAAATCGAGATTGAGGGCTGGGACGGCAAGTTGCCATGCGAGAATATCGCCCACCGTAAACCCGGCGATGCCCCAGAAGACCGCCGCGATGGTCGTGAACCGGATCGGTCCGTCCATATAGTTGGTATGGTCGGTCGCATCGTCGATATGCCGAAACACGTAGGCGATGCCGATTGCAGCGCCCAGAGCGAGCACGCCGCCATGGAAGCGGATGGCGTCGTCGTGTCCAGCCAACAACCAGATTAACCCAACGATACCGAAAAGCACGCCAGCGCCGATCGCGAGAGCGTCACTAAAGGCCTCCCATTCTGTGGAATTGGCCCTGGATACGGTGCCAAGAGTGCCTTGCGTCATGCCAATCCCCTACCAGCGCCCAGCTGTAACCACGCGTTTGATCCAGGCGCACATTGACTGTCAGGCGCAGGTCCGGCGTTGATCTGGGTCAACCGTCGACCTAAAGGCCGGCGGCGCGCTGGCCCGCGCAACCATTTAGGCGCTCGTGCGTTTTTGCAGGATGATCGACACATTGAAACGATTGGGTTCCGAACTGCGACAGCACCTCGCTGGCAGCCTGAAGCGGCCCTTGAATTGGCACATGATCGATGCACTGACCAAAATCGAAGAAGCGGCAGAAGCTGAAGAAGCAAAGCTGCGACGCGAGACTGCCGATCCAAGTCCGCTGGCTCCGCAAGATCCGTCCGGCAAGAGCCAATCGTAACCAGCCCGGCCTCGCGTTTGGCAGCGTTGGCCCCGGCGTGGCTGAATGAAGGATCAGAACAGCCTTGTCAGAAATTGCATAATGATCATGATGCTCGCTTGAATTGGTAAGCCCAACCAGGTGAACACGATTAATGCCGGCCGAGTTTGACCACGCCGCCGAGCCGGTTCTCAAAGTTGAGGATCTGAGAGTTCATTTCCAGGTCGCGGACGGCATACTTCGGGCGGTCGATGGCGTTTCGTATGGATTGGAACGCGGCAAGACGCTTGGTGTGGTGGGCGAGTCTGGTAGCGGCAAGACGGTCTCCGCATTGTCGATTTTGCGACTTCTCGAGTCGCCACCGGCTGAAATCAAATCTGGTCGCATTCTGTTTGGCGGTCGTGACATCCTGAAGTTGTCCGACGGTGACATCAGCGAAGTGCGCGGCCGCGAGATCGCGATGATCTTCCAGGAGCCGATGACGTCGCTCAATCCGGTCAAGCGCGTCGGCATTCAAGTTTCCGAGCCGCTGGTCCGGCATCTTGGATTATCACCGCGGGAGGCGCGGGCACGTTCGATCCAGCTGTTCGAGTTGGTGGGTATCCAAGCGCCCGCTGAGACGATCGACCGTTATCCGCACGAGCTATCCGGCGGCATGCGGCAGCGCGTCATGATCGCGATGGCGATTGCCTGTGAGCCCAAGGTGCTGATCGCCGACGAGCCGACCACGGCGCTCGACGTTACCATTCAGGCGCAGATCCTGGATCTGATCGTCGGCCTGCAAGAAAAGTTCGGCACGGCAATTCTACTGATCACGCACGATCTGGCGGTGATCGCCGAGACCGCGCACCGGGTGGCGGTGATGTACGCCGGCCGCATCGTCGAATTGGCCGATGTGAAAACCATATTCGAGGCGCCACTTCATCCGTACACGCAAGGGCTGTTGCGCTCGATCCCGCAGATTGTGCGCGACCGGCCGGCAACGCTCAACGAGATCCCCGGCATGGTGCCCAACCTAGCAAAGCTCAGCGGCGGATGCTCATTCGCCGGCCGCTGCGAGCGCGTCGTCGATCGTTGCCGCACTGAAGCACCACCGCTGGAAGTGATCCGCCCTGGCCATGATGTCGCGTGCTGGAGGGCCAACGATGCCTGAGTTGGCGCCAACGAATTCGCTCATCAGCATGCGCGCGTTGAAAACGCATTTCCCGATCCGCAGGGGTATATTATCGCGCGTCGTCGATCAGGTGCATGCGGTCGATGGTGTCGATCTCGATGCCAGGCGCGGCGAAGTTCTGGGCATCGTCGGCGAGTCTGGTTGCGGTAAAACCACGTTGGCGCGAACAATGCTCAAGCTGGTCGAACCGACATCGGGTGCCATAACCTTCGATGGGCAAGATATCACGCATCTGAGCCGCCGCGAGATGGCGCCGCTCCGCCGGCAAATGCAGATCATATTCCAGGACCCATTCTCGTCGCTCAATCCGCGATTGACGGTTGGCGATATTCTGGCCGCGCCGTTCGAAATACATAACATCGCCGAGGGCCAGGATAAGCGCGACCGCGTCGAGCGTTTGCTGATGCTGGTCGGCTTGCGACCGGAAGCGTCGCGGCGCTATCCGCATGAGTTTTCCGGTGGCCAGCGCCAGCGGATCGGCATCGCGCGGGCGCTCGCGCTCAACCCGCAGCTGGTGGTTGGAGATGAGCCGGTGTCGGCGCTCGACGTCTCGATCCAAGCGCAGATTATCAACCTGCTGAAGCGGCTCCAGTCCGAGCTCGGTCTGACCTACGTATTGATCTCGCATAACCTCAGTGTGGTCAGCCACATCGCCGACCGGGTGGCGGTGATGTATCTCGGCCGGGTGGTGGAGATTGCCTCGCGCGATGAGTTGTATTTTTCGGCCCTGCACCCCTACACCGAAGCGTTGTTGTCGGCAGCGCCTTCTTCCGTGCCCGGCCGCAAACGTGATCGGATCATTTTGAAGGGCGACATTCCCTCGCCGATCAATCCGCCATCGGGTTGCCGGTTTCATCCGCGCTGTCCAAAGGTGATGGCACGATGCAAGACCGACGATCCGGTATTGAGTGCGCCTTCAATTGCCAGTTCGCACGCCGTCGCCTGCCACCTGCACAACGCTTAGGAAGGGGAAGTCGTCATTCAATTCCAGCGCCCAACACCGCACGGCCGCATCAGCGTGGCCGCTTCTTTCGCCCTCTCCCCCGCCGCTTCGGGGGAGAGGGCAGAGGCCGGCCCCACTTGGCCGGTCGAGGGTGTGGGGCAGCCCCATGGTCCAACGCGCTTTTTGAAAAGCCAGAATTATTATTTGGTGTTTGGGGGG
>JANLPY010000750.1:0-3578 GCA_031367505.1 Hyphomicrobiaceae bacterium | reverse complement strand
TCCCCTTGCAGGTTCCGAACGGTGCCCTTGATTCACTCCACCGCGGAGCCGTTGTTGGTGCGACATGGTGGCCCTGCGCGCATGCCTCGTCACGCTGGCCTGCTGCCTTCTAATGACAACCAGCCGGCAGGCCATGTCATGCGCGGAACGCTCGGTGTGGATCGTTATCCTGCCCTGGGCACACGACCCCGAGCGGCGGCTGCCAGTGTGAACCGGGCATCGACGACAACCCCCTCGGACGAGCAAGTCTCCACGTCGCGATTACCGATCAGCGCTGCAATTTCCGGTAAGCATTGAAGTGTCGAAGCGCACTCTGCGAATCGCCGAGCCGCTCTTTCAGTCGAGCGATGTTGAAATGCGCATCGGCCAGTGACGCATCGAGCTCCAAACTCAGCTCATAGCTCGATATTGCCTCCTCGTGCCGGCCAAGGTCTTCAAGCGCGACCGCACGGTTGAACTTCATGAGCGCGGAGTTCGGGCAAGCCAGAATCGCCGTGTCGTACAACGAGACCGACGCGTCGAGGTCTTGGGCTTCAAACAGCATTGCGCCGAGATTCAAGTACGCATGCTCGTACAACGGATCGAGCTCGATCGCCTTACGATAAGCCGCCTGCGCTGCGACACCGTCCTTGGCTTCGAGTTGCTCGCCCTGCCGGAAGTACGTTGCCGCATTGGGGCCAGATACGGCAGGTGGCGAGCGGTCCAGAAACGACACGCTGGCGCCGATCCCCAATACGTCGAAGTCAAGCAGATACTGACCCGATGCGGTCGACTCGAGATTGCCTTGGCCATCGCGCACGGCCACATCGGCACCAACTGCGGTGATGCGCAATCCAGTCAGCGGTATTTCCGTCGGAAGGTTGGCCTTCAGCTTGGCGAGCGACGCGAGGATCTTGCGCGGCGGGATGTTCGACTTCTGCAGCGCGTAGGCCGTGCGTAACAACGCCAGATCCTGGAAAGTGAAGCGATGTTCGTTCCGGTCGCCCCGGCTCGGCGTCACAAATCCAGCAGTGATGAGTCCGGTGAGCACGGTCCGCGACAGCCCCAGCTTCTCCTGGGCTGCGCGAAGGGTAATGGTGGATTGGCCAACCGGGCTCACTTCCTCGCTCGAGTCTTGGCCGGAGCCGCCTCTTCAGCTTCGACCTTGGGCGCTCGCTTGACGCCTTTGCGCTCGTTCAGGCCGATTACAGGCGCAGCTTCGGCAGGCTTCGCTGCCTTCGCAGGTGCACCGCCAGCCGCCTTCTTGCCGAGACTGGCGCGCAGCGCTTCCATCAGATCGATCACCTGGCCGGAGCTCGGCTGCTCGTCGTGTGCCGACGCGACGACCTTGTTGCCGGCGATCTTTGCGTCGATCGCGGCCAGGATGCGTTTCTTCTCGGCGTCCTCGAACTGCGCTGGTTCGTAGGCGTCTTGCGAGATTTGGTCGATCAGTTGAAGCGCGAGCTGCAGCTCGGCCTTGGTGACGTCGACCTTCTCGATGTCCAGGTCCTTCAGCGAGCGAACCTCGTCCGCGTAGAGCAGCTGCTGAAGGATCAATCCATCTTCTGCGGGACGAATCTGGACGACGTACTGCTTGGACTTCCATGCCCACTTGGCCAGCGCGCAGCGCCCCGACTCTCGCATCGCTTCCGCCAGCAATGCATAGGGCTTGGCCCCACGCTTGTCGGGCGCCAGCAGGTATGCCTTGTCGTAATAGATGGGATCGACAGCTTTTTGCGGGATGAACGCCACGATCTCAATTGCGTGGCTGCTCGCGCCTTCGTCCAGCGCCTTGAGTTCGTCCGGCGTGAACAGCACGAACCGGTCCTTCTCGAACTCGTAGCCCTTCACCATTTCGGAGCGCGGCACGACCTTCTGGTCTTTTTCGGACACGTACTGCTGCTTCAATCTTGACCCGTCGGCGGCAAGCATGTTGAACTTCACCGTGCTCGAACTCTCAGTGACGGAGTACAGCCGTACCGGGACGTTCACCAACCCAAAACTCAGCGTCAGCGACGCAATCGATCGTGCGGCCATTGAGAACTCCGTTGAACGGGGAGGATCATCCTACGTCCGGTGCCGGCGCCAGGGCAAGTCAGCGGAGGTGCCGTGCAGGGGCTGGCTGTGACGCGTGCGCAACGGTAGAGTGATGCGATGAAGCCAAGCGCCGAGCCCCTCACGATCCGGATCAGCGACGAGCAGAGAGTCAGCGGCCTCCTGCTCGCGCCTGCCAGGGCCACGACCTGCTTCGTCTTTGCACATGGCGCAGGCGCGGGCATGACGCACGCGTTCATGACGACGTTCGCGACGGGCTTGCCGAGCGCGGAGTGGCAACTCTGCGCTATCAATTTGCGTACATGGAGAACGGATCGAAGCGCCCCGACGCTCCGAAACTTGCTCATGCCGCAGTGCGAGCTGCTACGACCGAAGTGCTGCGGCGGCTCCCTCGGCTCCCCTTGATCGCCGGAGGCAAGTCTTTCGGTGCGCGGATGACTTCGCAGGCGCAGGCGCTCGAGCCGCTCCCCGGCGTCAGAGGGCTGGCTTTCATCGGGTTCCCGTTGCACCCGGCCGGGAAGCCGGCGGTCGACCGCGCGGATCATCTGAAGCAGGTGGCCATCCCGATGCTGTTTCTTCAGGGCACGCGAGATGGGTTGGCAGACCTTGAGCTGCAGCCTGTGGTGACGCAACTGGGGTCACTCGCCACGCTGGCACTCTTCGATGACGCCGACCACTCGTTCCATGTTCGTGCCCGCAGCGGTCGGACGGATGCGCAGGCCATGTCCGCCATGCTCGACAGCTTCGTCAGATGGGCGGAGAAATTGACATGAGCGATGTCATGCCGAACGCCTCGGGGCCTCGACTTGCGATGCCGGGATTTCGTCCTGCGCTTGCACGGACGCGGCCCGCCGCATCGGCTTTCTTTGGTCGGCGCACGCATGCAGCATCAACGACAACTCGATCTGGTTCGCCAGGCAATCACCACAGGTTCGATCGCCCCATGACGCAGACGCCGAATAGAAGTCTGCGCCGCATTGCTCACACTGAGACATGGTCATTGCTCCTGTCGAGACGCGAAGATTGCACGGATTTTGGTGGCAAGTCGAGCCCCTTTGCTCCTGGTCGCACGGCTGAGCGGAGCACAGACCATGGCCACTGCTGTTGAACATCCCCTCGCCAGGTACCGGCACAAGCGCGACTTCAGTCGAACAACGGAGCCCAACGGGGAGGACGCCGCAAACTCCAGCAGCCACGCTTTTGTCGTGCAGAAGCACGCGGCCAGTCGCCTGCACTACGACTTCCGACTCGAGATGAACGGCGTGCTGGTCTCCTGGGCCTTGCCCAAGGGGCCCAGCTTCGACCCGACCGACAAGCGCATCGCCGTTCATGTCGAGGACCATCCCCTCGGCTACGGCTCGTTCGAGGGTGTCATCCCTCCAAAGCAATACGGCGCCGGCTCGGTCATCGTGTGGGACCACGGGATCTGGGAGCCGCAGGGAGATCCGGTCCGGTCGCTTGCCGCTGGCAAGGTTCTGTTCAAGCTCCATGGACAGAAGCTCGCGGGCAGTTGGGAACTGGTGCGAATCGCCAAGCCCGGCGAC
>JANLPY010000663.1:0-2346 GCA_031367505.1 Hyphomicrobiaceae bacterium | reverse complement strand
GGCCAGTACGGCGCTGATCGCAACCAGCCTGATCATTGCTGCTGTCGGTGTCATCCTACCCTTCACGTGGCTCGGCGGCACATTGGGCTTTGTCCCGCTACCGCCGGGCTATTGGCTTCCACTGTGCCTGATCCTGCTCGGCTACGCTGTGCTGACGCACCTCATGAAGACATGGTTCTGTCGCAGGTTCGGATTGGTCTAAGGGCGGCCGGAATGGGCAGTCTAGGGCGCACGCGGCTTTAAGTCCGGTTTTCGTGGTCGCGACGCGATCAGCTTGGGATGTTGCCCACTATAGGTTGCGTCATGCTACTGCGATAATCTGTTTGACAAAAGATTGCCACAGCGAGGGAATGCCTACGATTTCGCGCTCGGCAACGGCCCGGACCTTATCCTCGACTTCCGCGCTCAGACCCGCTTCGCGGCAACGGACGCGCAGGTGCGCGATGCGTGGCTGATCTACCGGCGCGCCGATCTGGCTGACCAGATAGCACTCAGTTTCTAAAACAGATGGTATCTCGGCGATCACCGCAGCCGCGAGCCGGGAAGCCGCCGCGTTATAGAGTTTGCCAACGTGCGTAACCGGATTTTTGCCCGCCGACGCTTCGAGCGTCATCGGCCGACCCGGCGTCATCAGACCATTCGCTCGGTTGCCGCGCCCGGTCTGCCCGTCATCACCGGCTTCCGCCGACGTGCCGCTGACCGTCAGAAAAACCGAGCCTGTTGTCATATCGTCGGCCGCGTTGATGCGAACCGCAATGTTTCTGCGGGTATTGACCTTGGCCGTTTCGAGCACGAATTCGCTGAGCCGGTCCTTCGCTTCGCTGTAGGCCTGGATGTTCTTGAGAAACCGGCCGACGAAGGCGCACGACACGGTGAGGAAAATATCGTCGTGATCGCGAACGCCCATCACCTTGATGTCTTCCCCGGTCTCTGGGCAGTCCGACTTGAATTCGCGCGCGTTGAGACGGCGCTCGACAGCCAGGACGACACTCTCAAGCTCACTCAAAGGGGCGAAGCCGACACCGCATGAGGTGTCATTCGCCAGGAATTCGCCCCGGCCCCGCTGTCGCATGAAAAGATCGGCCAAGTCCGAAGAGCCCGGACGGACCAGGCAATGGAAGCGGACGCCTGTTGCCGGGTCGAGCGCGTGCATGTTCTGGCGGAACCAAGCGGTCGCGGTTTCCTCGGCCAGTTCCCGGACGGGCACGACTTTACCGTGGACCTCGTGGGTTGCCCGCCCTGACAGAAAAATGTCGATGGGCTCTATGATGCGGCCACCGCCGAACACGGGGTCGGACCGGCCGGCCGCCAGCAAGGCCTTATCGACATTGTGGTGCAGGACGAGACCGAAGTGCTCGAGATAGTGCTTGGAGAGAGCGACGCTGGGCTGCTCGCTCAACAGATCGCAGATGGTGTCGGGGTGCCCGAGCCCTTTGCGCTCGACGATCTCAACCGGCCTGTCGCCTGCCCCGGGCCCCTGCAGGTGCTCGATCAGAATGTTCATGATTGCCCCGCCAATTGTTTCAAGAGGCCAGCAATTGCGCTTGTCATGACGTCGCTCAGGTCAACGGCGCTGGATACGTGCGGCACCGAGTTGGTCGTGACGATCCGCGACGCGCCGGCCGCTTGTAGTCGCTTGAAAGCGTCATCGGCAAACACGCCATGCACGCCGAGAACCACTGGTGCCGCGAACCCGAGCGCAACGAGCTGCCTGATCGCCACCTCCATGGTCCGGCCCGACGATATGATGTCGTCGACCAGAACCGGCGTCCGGCTCCGCCATTGTTCGAGATCGGGGAACTTGATCTCGACGTCGCGATCTCCGCGCCGCGTTTTTTCCAGGACCACGTAGGGCGCACGCGCGTCCGTGGAGACGGCACGGACCCATTGTTCGCTCTCGATGTCAGGCCCAACGATCAGGGCATTTGGCAGCTGCTCGCGGATCCACGCCGAGAGCTTCGGCGCGGCGTGACATACAATGACCGGAATGGAATAGACTTCCGACATCGACGCGCGCCGATGCAAGTGCGGATCGACGGTCACGATCCAGTCAACGGCAGACGAAAGTAGCCTGCCGTAGGCAATCGATGTGATCGCTTCGCCGGGTTGAAACCGCTTGTCCTGGCGCATGTAGGCGAGATAGGGCGCCACCAAGCCGATGCGCGCGGCTCCGAGATCACGGGCCGCATGGGCTGCAAACAACATGCGCATGGTCTTTTCGTCCGGCCGGTCGAGCGTGCAGACGAGCACCACTGAGCGACGTTGGACGTCGTCAAGCAGGCGCACGTAGGTTTCACCGTCCGGAAAGCGACGGGTTTCGAGTGTGCCGATCTCAGCAGCAAGATG
>JANLPY010000661.1:0-19506 GCA_031367505.1 Hyphomicrobiaceae bacterium | reverse complement strand
CCCGGCACGCATTGGATGCATGCGCATACGCTTCAAGAGCAGAACCTGCTGGCAGCGCCTCTGATTGTACGCAGCGCCCAGGATGCGTCTCGCGACGAGCAGGAAGTCGTCATGCTGCTCCACGATTTTTCATTCACTCCGGCGGAAGAATTGTTGCCGCGCCTCAGGCGCTCAACCGGGCACAGTATGCGCGGCGATGGCATGGGCGCGATGGACCTCAATGACATCAACTATGATGCCTATCTGACCAATGACCGGACGCTTGATGATCCCGAAATCGTCAAAGTCGAAAGCGACGGACGCGTTCGCCTCAGAATTATCAACGGCGCAACGGCAACCGTGTTCTCGATCGATACTGGAGAGGTCGAAGCTGAGTTGATCGCCGTCGATGGTCAGGATGTCGTACCGTTGCGAGGCCGGCGGTTTCCGATGGCCATGGGCCAACGCGTCGATCTTCGCTTGCAATTGCCGAACGACCCGAAGCCTTACCCAATACTTGCTCTACGCGAGGGTGGCATCGAGCGTTCAGGTATCATTCTCGCGCCGACGGGAGCGCGGGTTGCGAAGATCGCAGTCGCTAGCAGTACTAAGGCTCCGGCCATGGGGCTTGATTTCGAAGCGCGTCTCAAGGCGAAGAGCCCGCTGGCTGAGCGCCGTGCCAATCGCACAGTTCCGGTCATGCTGACGGGTGGAATGGGCGGCTACGAGTGGGGCATTGCCGGCGCTGAACGACTCCAAGTCCGCAAGGGCGAGCGTGTCCACGTCGTCATGCAGAACCACTCCATGATGGCTCATCCCATGCATCTGCATGGCCACCATTTCCAGGTCGTCAACATCAACGGAAAACTCATGTCAGGAGCGGTGCGCGATACTGTGCACGTGCCCCCAATGACGTCAGTGACGATCGCATTCGACGCCGATCATCCCGGCAAGTGGGCGTTCCACTGTCACCATCTCTACCACATGGCGTCAGGAATGATGGCCGTTCTCGACTACGAGAACATGACCTAGACAGAATCGCGCGAGCCTTCTGATGCCTCCAGAGAGGTCGCGCGCAGATGCAGCGTGTGAGGCGGCAATTGAACCTCGGCATAGGAGTTACCAATCATGAAACGCAACATTCGGCTCGCATCGTCGATCCTCGCGATCGGCCTTTTCGTCGGTGGGTCGGCAGTTATCGCTCAGACTGCCAATGATCCGCATCATCCCCAGGGAACACCCGCAGTCACCGCTCAGGCGTCACAACCCAAGCAGATGCAGCGCGGATCTGGAATGGGATCCCCACAGACTCCAGGTGGCGGAATGATGGGCCAAGGCGGCATGATGGACATGATGGCCAACTGCCCGATGATGGGCGGCGGCGCAAGTCACGCCGAGGGCCGTGTCGCCTTTCTCAAGGCCGAGCTCACCATCACGGATGCCCAAAAGGGGGTTTGGGAGGCATACGCGGCGGCACTCAAGAAAAACCTGCAAGGCATGCAGGATATGCAAAAGACGATGATGTCGATGATGGATGCGAAGACGCCGGTCGAGCGGATCGATGCGCGTATCGCCATGATGGATGCGCGCACTCAGTCATTGAAGGAGATCAAGCCGGTCCTAGTCGCGCTCTACGCCGCTCTCAATGCGGATCAGAAAGCAAAGGCCGATCAGATCCTCACAGGTATGGGTTGCATGATGTAGCGGCCCGGCGGGGGCGCGCAATCTGTCGCTTGCAAAACTGCAGCGCGCTTCCCCACAGCGAAGGTTCGGTTTGGCCTATCCAATTTGGAATGATCAGATGCAAGACTCAACCGCGTTGGAGTTTTCTGTTTGCAGGCTTGCCCCTCGGCTTGGCGAATTGGCAGGCGCTCAGATTCTCCAGAATGGGGCAATCAGGGCGGTGATCGCCACTACATGCTTCGATCAGCTGTCGCAACGTCGCGGCCATTTGCTCGGTCGCCACCCTACGAGCCTCAAGAAAACTGAGATGATCCTCAGCCAGCAAGCGCACCTTACGACTGGATCGGGATTTGTCGCGCCACAGCGACAGCAGCTCCCCGATCTTTTCGATCGGGAAGCCAAGAATTCGCGCGCGCTTGATGAAGCGCAACTCGTGGACATCGACCTCGTCATAGCTCCGGTAGCCGTTCGCCAGTCGCCCAGATGGCGCAAGGAGGCCGATGCTCTCGTAATGACGGATCAACTTACTCGAGACACCGGACAGCCGTGCCGCTTCGCCAATTTGCATCATAGTCCGCGCCACATCAAATAGATGCTTGACCTTCCAATGGTTAGAATGTCCAGCCTACGCGCTACTAAGGATTGAGCGCATGGGCCCACCCAGAAGCAAAATGAGGTTCGGTCATGAATATCCAAAACACTCAAGAGACTATGGTTGAGCGAAGCGACACGACGCCCATTTCTACATTTGGAGTAGCGAAGTTTAGGTGTGGACGTCTACGTCTGCCGCAGACGCGAAGAGGAGTTGGCGGCACCACACCGTCAATCGCGCGTATGGCAAGACTGGTTCTGGCGACTACGGCAATGGCGATCGTCACAACGGCCACCGTCGGTTCGGTTGGCGCGCAACCGGTTGCGCCTCTGAAGAACGCGATTGGATCCGTCTTTACGGCAAATGAGGTCGGGAATTCGATCAGCGTAATAAATCTAACTACCGGAAAAATTATTATAACCCCAACGACGATCTCGCCACACAATGTCCAAGTCACGACCGATGGCGCCAGGCTGCTTGCAGTCGGCGATAAGCTCGCCGCGCAGGGTGAGCAGGGACATAAAGAGCCGAAGCACGGCGGTGAAGCTGCGGGTCTTCTACAGATCTTCTTGACTGCAAACATTGGTTCGGGACCGACCACGTCGATCGCCGTCGGCGACCACCCTGCGCACGTTGTCGTCGATAAGAAGGGCCGGCGTGCTTTCGTCACGTTGTCTGGCGAAGACGCCGTTGCCGCAATCGATTTGAACCCCAACGTGATACTGCGCAAGATACCAACAGGACGATATCCGCACGGACTACGTATCAGTCCCAATGGACGCACCATCTACGTCGCCAATGTCGACGACGGCAGCGTCACTGTGATCGATACAAAGTCTCTCTCAGCGGTGACGCGAATCGCGGTGGGCAAGGGTCCGGTCCAAGTCGGCTTCACGCCAGACGGCAGTAGAGTCTACGTCTCCCTACGCGACGAAAACAAAGTCGCTGTCATCGACACCAAGACAAAGGCCGTCCTCTCGCGGATCGACGTGGGACGTAATCCAATTCAAGTGCACGCGACACGTGACGGCCGCTTTGTGTACGTCGCTAACCAGGGCACTGATGCCGAACCGGCTGATACCGTATCCGTGATCGAAAACGCTACCGCAAAAGTCGTCGCGACGATCCGCACGGGCGCCGGAGCACACGGCATTGCGATCAGCAACGACGGTCGGTTCGTATTCGTTACGAACATTGTCGCCGGAACAGTCTCAGTAATCGATGCCGGAAGTCGCTCCGTTGTTGCCAATTTTCCCGTGGGGAAAGGCCCAAACGGCGTCACATACAAGCCTTGACAACACCTGAGATTGGCCCGCTTCCAAAGAGCATTTGACCCAGTCGAGAAGAGGTTCGGTCATGAGTATCCAAAGCACCCAGAAGTCTATCGTCGACCGGAGCAACAAGATACCCATCTCTGCTTTCGGCATGAGCCTGAGCACCTTCATCGCATTGACCTACTTGCTGTGCGTCGCATTGCGATTTTTGGTGCCAGACGTGGGCAATCACATCCCCTGGTTCCAGTTCTTTCCAGGCTTCAGTTGGACGCCGACCGGCGTTCTGACCGGCCTCGTCGAGAGTGTCGCCTACGGCTGGTATGTCGCCTTGGTGTTCGGATGGCTGTTCAACTTTTTCGTAACGCGTAACGCTTGAAAGAGACACCCATGGCCGAAGTCGCAAGATCCAATAGTGAAGCGCTTGTGCAAAAGCCAGGATTGCCACTGTCTGGCGTGACAAAGCGTTCTGAGGCGGCACAGACGGCATCACTCCCGCAGGTTCCCGTAGCAGAGCGCAAAGGTGCAAAGCGGCAGAGGATTGATCCTACAGGCCGAGGATTGGATTCAGGCGGCGCACGCGTTCTAACCACGCGTAAAGACTTAATAACTGGAACGGCGATGAAGTAGCCATTTCACCGCGATGATTTCTTCACCACGGATGACAATTCAGCAAGGAACACCACCATGGAGTACACGATCAAGCGGACCATTGATGGCGGGTTCGACGCCGTCGTCGAGCGCACCGTTGCCGCGCTGAAGACGGAAGGCTTCGGCGTGCTCAGCGACATTGATATCCAATCGACGCTGAAAGCCAAGCTCGGCGTTGATTTCCCGCGTTACCGCATTCTAGGGGCCTGCAATCCGCCGCTCGCGCACCAGGCGTTGCAGGCCGAGGCAACGATCGGAGTCATGCTGCCCTGTAATGTTGTGGTGCATGAGACCGCATCCGGCAAAGTCGAAATCGCCGCGATCGATCCGCGCGCGGTCATAGGCGCAATCGGCAATCCGGTACTCACGGCTGTGGCGACCGCGGTCGCAGAAAAGCTCAGCCGGGCAGTGGCGAGTGCGTAGTGCTCGGAACGCGTTTAGATCCGAGATGTACTGGCCGAAATGGGACACGTCGACAACAAGAAGAAGGATGAGGTTATGTCAATGCACGATCACTCCCAGCATCGGCACGGCGAAACGCCCGAGCCGAGTTTCTGGTCCTCGCGCGGTGCTTTTGTCCTGTTGGGTTTCATCGCAATTGCAGGCTTCCTGTTGGTTAGCGAACACCGAGCGCATGTCCTGGGCGCGCTCCCCTTCCTGTTCCTCCTCGCATGCCCCCTGATGCACGTCTTCATGCACGGCGGCCACGGCGGTCATGGATCGCACGACGGAGACAGGCAAGTAGACCCTGATAGCAAAAAAGGAGATCGGCCATGAACGAACCAATGCAGTCCTATGGACTTTGGGGCCTTGTACTTCTCAACTCCGCTATCTTCATCATGTTCGCATTCAGCTTCGCCAAACCGCAGACATCACGAGATTGGCGTTCGTTCGGCGCCTTCAGTGCCTTCCTGGTGGCACTGTTCACGGAGATGTATGGCTTCCCATTGACGATCTATTTTATGTCGGGATGGCTGCAGAGCCGCTATCCCAACGTTGACTGGTTCTCGCACGATTCCGGGCATTTGCTTGAAATGATGTTCGGTTGGAAGGCCAATCCACATTTCGGGCCACTCCACGTCTTGAGCTTTGTTTTGATCGGCGGCGGATTCATGGTGATCTCTAATGCGTGGCACGTGCTTTATCAGGCGCACAAGCGCAACGAGCTTGCGACGACGGGGCCCTATTCGTACGTGCGCCATCCGCAGTACGTCGGGTTCATTTTGGTCATGCTGGGTTTTCTCGTGCAATGGCCAACGCTACTGACGCTCGCGATGTTCCCGGTGCTGGTTTGGATGTACATGCGCTTGTCCAAGGCAGAGGAGCGCGAAGCAATCGCGGTGTTTGGCGAGCGCTATCGGAACTACGCGGCGCGAGTTCCCGGATTCATACCGAGGCTGTCGGGACCTATTCAGGACGCGTCGATGAACGATCCTCGCGAGTAGTCGGGAAGCGATGCAGCATGGAGGTGGCAGATCATGACTATGACTCAGAATCCGTCAAGAGGCCGAAGCCAGTCCGGCACCTGGATTTATGTAGTGCGCTTCATGAGCGGGCATGGCGCGCCTATTGTACTCGCCGGTCTACTGTGGTGGGTGCTGTGGTGGGGACATACGCTCGAGGTCGAAACAGTCGACGCTGCGATGCGCCATGTGTCTTGGGTCGGGGTTGCGGCTCTGCTCTACGTGGTCGCGCAGGCTCGCGCCGTGATTGTGCAACCCCGAAGCGGGGTCACCCATTCACTGATCGAGTTCCTGATCTCGCTGCTGCCAATGTTCGTCGTGGGTTACGCGTTCATCGATTGGATGCGCGACGGCAATCCGCTTTCGGTATTCCAGGTGATCGTGATGGCGCAGGCGACGCTCGCCATCCTGATCGATGTCATCATCTTCACTTGGTTCTCGCTCAGTCTGAGCAAGTTGACAATACAGGCGTTGACGACGCATCAAGGCTGAAGGGCGACTGCTTGCGTGATTTCGGCGCGGAACAAGAATGCCCAATGACTCCTGCGCGTTGACATGCCCCGCCTCTGCAGCCCGCCGGAACTTGCGCGAACACACATCCCTCTCCGAAAAGAAAACGCCGATGAAAACAATCAATCGTAAGCGTAAGCCGAGCCCCGCATGGTTCTGACGCGCGGTGCTGACGCGGTTGCGCTAACTTGCTGTGATTGATGGCGAGGTAGAACCGTGAACGACCGTCCTTCCGGTGTCCTTATGGCTGCGCTTAGGGAGAGTCGCCGGTTCTGCTTTGGCTCGGTTGATGATTGTAGTCGTGCTCTCTCAAGCGGCCGCGACCGTGGCGTTGCTGGCAGGCACCGCCGTCTCAGCGGCGATGGTCGCCGCCCAGTTCCATGTATGGACGCTTCCCGGTTTGCAAGGACTTTGTGAGGTTTAACGAACCTAGTTGGGTGCGGTCATGTATCCGGCCCTTAGTGCAGCCAATACACGGCCGCTGGCCTTGATGAAGTCCGCGGATCAACCCCGAAGCTTTGATCGGATCAGCAACGGCGATCACGCCCGCCAACTGGCCATCGATGGCGACGTAAATGGCCGTGCCGCCGTCGCGCCGCAATGTTTCAGCCTCGGCGTCGAGGAGCGCCGTGGTCACGCCGGCCTCGGTCATGATGCGCCGATTGCCGATGACGACCTTTTTGCCATCGACGACACCAGTCACACCCTTGCCGATCGGGGCATTGAAATCGGTGACAGCCAAAAGTTCAAGTTTGCGGCCGCCTGCAGCACGCACGATAGCGGCCCCCAGAGGATGTTGGCTGCCCCGCTCGACACTCGCCGCGAGACGCAGGAGGTCATTGGCGTCGGTTCCGGCAACGGTCTTTGCATCCACGACCGAAGGCCGACCTTCGGTCAGGGTTCCGGTCTTGTCGACGATGACAGTATCGACTTTCTCCAACCGCTCCAAAGCTTCCGCGTTCTTGATGAGAACGCCGGTCTCGGCACCGCGCCCGACGCCGACCATGATCGACATCGGCGTTGCCAGCCCCAACGCGCAGGGGCAGGCGATGATGAGCACGGAGACCGCCGCGATCAGACCGAACGTCAGACGCGGTTCTGGTCCCCAGATCGACCAGGCGATAAAGGCCGCGACCGACACTGCGATGACTAGAGGCACGAACCATCCCGCAACTTGATCGGCGAGGCGTTGTATGGGGGCCCGGCTGCGCTGCGCTTGAGCGACCATCTGCACGATCTTTGCCAGCAACGTCTCAGCCCCGACCTTTTCGGCGCGCATGACGAAACTGCCAGTCTGGTTCATGGTGCCGCCGATGACGCGACCACCAACCTCTTTGGTAACCGGCATGGATTCGCCCGTGACCATGGATTCGTCGAGTGAACTACGCCCTTCGAGCACGGCACCGTCGACCGGCACAGCTTCCCCTGGCCGAACCCGCAACCGATCGCCGGCAACAATTGCATCCAGGGTTACGTCCTCGTCACCGCCGTCGGCTTTGACGCGGGTTGCGCGTTTGGGCGCCAGATTGAGCAAAGCCTTGATGGCGCCGCTGGTTTGCTCGCGGGCTTTCAACTCCAGCACTTGTCCCAGCAGCACGAGCACGGTGATGACGGCTGCCGCCTCGAAATACACCGGCACCGCGCCGCCCGCGCCACGAAGGGCCGAGGGAAACAGAGCGGGAAACAACGTTCCGACTATGCTGTAGACCCAAGCGACGCCGGTTCCCATGGCGATCAGCGTGAACATGTTGAGGTTGCGCGATTTGAGCGAGGCCAAACCGCGCTCGAAGAACGGCCACCCCGCCCACAGCACGACAGGTGTCGCAAGAAAGATCTGAACCCAATTTGACGTCTGCTGTCCCAGCCATTGATGCAGACCGGTCAGGTGCCCACCCATCTCGAGCGCGAACACGGGGATCGTCAAAACGAGCCCGATCCAGAACCGTCGCGTCATATCGGCGAGTTCGGAATTGGGGCCCGTCTGGGCCGATACGGTCTCCGGTTCCAGCGCCATGCCGCAGATAGGACACACGCCGGGTCCGATCTGTCGAATTTCCGGATGCATGGGGCACGTGTAGATCGTGCCCTCTGGCACCACTGCCGGTGCTGTAGAAGCTGAACTGTGTTCCAGGTATTTCAGGGGCTCAGCGATGAACTTGGACCGGCAACCCGCCGCGCAGAAGTAATAGGTCTTGCCGCCGTGTTCCGCTTGGTGTTTCGCCGTCTGCGGGTCGACGTCCATGCCGCAAACTGGATCTTTCACGAAATGCACCGGGCTGGCGTGCCTTCGGTCATTGCCGCCATCGAAACCGCCGCGTTGATTTTCGTCGAGCTTGGGTTTTTCCCCTGCGCTGTGAGTGTCTGTCATGAATCATTGCCGGGCTTAGAGTCGCTTGGGAGGCGCGTACTCCTGCCGTGCTCGGACCCATGCCGACCGTGTCCACGATGCATCAAGTGCATGAGCGGGCAGGCGAGCAACAGGAGAAACGGGAGAGCCGACAGGACATGCCCCGTATGCGACCACAGCAACCAGCTGCCGAGGGCCGCCAGCGCGAGGCAAACCACAAGCCCGGCAGTCGATCCGAGGAATGCTCGAATAGTCATCGCTTTCTCCTTCAGGTGAGCACGGCGTTGGCGCCGCTGGCTCAGCCGACCCTCACCTCGGTCATCATCCCCGTCGCCATGTGATAGAGGTGGTGACAGTGCAGGAACCACGCACCTTTGTGGTTGGCATCGAAGGCGATTGTCAGCGGGGTATGAGCCGGAACGATGGCCGTGTCGCGGACAGCACCAGCAAACCGACGCCGACCAACACCGACGACTTGGAAATGATGCCCGTGCAGATGCATCGGATGCATCATTGTCGTCGGGTTCGTGAATGTCATTTCGACACGTTCACCCTGACGTACATTAAATGGTTCGTGTTCGCCGTGAGCCCGGCCATTGATCGTCCAGCGATAGCCGGGCCCTTCGCCCAGCATGACCATAAACGTTTTGTCAGGCCGCTTTATCGCCAGTGGCTTCACCGCCCGCAACTGCATCTCCAAGCCGAGCGTCACCATCCCCTGTGGCTTATCCCCCAATGCCGGGAGCTTTCGTACCGTTGCACCGGCGGTCGCAAGCACGATGCCGGTGACAAACCGGTCTGCCTCGACGCGCGCGTAAACCGGGAACGCGCCACCTTGCTGCGGGATCTGAACAAGCAGATCGATGCGCTGTCCGGCGGCCAGAGGATATGATGGTTGGCTCACGGGCTGACACGGCGACCCATCGACGGCGATGCAGCGCGATTTGAGGCCCGGGGCCGAGACAAAAAACGTCGTTGCCGTGCCGCCGTTGATGATGCGCAAACGAACGCGGCCGCCTTTGTCGACCGGCACAACTTCCGGGTCATCAAATGTCCGGTCGTTGGCGAGATAGGCGTCGTAACGAACATCGTTGGCGTGGGTCATCGACATGGCTTTGCGCATGGTCCCGCCGCCGGCATTGTGGCCAGTGTGCGCCGTGCTGCTGCCAAGTTCAGCCAGAATTTCCTGCGGGGAACGGAACGCAAAGTCGTGCAGTATGATGATGACGTTCTGAACGTCGCCAGTATTCTTCTCAATCGCAACCATGGGAGCGGCCAGAAGTTGTTGCTCGCTCAAGGCGTGAGCATGCATCCAATGGGTGCCGGGCGTCAGTTCGAAATCGTGGCCGTCGGTCTGGTTGACAGCCAGTGCGCCACCATCGGGACGCGCGCGATCCTGATCGGATGGCGCTTTCGTCTGGCCATGCCAGTGCATCTGCAACGGTTCGTCCGTCGCATTCATAAGAGTGCCTGCAAACCTTTCACCCTCCCGCGCGACTATGCCAGGCTTGCCGTTGGCCCCGAGTACGCTGAAGACTTTAGCCGGCTTCTTATTCACCTCGATCGTGCGCGAGCCAACGGTCAGCATTGGCGCGACTGTTTGGGCCAACGCCCACGGCATGCCGCTGAGTAGCGCGCCTCCAAATCCGGCGGACGATTTCAGGAACCCCCGTCGATCAACCGTTGGTGGGCTTACAAGACAGCGCATGCCTCAGATCCTTCTGGCCATCCCGGCCATTCAACCCGAAAATCCAATTCATCAGTCCGTAATGTTTTATTCGCTCAGCTCCGACACTTCTGTCAGCTTGCCGTCCATCAGTTTGAAATGGAACTTGGCACTGACCGGCTTCGCCCAGAGGTCTTTGTCTTTCAGTTCACGCTCAAAGGTCGGAACAGCGACCGTCACGGTTGCCGCGTAGGAACCATTGCCAAGCAGCGTGCTGTTGGCCGAATAATGTAGACCTGAGCTGCCCCACATCGGCGGTAGCACAAGTTTCATGGCTTTCTTGGTGTCCTTATTCATCGCCGCAAAAGTGATGTTGGCGTAGGGAATCCGCGTCTTCGACTTCGGATCGGTGAGCTTGAATTCGACATGGTAGCGTTCGTTCGATTTTGGCGTATGGGCACCCCATTTGGACGATTTGCCCATTTGCTTCCACATCGCCTCAGAGCCTTCGAGTTCCAATTGGAGGACCATGTCTCCGGTTGCCACTCGGCCGATGAGGATTGCTTTTTCCACGGGGTCTGCCGCTGTGGTCAGCGGCTTCACTTTCGGCTCGGCAAGCTGGGCCATCGCGCCGCTCAACGCGAGGGCGGACGCGACAGACGCAATAACAAGTCGCTTCATGGTGTTTCCCTTAATGTATGATTTGGTGTTGCGGCAGTTCACCCCCGCGTCAAGGGGGTGCTCGCACTCAAGCAACCACTATCGAGAGACCGGCCGTCGTGACTTGACGCCAATCAAGGCGAATCAACCCTTTTTCTTGAACCAGGCGTCGATCGTCGCGATTTCTTTTTCTTGGGCGGTGATGATCTCCTGAGCCAGCTTCTTCGCGTCGGTGTCTTTGCCGTTGGCGAGGACCACTTTGGCCATCGCGATTGCGGCTAGATGATGCGGGCGCATGTGCTTCATAAAGTCCACATCGGCGTCACCCGAAAAAGCGGGCATCGTCTGCATCGCGTGCATCATTGCTGTCTTGAAAGCCTTGGTCGATGCGCTGTCGTTGGCGCCGGGCATCATCACTTTCATATCAACGCCCTTCATTTCCATTCCGGGCATTGGGGCGGGTTGCTGTGCGAGAACACTTCCGCTGAGAAGAACGGCAGATGCGACGGTCACTAGGATGCGTTTCATTTTGTTTCCTTTGGGTGAGGTCCAGGGGAAGCACGGAGGACGAAGCAGCTGACATTTCGCCGCTTCGTTGATCATGAACTGCCGGTTTTCAGACTGAGATGAGGTGTGGAGCAGGGACGTACCGGCCCTTGGACCAGAAGCACGTGGGCAGCGGGTAAGATGTTACTTCTTGGCCTGCGCTGTGCTCTTGCTGTGCGCGTCTGTGGACGATTTGTGAGCCGTGTCACAGCAGCCTTTCGCTTTCGTTGATTTTTCGAGAGCGGCGGTATGATCGCCTTTGCCGTGCAGCTCCGCGGCGTTTTGATGCGGCTGGGCAGCAGTACGATGATCTTCGGCGGCTTTCGTGTGGGTGGCCATTGGCATCGAGTGACTCCTGATGTTTGTTTGTGCGCATCGACTGTCGTCGATTGGGAGGCGGGATTGGAAAGTCCCTCCGCTGTGCGCTTACAGCTAGCCAATCCGATGTTGAGTGGAGAAGGCTCGGAATCTACTCAGGCCGAAGGTGCGCGCACACCAAACGGCCGTCTCACGATATCGCCGTTCACAGCGGCGCCGATCGATAGACGTACTAAGGCGGGTATGGATGTGGAGCCGGTTTTTTTCATGATTGAAGCGCGGTGGTTCTCGACCGTGCGTTGGCTGATGCCAAGATCCGCAGCAATAATCTTGCTCGGTTGGCCCGCAACAACCAACTCCATGAATCTGCATCTGTCGGTCCGTCAGACCACGCACACTATTGTGCATCTCGACGTCACTGACAGCAAGTGTCGGCGTTCTGCTCAAAAGCGGCAAAACTTCAAAAGGATCTCTATTGCTCTCTTCCACCGTATTGCTCCGAGTTTGCTTGCCAGTGCAGCGATCACGCCTCGACCAATGAACAACGCCTCAAAGAGCAATTCGTTCCCGACTGCTTTCGGACATCCGCTTGTCGCAATGGACGTTGCTCTGAGTAGATTCCGAGCCTCCCGAGCTCGATCAAGCGGAGCTAAGACCTAGCCGGTGCACCAGACGGGCGAACATTGACGACGCATGGTCGCCCGCCGACGCGACCGTGGACATCGTCGTGTGACAGCGGTTGATGGCGCCAAGAGCAGAAGGCGAAGAAGCGCCATGCGTGATGGTCGACATAGGTATTCAGCGGACCCTAAGTTACTGTCCGCACGTGCCAAATCTGTCGACACAAGCGGCGGAGCAGGGACCGTTCTGGCTGTGAACGGCGGTTCATCGAGCATACGGTTCGCGATGTATGATGCGACCGTGCCGCTGCTGCGGCGGCTGGGCGGCAAAGTCGATCGCGTCGGTCTCAGCGGCACGACTTTGAACGTCAACGGCGCCGCGGGGCAAGCGCAGGACAGTCGCGCCATCGACACCGGCGATCGCCGGTCGGCCGTCGGATTTCTGCTTGATTGGCTAGCAACCCAAACGTTGTTTGCTTCGGTCAAAGCCGTCGGACACCGGTTGGTGCACGGGATGGCGCATAGCGAGCCCGAGACGGTCACGCCGGAGTTACTCGATGAATTGCGCCGCATCACGCCCTACGACCCGGAGCACCTGCCGCTGGAGATCGAGCTGATCGAGGCAGTCCACCAACGTTATCCCGCATTGCCTCAGGTCGCGTGCTTCGACACCGCATTTCACCACACCATGCCGCGCGTCGCCAGTCTGCTGCCGATCCCGCGACGCTACGAAGCGGCGGGCGTTCGACGCTATGGCTTCCACGGTTTGTCCTATGAGTTCCTCATGGAAGAACTCGCACGCCTCGACGATCCGGCGGCAACTAAGGGGCGCGTGATCCTCGCCCATCTCGGTAATGGCGCAAGCTTAGCCGCAGTGCAAGACGGCCGCAGCATCGATACCAGCATGGGTTTCACGCCAGCATCCGGATTGATGATGGGCAGCCGCTCGGGGGACGTGGACCCGGGGCTGGTGTCCTACCTCGCGCGCACCGAGCACATGAGCGCGACGCAATTCCAGGACATGGTGAACCACGCGTCGGGGCTGCTGGGTGTTTCCGAAACGAGCTCGGACCTTCGCGATTTGCTCCTTCGGGAGGCCGATGACGTTCGCGCGGCGGAAGCCGTCGCGTTGTTCTGCTATCAGGCCAGGAAATGGACCGGCGCTTATGCAGCGGCGCTCGGTGGACTTGACACGCTCGTCTTTGCAGGCGGCATTGGCGAGAACTCAGCTGTCGTGCGCCAACGTATCTGCACCGGACTGGGCTTCCTTGGCATTGAGCTGAGCGACGACCGCAACGCGAGAAATGAGCCGCTGATTTCGACGGACGCCGGTCGGGTCCGCGTCCGTGTCATTCGCACCGACGAAGAGCTGATGATTGCCAGATCCGTCGCGCGGCTTCTCGAAACCGGTCAGCCAAAAGCCTCGAATGGGGAGGCCCAATGACGGACTTTCAGTTGGAACGCATCGGTGTCGTGATGGAGCCGCAGGCCGGAAATCCGATGGAAGTCGGCGGCGTACTCAATCCTGCAGCCGCACGCGGGCCAGATGGGCAGCTGTACCTCTTTCCGAGACTTGTCGCTCGCGGCAACTATTCCCGTATTGGTATTGCGCGGGTACGGTTCAATGCGGCTGGCGACCCAGAAGGCGTCGACAGGATCGGCATTGCATTGGAGCCCACAGAGGACTTCGAAGTAGGGCCAGACGGAACGGGCGGGTGCGAAGACCCGCGCATCACATTTGTCCAGCCGCTGCGGCGGTACATGATGACCTACACCGCACTGTCGCCAAATGGGCCAAGGATCGCATTGGCGATTTCCGACGACCTGCTCACATGGCGACGGCTCGGTTTAGCAACGTTCCACCCTTATCAAGGGATTAAATTCGATGGCATCGACAATAAGGACGCCAGCGTTTTTCCTGTCGCCATTCCAGATCCGTACGGACAGATGTCCGCGGCAATTCTGCATCGTCCGTTGTTTCCCGGAACGCGTCCGGAGGACATGGCTAAGCAGGGCTCGCAACGCTACGTTGATCTCGAGCATGAGAGTATCTGGATTTCCTATTGCTCCACGCCGATGGATGCCAGTGCGCCCGTGCATCTATGCCACTTCGGCTCACACCACCGCCTTGCGACACCTATTGCATCCTGGGAGCGCCTGAAGATCGGCGGCGGCACGCCGCCCATACTGACGCGGCACGGGTGGCTGACGATCTACCATGGCGTGAGCACACAAGCGAATGCACCGCGAGAGCTGTGCTACTCCGCCGGCGTTCTCATCCTTTCGAAGGACGCACCCCACGTCATCCGCTACCGCTCAGCCGAGCCGGTGTTGCAACCTGAACTGCGTGCCGAGCGTCAGGGCGTGGTTGCCAACGTGGTGTTTCCCACTGCGATTGACCGGCGAGACGATCTGGGAACGCCTGATCGCATTGACGTGTACTACGGGATGGCCGACGCCCGGATCGGGGTCGCAAAGCTCGTGGTGCCAGAAGTCCTCCCTGGCGAGGCACGCGCAGATGCGCGACAGGCGACTGTTTGAAACTGAGTGATCCCTACGATGAGGGCGCGGATGGCAAAAGGTGGCCGATGAATTCCAGACCTGACGCAACCAATTTGAGTGCTGATGTTATCGGCAAATTGGATGCCTATTGGCGAGCGGCCAACTACCTTTCGGTTGGCCAGATTTATTTGTATGACAATCCGCTGCTCAGACAATCGCTTACGCTGAAGCACATTAAGCCACGCTTACTCGGCCATTGGGGCACGACTCCGGGGCTCAATTTCATCTATGTCCATCTCAACCGGATCATCAAAGACCACGATCTGAACGTCATCAGCATTACGGGGCCTGGCCATGGCGGACCGGGACTGGTCGCAAATGCCTACCTCGAAGGAACCTATAGCGAGGTTTATCCCGCGATCACGCAGGATTTGGATGGGCTGAAGCGGCTGTTCAAGCAGTTCTCGTTTCCCGGTGGCATTCCGAGCCACGTCTCCCCGGAAACGCCCGGTTCGATCCATGAAGGCGGTGAACTCGGCTATTCGTTATCACATGCATTTGGTGCGGCCTTCGATAATCCCGATCTCATTGTCGCGTGTGTCGTCGGCGACGGCGAGGCGGAGACGGGCGCGCTCGCGACAAGCTGGCACTCCAATAAATTTCTCAACCCTGTCCATGACGGCGCGGTGCTACCGATCCTTCACCTGAACGGATGGAAGATCGCGGGGCCGACGGTGCTGGCACGCATCCCCCGCGACGAATTGGATGCCCTATTTCGCGGCTACGGTTACACGCCCTATTTCGTCGAGGGCGATGACCCAGCGAGCATGCATCAGCTGATGGCCGCAACGCTGGACACGGTCGTGGCCGATATTCAGCACATCCAGCGCGATGCAAGGACGAACGGTTTCAGCAAGCGCCCGCGCTGGCCCATGCTCATTCTGCGCTCGCCGAAGGGCTGGACCGGACCCAAGGCTGTCGATGGGCAACCGGCCGAGGGCACATTCCGTTCGCATCAGGTTCCGATGGGCTAGATGAACAAGCCCGGTCATCTCGAGGTGCTGGAAGGCTGGATGCGGAGTTACCGGCCTGACGAGCTATTCGACCCGGCGGGCAAGTTGCGCGCCGAGATTGCGGAGTTGGCCCCGAAGGGCGACCGCCGCATGAGTGCCAACCCGCACGCCAACGGCGGCCTCCTGCTGCGTGACCTGGACCTGCCCGACTTCAATGACTATGCGGTCGCGGTGCCCACGCCCGGGGCAGCGAACGCCGAAGCTACCCGCGTCCAAGGCCAACTCATCCGAGACGTCATAAAACTCAACCCCGAGAATTTCCGCGTGTTCTGCCCGGACGAAACCACGTCGAACCGCTGGAGTGCCGTGTTCGACGTGACCAATCGGTGCTCGACCGCAGAGATGACTCCCCTCGACGACCATGTGGCCCCCGATGGCCGCGTGATGGAGATGTTGAGCGAGCACCAGTGCGAGGGGTGGCTGGAGGGCTATTTGCTCACCGGGCGGCATGGTTTCTTTCCTTGCTACGAGGCGTTCGTTCACATCGTCGACTCGATGTTCAACCAACACGCCAAGTGGCTGAAGGTGACGCAGGAGATTGCGTGGCGACGCCCGATCGCCTCGCTGAACTACCTGCTCACGTCGCATGTCTGGCAACAGGACCACAACGGTTTTACGCATCAGGACCCAGGTTTCATTGATGTCGTCGCAAACAAGAAGGCTGAGGTCATCCGCGTTTATCTGCCGCCCGATGCCAACACGCTGCTGTCGGTGACGGACCACTGCCTGCGCAGTCGCAACTACGTCAACGTCGTAATCGCCGGTAAGCAGCCGGCCCCGCAGTGGCTCAGCATGGATGCCGCCATCGCGCATTGCACCGCCGGCATCGGCATTTGGCCTTGGGCCAGCAGCGATGGCGGCGGCGAACTCGATGTCGTCATGGCGTGTTGCGGCGACGTGCCGACACTCGAGACGCTCGCCGCCGTCGATCTTCTGCGGGGATATTTCCCGAAACTTAAAGTCCGCGTCATCAATGTCGTCGATCTGATGAAGCTACAATCGCCAAGTGGGCATCCGCACGGCCTCAGCGACACCGAATTCGATTTGCTCTTCACGACCGACAAGCCGGTTGTTTTTGCCTACCATGGCTATCCGGCGCTGATTCATCGGTTGACGTACAACCGCACCAATCACGGCAACTTCCATGTGCGCGGCTACATGGAGGAAGGCACGATCACCACGCCGTTCGATCTTTTGGTCATGAATGAACTCGACCGCTTTCACCTCGTGGACATCGTGATCGATCGCGTGCCGCAACTCGGCCCGTACGCCGCCAAAGTGAGAAAAGCGCTTCGAGAAAAACTGATTGAGCACAAGACGTACATCGAAGAACATGGCCTGGACATGCCGGAGATCCGGAACTGGCAGTGGGGCAAGTCGTAATGCCGAGATTGCACATCTAGGGCGCACGCGACTCTAAGGGCACCCCCAACAATAACTGCGCCGCATTCTCCGATTTTTCATTGAATTTACAGCCAAGTCAGCGGAGCAAGTGTAGCAGTTATTGTTAGTGAAACCCTAAGCCCGGTTTTCGTGGTCGCGACTCGATCAGCTTGGGATGTTGCCCACTTTGGGTTGCGTCATGACACTGGGATAAGTTGCTCAACGAACGATTTCCACAGCAATGGAATGGCTGCGATTTCGCGCTCGGCAATGGCCCGGACCTTATCCTCGACTTCCGCGCTCAGACCCGCTTCGCGGCAACGGACGCGCAGGTGCGCGACGCGTGGCTGATCTACCGGCGCGCCGATCTGGCTGACCAGATAGCACTCAGTGTCTAAAACAGATGGTATCTCGGCGATCACCGCAGCCGCGAGCCGGGAAGCTGCCGCGTTATAGAGTTTGCCAACGTGCGTAACTGGATTTTTGCCCGCCGACGCTTCGAGCGTCATGGGCCGGCACGGCGTTATGAGACCATTCGCGCGATTGCCGCGCCCGGTCTGCCCGTCATCACCGGCTTCCGCCGACGTGCCGCTGACCGTCAGAAAGACCGAGCCTGTTGTCATATCGTCGGCCGCGTTGATGCGAACCGCAATGTTTCTGCGGGTATTGACCTTGGCCGTTTCGAGCACGAATTCGCTGAGCCGGTCCTTCGCTTCGCTGTACGCCTGGATGTTCTTGAGAAACCGGCCGACGAAGGCGCACGACACGGTGAGAAAAATATCGTCGTGATCGCGAACGCCCATAACTTTGATGTCTTCCCCGGTCTCCGGGTAGTCCAACTTGAAATCGCGTGCATTGAGACGGCGTTCGACCGCCAGGACGACACGCTCAAGCTCGCTCAAAGGGGCGAAGCCAACACCGCATGAGGTGTCGTTCGCCAGGAATACGCCCCGGTCCCGCTGCCGCATGTACAGATCGGCCAAGTCGGGAGAGCCCGGACGGACCAGGCAATGGACGCGGACGTCTGTTACCGCGGCGAGGGCGTGCATATTATTGCGGAACCATGCCGTCGCGGCTTCCTCGGCCAGTTCCCGGACGGGCACGGCCTTCCCATGGACATCGTGGGTTGCACGCCCCGACAGAAAAATGTCCATGGGCTCTATGATGCGGCCACCGCCGAACGCGGGGTCGGACCGGCCGGCCGCCAGCAAGGCCTTATCGACATTGTGATGCAGGATGAGACCGAAGTGCTCAAGATAGTGCTTGGAGAGCGCGACGCTGAGCTGCTCGCTCAACAGGTCGCAGATGGTGTCCGGGTGCCCGAGCCCTTTGCGCTCGACGATCTCGACCGGCCTTTCGCCTGCCCCGGTACCCTGCAGGTGTTCAATCAGAATGTTCATGATTGCGTTGCCATCGGGTCCAAGATGCTTGCGATCGCGCTCGAGATGACGTCGCTCAGGTCAGCGGCGCTGGATACGTGCGGCACGGAGTTGGTCGTGACGATTCGCGACGCACCGGCCGCTTGTAGTCGCTCGAAAGCGTCATCGGCAAACACGCCATGCACGCCGAGAACCACTGGTGCCGCGAACCCGAGCGCAACGAGCTGCCGGATCGCCACCTCCATGGTCCGGCCCGACGATATGATGTCGTCGACCAGAACCGGCGTACTGCCCCGCCATTGGTCGAGATCGGGGAACTTGATCTCGACGTCGCGATCACCTCTCCGCGTTTTTTCCAGGACCACATAGGGCACGCGCGCGTCCGCCGCGACCGCACGAACCCATTGTTCGCTCTCGACGTCAGGCCCCACGACAAGGGCATTTGGCAGCTGCTCGCGGATCCACGCCGAGAGCTTTGGCGCCGCGTGACAGACGGCGACGGGAATGGAATAGACTTCCGACATGGAGGACCGGCGATGCAGGTGCGGATCGACAGTCACGATCCAATCGACGGCAGACGAAATCACCCTTCCGTAGGCAATCGATGTGATCGCCTCGCCGGGCTGAAACCGCTTGTCCTGGCGCATGTATGCGAGATAGGGCGCCACCAAGCCGATGCGTGCGGCTCCGAGATCACGGGCCGCATGGGCTGCAAACAAAAGGCGCATGGTCTTTTCGTCCGGCCGGTCGAGCGTGCAGACGAGCACCACTGAGCGACGTTGGACGTCGTCAAGCAGGCGCACGTAGGTTTCACCGTCCGGAAAGCGACGGGTTTCGAGTGTGCCGATCTCAGCAGCAAGATG
>JANLPY010000733.1:0-44953 GCA_031367505.1 Hyphomicrobiaceae bacterium | reverse complement strand
GTTTGCCGGGTATCTCGGTGCCGGCCGGATTGTCGAACCAGGGCACGCCGCTTGGGCTGCAGCTGATCGGCAAGCCGTTCGACGAGGGCACGCTGTTCCGCTCAGCCCAGGCCATCGAAGATGCCGCCGGGCGCTTCCCGGTGCCGGCGAAGTGGTGGGCGTGAAGGGCGCACTGTAGCTCGCCGATCGATGAAGTGAACCGTTTCAAGGCTCAGCGGCCGAAGCTTTACGCCGCCATGCAAGCGCGACTGATGACGGTGACCAAAGTCTTGCCGCCGACGGCGGAACAGATGGCCACCGCTTGCGAGCCGCACAAGAGATTGCAGGCGGAAGGCAAGATCCAAGTACTGCCACCGCTTTGCCGTCCGGGAGCGCCGTTGCCGGGCGCCGCATCGCCAGCCGGTCCGAGTACAGCCTCGCCGGCACCGGCAAGTGTCAAACCGCGCAAAAAAGCCGGTCGACGCGTAATTTCTTGCGACCGCCCGGCCAGCACCTCGGCATATGCCTAGGACCAATACCGGCCACAACGGTCCAAACTCATCTCCGGCGAGCGGGGACGTGAGGGGGACGCAGTGGTTCGAGGACGGAGGGTGGCGGTCGCAGGTGCCGCTCTATTGAGCGGCTTTTTGTGCGGCCGTGCGCAAACTTCCAAAGTCAACGACGCGATCACGCCGGCGGCTCTGACCGGTTCCAACAAGGCGGTCGCCCTCATGCGGATCGGGGCCGCCAGCCCAAGCTGCATCAACGTCGCCGTCCTGTTGGGTACCCGCGACGGCGAAGGTTTTCGTCGCGGCCAAGTGATCACCGTCGCCAATGTTCGCTCGCTCGCCGAGCAACCGGTCGCCGAGGTCGAGCTGGAGCCGGGCGAGCATCACGTCATCGGCTACGGCTGCGCGGCTGAAGGCGGCAAAGCCAATATGGTGATGGATAAGGCCGGGCCGCAGATCTATCGCACCAGCTACGCTCATTTCGCCGTCAGATCAGGCGAGGTCGTCAACGTCGGCTATCTCAATTTTGGCGCGTCTCACATTGGGCGCTCGGCTTTCGGCCGGCCGTTGCGCATCGAGATTTCGGTCACCGATTGGCCGTTACGGGAGGCCGAGCAATTCAAGTTGAAACGTCCCGGATTGTTCGCTCAGATGACGACGCGGCTGATGCACGTGACGGACCGTGGACCGGCCACGCCTTCCGATGATGAATGTCAGCGCCTCAAGGCCATGCACGCGGCGGGCAAAATGCAGACCGTGCCGGTGTCGTGTATTGCCGCAGCCCCCGCCATCGCTGCCAGCAAAAAGCCGAAGAGCACCTGAAGCAGGGCTTGAACAGGGCGCGTTGCGGCATGTAAGGACGGACTAAGATATGTCCGACCGGGAGTAAGCTCGCCATGCCGCCTCGTTTGCCCGCCGACTGCCCGACCATGACGGAGGTGCGCGCCGAGATCGACCGCGTCGATGCGGCGCTCGTCAGCCTGATCGCGGAACGCTTCGGCTACGTCGAGCGCGCCTGGCAGATCAAGCTCGCGGAGAAAGCCGCAGCCAACGTGCCGTGGCGCAACCAGCAAGTGATCGACAAGGTACGCGGCCTCGCCTCCGACAAGGGCGTGCCGCCCGACTTGTGCGAGGCGCTTTGGCGGCAGATGATCGGCTGGTTCATTCAATACGAAGAAGAAAAACTGCGCGCCGACTTCGAGAAGAAGTAGGCTCAGCACGATAAGTACCCACGGAGTATCGCTATGTCGAAAACGCACGCCGGTAAATTCTACATCGATGGCGCCTGGGTGGCACCGGTTGAGGCACGCAGCGCCGATGTGATCAATCCGGCGACCGAGGCCGTTATCGGCCAGGTCGCTATGGGAACGGCTGCCGACGTGGATCGCGCCGTGCAAGCCGCCCGCGCCGCATTCCCCGCGTTCGCCGCGACATCGCGCGAAGAACGCATGGCGCTGCTGCAGCGGATCGTTGATGTCTACAAGCGCCGCTTCAACGAAATGGGCGCTGCGATCTCCGAGGAGATGGGCGCGCCGTTGAGTTTTGCGACCAAGTTCCAGGCTGGCGCCGGCATGGGTCACTTTCGTACGGCGCTCGACATCCTCAAGACATTTCCATTCGAGGAAACGATGGGCACGACCAACATCGTGCGCGAGCCGATCGGCGTTGCTGGCATGATCACGCCGTGGAACTGGCCAGCCAATCAGATCGCCTGCAAGGTCGCGCCCGCTTTGGCGAGCGGCTGTACGATGGTGTTGAAGCCATCCGAGGTGGCGCCCTACTCGGCTCTCCTATTGGCTGAAATCCTCGATGAAGCCGGTGTGCCGAAGGGCGTGTTCAATCTGGTCAACGGCGATGGTCCGGGCGTCGGTAGCCCGATGGCGGCCCACCCTGGCATCGACGTGATCTCGTTTACGGGATCGACCCGCGCTGGCATCGACGTCGCGATCAAGGCTGCGCCCACCGTCAAACGGGTCGGGCAGGAACTCGGTGGCAAGTCGGCGAATATTCTGCTCGACGATGCTGATATGGCGCGTGCCGTCACCCAAGGTGTGCAAGCGGTGATGCGCAACTCCGGTCAATCGTGCAACGCACCGACGCGGATGCTGGTGCCGATGGCCAAGCTCGCCGAGGTCGCGATACTCGCGAAGGCCGCAACCGAGAAGATGAAGGTCGGTGATCCGGCCGCCGCCGATAGCGAAATCGGTCCTGTCGTATCGAAAACCCAGTGGGACAAGATCCAGGCCCTGATCGCCAAAGGTATAGCGGAAGGCGCCGAAGTGGTGACCGGTGGCGCCGGCCGTCCGGATGGTCTGGCCAAGGGCTATTACGTTAAACCCACCGTGTTCACGAACGTCGGCAACGGCATGACGATCGCGCGCGAGGAGATCTTCGGGCCGGTGCTGTCGATCATCGGCTACACGGACGAAGCCGACGCCGTGCGGATCGCCAACGACAGCGATCTCGGATTGGCCGCCTACGTTCAATCCGCCGACGTCGAGCGAGCCAAGCGCGTTGCCCGGCAATTGCGTGCCGGCATGGTGCACATCAACGGCGCGTCGGGCGACCCCAAGGCACCGTTCGGCGGCTATAAGCAATCGGGCAATGGCCGCGAATGGGGCCGCTTCGGCTTCGACGAATATCTGGAGACCAAGGCCGTGATGGGCTGGGGGGCTGCTTAGGCAGTCGCCTAGATCGCGGGCAGGCCCGACGTTAAGCTTGTTGCTTCGAGCCATCCGGCATGGTTCCATACCCGCCAAGAAACGTATCGAATCTGGCTAAGCCAGCGCTCTTGCGGGAAATCCACTATGTCATTTGGATTGAAGTTAGCGAGCTCTTGGAGCCCGCGCTTAGCGCTTGCGGCACTCGTCACCCTAGCCGCGCTTGCAGTCACCAATCCGGTTCTAGCCGCAGGCGTTGCTGGCGAGCCGTTGTATGCCTTCGGTATCCCTGTCGATTTCATACTGTTTGCATTGACCCTGCTCGGCGTCGCCCTGTTCCACAACCAGACGTTCTATGTAGCGCTCGCGGGGCTCGCCGCGATTACGGCCTACAAGCTCGGGTACTCAGGTTTCAAGGAAGGCTTCGGCGTCGATGGCTTGATTGGCCACCTGCGCCACGAGTGGGTGACGCTCGCCAACTTGTTCCTATTGCTGATGGGTTTTGCGCTCCTGGCTCGACACTTTGAAAAGAGTGAAATCCCGGCGATTATGCCGAAGTATCTGCCAGACGACTGGAAGGGCGCGTTTGTTCTGCTGGCTTTGGTGTTCGTCATATCGAGCTTCCTCGATAACATTGCGGCCGCATTGATCGGCGGTGTGGTCGCCAAGCAGGTGTTCCGCAACAAGGTCCATATCGGGTATATCGCGGCGATCGTCGCCGCCTCCAATGCTGGTGGCTCAGGCTCTGTGGTAGGCGACACCACGACGACGATGATGTGGATTGACGGTGTCAGCCCATTGAGCGTGTTTGATGCCTTCACGGCCGCGACCCTCGCGCTTGTTGTGTGCGGTATTCCAGCCGCCTTCCAGCAGCAGAAATATTCACCCATCATGAAAGACGTGGACCCCGGCGTGCGCGTCGACTGGACCCGGGTGTTCATCGTATTTGCAATCCTGCTTGTCGCGATCGGCGTCAACGTTTGGGCCAATCAGAACGCCAAGCATTGGCTCGATCTGCTTCCGATCATCGGCCTTGCCGTATGGGCGGTGATCCTAGTGACCGCGCCGTTACGCCGGCCCGACTGGAACCTGTTGGGTGAAAACTTCAAGGGCACGATATTCCTGCTGGCGCTCGTCACCTGCGCGTCGATGATGCCGGTGGAGAAGCTGCCGGCAGCTTCTTGGCAAACAGCGCTCGGCTTGGGCTTCGTCTCAGCCGTGTTCGACAATATTCCGCTGACCGCGCTTGCCTTGAGACAGGGTGGCTATGACTGGGGCTTCCTCGCCTATGCAGTGGGCTTCGGCGGCTCGATGATCTGGTTCGGTTCATCAGCCGGCGTCGCGATCGCGAACATGTTTCCGGAAGCCAGATCAGTTGGCCAATGGGTTACCAAAGGTTGGCACGTGACGCTGGCTTATGTGGTCGGCTTTTTCTTCATGCTGGCCGTTCTCGGATGGCATCCCGATGCACCCCACAAAGTACGCGCTGACGCGCCGTCGCCGCATGCGGTTCAGGTGGCTGTGGCGAGGTAGGCAATTATCGCCGAAAAATATGTCATCCTGGGCAAGAGGCCCCGGGATGACACCGTTTTGGTGGTCCGGCCGTGCCTCTTTACCGCCAGCCCTTGATCTATTGCGCTCAGTATCAGAGGTTGCGGTTCAGTTGACACTGGAACCTTGACGCCATGCCCGACACCAAGCGCACCCGCGAGAAATCTTCGACCGCACCGGCGCTCGAAGCGTTGCCGATCGGCAAAGGCAGCCACGTCTATTTGATCGATGGATCAGGCTATATCTTTCGCGCATTCCACGCATTGCCGCCGTTGACGCGGCCCTCGGATGGCTTGCCGGTCGGCGCGGTGCACGGCTTCTGCGCCATGCTGTGGAAGCTGATGGGTGAAAGCAAAACGTCCGACGCGCCCACCCACATCGCGGTCATCTTCGATGCCGGCGCCAAGACCTTTCGCAACGACATCTACGACAAGTACAAGGCCAATCGCCCGCCGCTACCGGAGGAGTTGATCCCGCAGTTTCCATTGATCCGCGACGCGGTTCGCGCCTTCAACGTCGCATGCATCGAAATGGACGGGTTCGAGGCCGACGATCTAATTGCAACGTATGCCAAGGATGCCTGCGCCAAGGGCGGCGATGTCACGATTATTTCGTCCGACAAGGATTTGATGCAACTTATCGTTCCGGGCATCACCATGCTCGATACGATGAAGAACAAGCGCGTCGGTCGCGATGAAGTCTTCGAGAAATTCGGAGTGGCGCCTGACAAGGTGATCGACGTGCAGTCACTCGCAGGCGATAGCGTTGACAACGTACCGGGCGTGCCGGGCATTGGCGTCAAGACGGCGGCCGAGCTTATCAATGAGTACGGCGACCTCGATAGTCTGCTGGCGCGTGCGAGCGAAATCAAACAGCCCAAACGCCGCGAAAAGCTGATCGAGTTCGCCGATCAGGCGCGAATTTCTCGCGATCTGGTTCGCCTCAAGGACGACGTTGAAGTGACCATGCCGGTTGAGGCGTTCGGCGTCACCGAGCCGGATCACGCCCAGCTCTTGGGTTTTCTGCAGTTGATGGAATTCAACTCGCTAACCAAGCGTATCGCCGAAAAGCTCGGCGCCGAGCCACCGCCGATGCTGGCAAAGTCGGTTGGTTCTTCGGTACCCAAAGCTGGTTCGACCAACGCTGGCGCAGGCGGCGAATCCGGCACGCCGGCAGCAGGCGTTACCGCCGGCGCAGCACTCGCCAAATCGAAACCGTATGAAGTCGGCAAATACGAGATCGTTCGCGACGAGGTGGCCCTGGAAAAATGGCTCGCACGCGCTCGGGATGCCGGACGCTTTGCCTTCGACACCGAGACCACCAGCCTCGATGCCATGCAAGCCGACCTCGTCGGATTTTCGATGGCGGTAGCCCCAGGCGAGGCTTGCTACGTACCGCTCGGACATCGCGCTGGCGCCGACGATCTGTTTGGCGGCGGCGGCCTCGCCCCAGGGCAAATGGATACACGCGCCGCGCTCGAACGATTGGGCCCTCTGCTGGCCGACCCGTCAATCCTCAAGATCGGGCAGAACCTTAAGTACGATGCGCTCGTGCTCACGCAGCACAACATTCGCATCGCGCCGCTCGACGACACGATGCTGCTGTCCTACGCGCTCGACGGCGGCCGCGCAGGCCATGGCATGGACGACCTGTCGATCCGGCATCTCGGGCACACCTGCATTCCATTTTCCAAGGTGATCGAGCTCGCGCCTGGATCAAAGAAAGCCGACCGCACGTTCGCCGGTGTGCCGATTGACAAGGCCGCCGAGTACGCTGCCGAAGATGCCGACGTGACGTTGCGGCTGTGGCTCGCCCTCAAGCCGCGCCTTGCGGCCGAGCGCATGGCGACCGTGTATGAGACACTCGAACGGCCGCTGCTGCCGGTGATTGTCGACATGGAGCGCGCGGGCATCAAAGTCGATCGCGCGATCCTCTCCCGGTTGTCGAGCCAGTTCGCGCAGTCGATCGTGCGATTGGAAGAAGAGGTCGGGACGCTTGCTGGCGAAAAGTTCAACCTCGGTTCGCCGAAGCAGTTGGGCGAGCTGCTGTTTGATCGGTTGAAGTTGCCTGGCGGCAAGCGCACCAAGTCCGGTCAATGGGAAACCCGCGCCGGGCTTCTCGATGACTTGGCGAGCAACGAAGAGCTGCCCGACGATGCGCGCCGCCTCGTCAACACCATGCTTGAATGGCGGCAATTGTCTAAGCTGCGCTCGACCTATACCGACGCGTTACCGAATTTTATCCACCCCGAGACGGGCCGCATTCACACCTCGTATGCGCTTGCCGCCACGACAACGGGGCGCTTGGCGTCGAGCGATCCGAACTTGCAGAATATTCCGGTGCGCACCAAGGAGGGCCGTGCTATTCGTACAGCCTTCATCGCCGATGCCGGATGCAAGCTCGTGTCGGCCGACTACAGCCAGATTGAATTGCGCGTGCTGGCCCACATTGCCGACATTCCGCAGTTGAAGAAGGCGTTCGCTGAGGGCCTCGATATTCACGCGATGACGGCGTCGGAAATGTTCGGCGTGCCGATCAAGGATATGCCCTCCGATGTCCGTCGCCGCGCCAAGGCAATCAATTTCGGCATCATCTACGGGATATCCGCGTTCGGCCTTGCCAACCAGTTGAGCATCAGCCGTGAGGAAGCGGGCAACTACATCAAGACCTACTTCCTTCGCTTCCCCGGCATTCGCGACTACATGGATGCGACCAAGAAATTCGCGCACGAGCACGGCTACGTCGAGACTGTTTTCGGGCGGCGTATCCATTATCCGGAAATCAACACCAAGAACCCGTCGATGCGTGGGTTCCTGGAGCGAGCGGCGATCAACGCACCGATCCAGGGCTCGGCTGCCGACGTCATCCGCCGCGCGATGATCCGCATGCCATCGGCGATCGAGAAGGCCGGATTGAAGTCGACGCGCATGCTGCTCCAAGTGCACGACGAATTGATCTTTGAAGTGAAGGATGCCGAGGTCGATGCCACCATCAAGCTGGTGCGCGGCGTGATGGAAGGCAGCGCATCACCCGCCGTGAACCTGTCCGTGCCCCTGCAAGTCGACGCGAAAGCGGCACTCAATTGGGACGAAGCGCATTGAGGGTTGCCGAGCCCAACGATGGCTCGCGCTGCAATGCATTCGCGCTATGTAGGTTGGGTTAGGATGTTTTTGCATCCGTAACCCAACATTCACGGGCCCTGCTCGATGTTGGGTTACGCGCCCAAATTGCGCTAACCCAACCTACACCGCGCATTGCTATGCCACAGCGTTAGCTTTCGGATCAATTCCCACCCTCCAGCAATCGTCTTGCGATCACTTGCGCTTGGATTTCGGCGGCGCCTTCGAAGATGTTGAGGATGCGGGCATCGCACAGCACGCGGCTGATCGGATACTCGAGTGCGAAGCCGTTGCCGCCGTGGATCTGCAGAGCGTTGTCGGCTGCTGCCCAGGCGACGCGCGCGCCGAGCAACTTCGCCATGCCGGCTTCCAGGTCGCAGCGGCGGCCGGCATCCTTCTCGCGGGCGGCAAAATAGGTGAGCTGGCGCGCGATCTGAACCTCCACAGCCATCATCGCGATCTTGTTGGCGACGCGAGGGAACGCATAAATCGGCTGGCCGAATTGATTGCGATCGAGCGCGTACTTGAGGGCCAAATCCATCGCCGATTGGGCGACGCCGACAGCACGGGCGGCGGTCTGGATGCGGGCGGCCTCGAACGTCGCCATCAGCTGTTTGAAGCCTTGGCCCTCGACGCCGCCAAGCAACTGCGATGCTGGCACTTCGAAGCCGTCGAACGAAATTTCGTATTCCTTCATGCCGCGATAGCCCAGCACCTCGATCTCGCCGCCACTCATGCCATTGGCTGGGAACGGATTGGAATCGGTGCCGCGCGGCTTTTCGGCGAGGAACATCGATAGTCCGCGATAGCCTTTCTCGTCCGGGTTGGTGCGGGCAAGGAGCGTCATCACGTCGGCGCGCACGGGGTGCGTGATCCAGGTTTTCTGCCCGGTAATGATGTAGGTATCGCCTTGGCGCACGGCGCGGGTTTTCAGCGAGGCCAAATCCGAACCGGTGTTGGGCTCGGTGAAGACTGCGGTGGGTAGAATTTCACCTGCGGCGATGCCGGGCAGATACTTCGCCTTCTGCTCGGGCGTGCCGTGCGCGATGATCAGCTCGCCCGCGATCTCGGATCTGGTGCCAAGCGAGCCGACGCCGATATAGCCGCGCGAAAGCTCCTCAGAGACGACGCAAATCGCCTCCTTGCCGAGGCCCATGCCGCCGAATTCTTCTGGCATCGAGACGCCAAATACACCGAGTTCGGAAAGCTTGGCGATCGTCTCAAGCGGGATGTAGGAATTCTGCAGATGCCACTGATGCGCGTGCGGGAGCACTTCGGCGCGCGAGAACCGGCTCATCTCCTCTTGGATTGCCGCGTGCGTTTCGTCGAGCCCACTGTCGCCGAAAGTCAATGCCTCTGGATTGGCGGCGATCAGCGCTGCGAGCCGGGCCTTGGCGGTATCGCTGGTGCCGGCTGCAATCGCGTCCGCCGATGCGTCCTCAAAACGCCGAGCGTCGGTAACCGTAATACCAAGCGCGTTCAAGCGGATCGTCTCGAGCTGGCTCATGGCGATGCCACCCGCGATTTGGGCCGCGTATTCGCCGATCCCGATGTCGAGGATCAACTGCTCCATTTCACCCAGCCGGCCGCCCGATGCTAAGCGTTCGCTCCAGGCCTTGAGCTGGCGCATTGCCTCTATTGTCGTGGCCAGCCATGCGAAGCCGTGGGCTACGTGTTGAGCCTGATCCATCCCGCCGGCCACGTCGATTTTTTTGGCGACGGCGGCTTTCGCTGCGAGCAATAGCCGGTCGGCCGCCGCCAGTACCGCGTGATGATCGAGCGCGGTCGCCTCGGCCGGTATGTTCTGGCGCACGGCCATGTGGTCACCTGTGTGAGTTATGCTGCGTCGCAAGATAGACGGTTCGCATAAGCACACAATGGGTCTGGCCTGCGGCGGTGTGTCAGTTTCGCCGTTTCAAGTTGCGCAATAGCCAGGTTATCGGCCGGCTGGTCTGTTGCATGCCCGCTCGCACCCACAGTTCTTCGTCCGTCACCGGTTGATTGGCCGGTGCGGCACGATTGGGGCGCACGATTTCGACACTCGCCTCCTCAGCGCGGTCGCGATATGCAGCGTAGTGCTCCGGTTCAATATCGGTTATCGCGGGCACGCGTTTGGCAGTTAAGGCTGGCAGCCGCGCACTGCTGGTCGCAACGATTGGCTGAGTGGCTGGCACAGGCTGGCGGACAATCACGACGTCCGCTTCACTCGCATAGAGTTCTTGGAACTCTTCGTCCTCAATGTTGAGCGGTTTGGCGGCAACGACAGGCGCATGCGTGTCGCTTGCAGGAGGTGGTTCAGGCGCCGGCACCTCAGCTTGTTCATGGCTGGCGGCCGCGGTGTCGTTGGCGACGAGCGCGGCCAATTCCTGTTTGAGACTTAGCACCCGATCTAACGGCGTCGCAGGTGCGCAAGGCACGGCGTCGATCACTAACACTTCGATTGTTTCTTCAACTGGGTCGTCAAGGGTGATCGCGGCAACTGGAGCCTCTTCGGCGGGCGCGTTGGCCGTCGAATGAGCGAGCGCGCTCCAGTCAACAAAAACCGGAACTGGTAGCATCGCGTGCGCAGGGACCGCCACCGTTGCGTTGTGAACTCCAGCAATGATGTTTTGCGCATAAACCGTCTCGCGGCCCTGTGCCAGCATCGCCGCCTGCTCGATCCAGTTGTCCTTGACGATGCGGGCAGCCGTCCCCAGTTTAGCGCCCCACAGATCGATGTCGACGCGCCGCCATGCGGCAATATCGGCCCATCGCGTGATGCCGCCGTCATGAAGCGTGCCGATGAACGATGGGCGCAAGCCACGGATCAATGCAAGCTGGTCGACAGCCGGAGTGCTTGGTGCTGTTTCAAGTCGAGCTTCGGGCGTTGCGTCAACGGCGGCTGGATCGGCGGCCACCACCTCTGGCTGTTTGATCCGAAGAAGTGCTGCCTGCTCGATCCAGTTTTGCCGGCTGATTTGGCGGCCGAGACCTAGCGCATCGGCGATGCGGCGAACGTCGCCCTTGCCCCATCCGGCAATGTCTTCGAACGATGAGACGCCGTGGCCAGCGAGCCGGTGAGCCAACGGCCGATCGATGCCACGGATGCGCGTCAAATCGGTGGTCGCGGCGATCGATGGCTTGTTTGCGGGCACGCCGGTGGGTTGAGATTGAACAGTCGCATCCGGTGTCTTCAACTTGAGCTTTGTACGAAAGGCTTCCGTTTGCGTCGGCGGCGCAATCAGAATGATCCGGTCGGCGATCGCCAACGCGTGCGTTGCGCGAGCATCGTGAGTGCCTGTCGCATCGATGTGAGCGAGTGCCAGTTCGAGAGCTTCGATCGCTGATGCAATACTGTCACGCGCGCGTTTGATGGTCGCGCCCGCAGCAGTGCTAACCCCGTCAGCGGTGGCGGCGTCGATGTGACTTTCGTTCAGCAATGCGTCCAAACGCTGAAGTTCGGCCGTTAAAACGACAGTCGATGTCGCGATATCGGACCGCATCTACAAAAACTCCCCCAGCCCAAACCCTAGTCATGTGCAGGATGCAGGATACCGCGGCCGGTCGTCGGCGTCCACGCACCTGATTCGTTTGGAAGGGCAATCTCGACGGATCGATCGCGCCTGTCTACAACGCGCAATCAGCAACACGTAGCGGGTCCACTCATGCAGCGACTAACGACGATTTGGCGGGCGCTATATCGACTGTTCGAGCATAGCGGGTTCGCCATGGCGGGTTCGGTCGCCTTCTCGTTCATTCTGTCGCTCTTTCCGTTTTGCATCTTTCTGGGCGCGCTCGCCGGCGTGTTCGGCGGCGAGGGGCTGGCACGCAGCGCCGTCGCCCAGTTGTTTGCCGTGCTACCCAACGGCGTTGCCGAAGCCTTGGCACCCGAAGTTTTGTCCGTGATGGGGCAGAGCCGCTTCGACTTGATGACCGCCAGTGCCGCGCTCGCCCTCTTTTTCGCGACCAGCAGCGTTGAGTCGCTGCGCGCCGCGTTGAACACTGCCTATCGGGCGCAAGAAACCCGCAGTTACTTTTTTTGTCTCGGCCGCAGCATGCTGTTCGTGTTTATCGGCGCGATTGCGATGCTGACCATGACGTGGGCGGTGCTGGTCGGCCCAGCGGTCGCCCATAAGCTCGATTGGATCGGCATCGACATCTTGCTCGGGCAGAGCTGGTTCACCTACATTTTGCGCTACAGCATTGCCTCGGCGGTCATCGTATTGCAGCTCATCGCCTATCATCTGTGGTTGGTCGGGGGACGACGCAAACTCAGCGAAGTCATGCCGGGAGTTCTGGTTTCGACGGTGCTGTGGATGCTACTCGCGGGATTGTTTTCACGTTGGTTGGAGTTCAACAATTACGCGCGGTTCTACGGGGCGCTGACACAGCTCATGAGTGCACTGATCTATTTCCAACTCACCGCAATGGTCGTGATGCTCGGCGCCGAGGTCAATCGCGGCATCATGGAACTCAAGAAAATGCGAGCCGATGGCCAACTGATCGGCGCTTGAGGGGGGCTTACCCCTTGAGCCGCTCCAGCAGCTCGCGAATATCGTCGGTCCAGGCCTCGGCATCATCACTGGATTCGGCCTCGTCCTTGAGCTCTGAGTTTTTTAAGATCCGCGCGACCACTTTGCGGGCAGACGACGCGAGGTCCGCATCGTCGATCTCGCCCTTGTGCTCCTTGAAAGCGGCAAGGACGCTTTTTGGCAGGCGCGAGGTATCGTCGTCGCGAGCGGCTGCAACCATTTCGGCGGCGGCGAGCCCGTGGGCCGCGTCCGTGCCCTCGATGTAGTCGGTCGCATCCATTTCAAGCAGGGTGTCGAGCGCCGATTGAATGGAACCCGTACCGTCAGACTCGAATGCTTCAAGCCACTCAACCGCGTCGTCGAGCTCGAAAGTTACACTTGCGGCCATAGTTGTCGTCCCGTGATTGCCGGATCCAGAGGGCGGCACCATTAATTGCGTTTGAACGCGAGATCAAGCAGCTGATTTGGCCCCTTAACCGAAGCGTTTGCGGCTTGCTTCCAAAACATCGCCAAACGTACGCAATCCGGTGGTTGGGCTTGATACCAGTACGGCCATGTTGCCCGGGCGATGCTCATTCTTGAGCATGCGCACGTGGGCTTTCGGGATCTGCTCCCACGGGAAGACCTCCGACATGCACGGGTCGATGCGGCGTTCGACGACGAGCTTGTTGGCTTGTGCGGCCTGCAAGAGGTTGGCGAAATGCGAGCCCTGCACGCGCTTCTGGTGCATCCAGAGGTAGCGGGCGTCCATCGTCAGCTTGTAACCCGTGGTGCCCGCACAAATGACGACCATGCCGCCGCGTTTCACCACGAATACCGAGACCGGAAATGTCGATGCGCCTGGATGCTCGAACACGAAGTCGACGTTGTTGCCTTTGCCGGTGGTTTCCCAGATCGCGGCGCCGAACTTGCGGGTCTCCTTGACCCAGGTATTGTATTCGGGCGTACCAACGTCGGGCATTTCACCCCAGCAATTGAAATTTTTCCGATTGACGACACCGCGCGCGCCCAGCTGCATGACGAACTCGCGCTTGTCGTCTTCCGAGACGACCCCAACGGCGTTTGCGCCTGACGTCGCGATCAACTGTACCGCCATCGATCCGAGGCCTCCCGAGGCACCCCAAACGAGCACATTGTGGCCGGGACGCAGAACGTGCGGGCGGTGACCGAACAGCATGCGGTAGGCGGTCGCCAGCACCAGCGTGTAGCAGGCGCTTTCTTCCCAAGTCAGATGCTTCGGCCGCTCCATGAGCTGGCGATCTTGCACGCGGGTAAACTGCGAGAACGAGCCATCAGGCGTCTCATAGCCCCAGATGCGTTGCGAATTGGAGAACATCGGGTCGCCGCCGTTGCACTCCTCGTCGTCGCCGTCGTCCTGGTTGCAATGCACGACCACTTCGTCGCCGACCTTCCAGCGCTTGACCTTGGAGCCGACCGCCCAGACGATTCCGGATGCGTCGGAGCCGGCCACATGAAACGGTGCTTTATGGCCATCGAACGGTGAGATCGGCACGCCAAGGGCCGCCCACACGCCATTGTAGTTCACGCCGGCTGCCATCACGAGCACGAGCACGTCATGGCTGTCGAGTGACCACGTCGGTACAACTTCGACCTGCATGGCGGTATCGGGATTGCCGTGCCGTTCGCGTCGGATGGTCCAGGCGTACATGTTCTTCGGCACATGGCCGAGGGGCGGGATTTCGCCCACTTCATATAGATCTTTCAACGCTGTGGTGCTTGTGGGCGCAGAAGCAACTTTAATCTCGATGCTGGATGATTTCGACATCGTAGCTACTCCTTGTTTCGCATTCGCGGTCTAGCGCACGCTTCGTTGCTGCGTTGCAGCATGATCCCGCACAAATCCGGGACGTTTTCAAGCATTTTCGTAACTGTGCCGGCAGATTGATGCCGAGAATTGGCTTGCACTACGTTTCGTAAACAATGAGGTAACTTGACAGGAATAATATGATGCGTACTGCCGATTTAATTGCCCTTGACGGGGCTAGAACTGCGACTGTTCACGGATTAGACCGATGATCGACTTTTTCCATCGTATGGTGGCTTTGGACACCAATAGCTTGACCCTGGTGCTCATGATCTGTGGGTGGGGCTTCCTGATCATGCGCTCGATGATGCCGATCGCCGGTGTCGCGGTCGCGGCCTTCCCAATGCTCGTTTTGAGCGCGCTCGCGTCGCATGCGTTGTTGCGCGATACCCATTACGTCGCGCATTTGGAGCGCGGGGCTGGCCTTGCCGTGTCGACTGGGATCGGCATGATCTTCGGGCTTGTTCTGGTTGTTGTGCTCGTCCGGCTATGGTTGGCCATTCATGATGCGATGCGCGCGCGCCCGCAATCAATGTCAATCAGCCGGTGAGTATTGCATCGCGCGGGCGTGCTAGAGTCCGTATGCATGCCACGCGGAAATGATTATAGGTTGCCATATCGCAGTTGCGAACACAGGTGACCTGATGCGCTCCATTCCTCCCATCGCCCCCGCTGCTGTTCGCGATCAGCCGTGGTTGTTCCGCACGTATGCCGGTCATTCGACGGCCGCGAAATCGAACGAACTTTACCGGCGCAATCTCGCCAAAGGCCAAACCGGCCTGTCGATCGCCTTCGATTTACCGACGCAGACCGGCTACGACAGCGATCACGAACTGGCGCGCGGCGAAGTCGGCAAGGTCGGCGTTCCCGTTGGTCACATCGGTGATATGCGCGAGTTGCTGGCCAACATCCCGCTCGATCAGATGAACACGTCGATGACAATCAACGCCACGGCGGCCTGGTTGTTCGCGCTCTACGTTGCAGTCGCCGACGAGCAGGGTGTGCCGCGCGGCAAGCTCACCGGCACGATCCAGAACGACATCATCAAGGAATATCTGTCGCGCGGTACCTATGTGTTCCCGCCCGAACCGTCGCTGCGGCTGATCAAGGATACCGTGGTGTTCTCCTGCGCGAAGGTTCCGCGCTGGAATCCGACGAATGTCTGTTCGTATCACCTGCAGGAAGCGGGCGCGACGCCGGTTCAGGAGTTGGCTTTCGCATTGGCAACCGCGATTGCGGTGCTCGACGCGGTGAAAGCCTCAGGCGAAGTGAAACCAGAGGCGTTTGGCGCGGTCGTTGGCCGGGTGTCGTTCTTCGTCAACGCCGGTCTCAAGTTCGTGACCGAGATCTGCAAGATGCGCGCATTCGTCGACCTGTGGGACGAGATCTGCGCCACCCGGTATGGCATCACCGACGCCAAGCACCGGATGTTCCGCTACGGCGTGCAGGTGAACTCTCTCGGCCTCACTGAACAGCAGCCGGAAAACAACGTCTACCGCATTCTGATCGAAATGCTGGCGGTCACGTTGTCGAAGCGCGCGCGCGCGCGGGCTGTCCAATTGCCGGCCTGGAACGAGGCTCTGGGTCTGCCGCGTCCGTGGGATCAGCAGTGGTCTTTGCGCATGCAACAAATCCTGGCGCTGGAAACCGACCTTCTCGAATACGGTGACATCTTCGATGGCTCTGTCGAAATCGAGCGCAAGGTTACGAGCCTCAAAGCCGAAGCCCGCGCCGAGCTCGCCGTCATCGAAAGCATGGGGGGCGCGGTGGCGGCGATCGAGTACATGAAGCGGCGGTTGGTCGAGAGTAATGCTACCCGGCTGCGTGGCATTGAAACCGGCGCTCAAGTTGTCGTCGGCGTCAACCGCTACACGGAAACTGAGGTCTCACCGTTGTCGGCCGGTGAAGGTTCGATCGAAGTGGTGGATCGGGCGTTGGAAGCCGAGCAAGTTGAGCAGTTGAAGGCTTGGCGCGCCGGTCGCGATGCGGTGGCAGTCGCCGCGGCCTTAGCTGAGCTGGAGCGTGTCGCGCGCGATGGCGGCAACATCATGGAGCCATCCATCACGGCGGCCAAGGTCGGCGTCACCACCGGCGAGTGGGGCACAACCTTGCGCCGCGTGTTCGGCGAATACCGTGCACCAACCGGCATTGGGCGGGCCGCGACCGTTTCCGATGAAGGTTTGGGAGTGGTCCGCAAAAGCGTCGAAGCGGCATCGGAAAAGTTAGGCCGCCGCATCAAAATTCTGGTCGGTAAGCCAGGCCTCGATGGTCACTCGAACGGCGCCGAGCAGATCGCCGTGCGAGCCCGCGATTGCGGAATGGAAGTGGTGTACGAGGGCATTCGTCTCACGCCGTCGCAGATCGTTCGCGCTGCTCTCGATGAGAGCGTGCACGTCGTCGGCTTGTCGATATTGTCAGGCTCGCACTTGGCGCTCGTCCGCGATGTCATGGACCGCATGCGTGCCGATGGTATGAGCGACATCCCGGTTGTCGTTGGCGGCATTATCCCGCCCGAGGACGCCCGCGCGCTGAAAGCCATGGGCGTCGCCGGCGTCTATACGCCGAAGGACTTCCAGATCAACGACATCATGGCCGACATCGTGCGGCTGGTGGAGCGAACCCCGCAAGCGGCGTGAGGGGGCAGCAGCCCTCATCACATCCATGCGGATTCGTTTGTCGAGGCCGTCGATCCCAATCCCGTTGACTTCTGCCCCCAACTCTACGATAAACACCGCGAACGTAGGCGCATAATGCGCCCGCGCAATCATCGCTGCCCGAGGCTTCACACGGCTTTACGACTGTGTGCTTCGAAGTCCGCAGAGCCTAACCTGCGGCGCCATAGGGCGCGGAAAATTGTGGGAATACAACCATGTACGCTGTCATCAAGACAGGCGGAAAGCAATACCGCGTCACCGCCGACGAGATTTTGGAAGTTGAAAAGCTGGATGGCGACCCCGGTGCGGTCGTCAAGTTCGGTGAAGTCATGATGCTCAGCGGCGCTGCTGGCGTCACCGTCGGCGCTCCTTTCATCAGCGGTGCGACGGTCATCGCCGAATTGCTGGAGCAGGGCCGCGGTCCGAAGACCATCAACTTCAAGAAGCGCCGCCGCAAGAACTCACGCCGCAAAAAAGGTCATCGTCAGGATCTATCGCGCGTGCGCATCCTCGAGATTCTCGGCAGCGGCGAAAAGGCCTCGAAAAAGCCAACCGGCGAGGGCGTTGTCGCACTTCGTTATCGCGGACAGGGCAAGGCGTTTGCAATTCTGCAGTCGCCGGTTGCTGGTCGGGTTGATGACCTGTCGCTGATCGATGGTGTCGGTCCGAAATATCAGGAAGCGCTGCACAAGGCGGGCATCTTCCATCTGTGGCAGATCGCTGCCATGACTAAGCAGAACATTGCCGCTGTCGAAGAGATGGACACATTTGGTGGTCATATCACGAGCGGCGAGTGGGTGATGCAAGCCAAGGAACTGCTCGACGGTAAGCCACCACGTGCCAAGAGTGATCGCGCCCGGGCTTAATCGCTCGCAAGGTACGGCCACTTCGAAAGATACATCCGGCGGGACTCCCGTCAAAGACACCCCGTCATAGATACGTTGTACGAATAGGATACTGAACCATGGCACATAAGAAAGCTGGCGGCTCAACCCGCAACGGTCGCGATACCGCAGGCCGCCGCCTCGGCGTGAAAAAGTTCGGTGGCGAGCACGTCATTCCGGGCAACATCCTTTGTCGCCAACGCGGCACCAAGTGGCACCCGGGAACCAATGTTGGTATGGGTACTGATCATACCATCTTTGCAGTCGTCGAAGGCCGAGTATCTTTTGCAACCAAACGCAACGGCCGGACTTACATCTCAGTAGAGATGGCGAAAGCCGAAGCAGCAGAATAGGGCGGAAAGCACTGGTTGCTAGCCGCCCAGAGGTCTCCCAGAGATCTCGGACGGTGAGCAGGCCAAAGTGCCCCTTACGAGTGTCACGCGGATCTCCACTAAGGTGGAGTGGCGTATCACTCCAGCTCAACGGATCCGAGGACGATGGGAAACCATCGTCCTCATTTTTTTGTCCGTTCGACTGGAGGTGCCAAAATGTCTGCACGCTCAACGCCGCTGTTTCCGTGGATGACCCGCGACGAAGTCTTCCGCATTGAGACTAAGCGCTTGTGGCTGCGTTGGCCGCGCCTGAGTGATGCCGAGGCGCTGCACGCGATTGCCTCGCAGCATTCAGTCGCAACCATGACCGCGACCTGGCCGCATCCCTTGGCTGAAGGCGAGGCCGCTCGGCGCGTTGGACAAGCGCGAGATCTCAATGCCAGCGGCGAAGCACTGATCTTGGCGCTAACCCTCAAGAGCGCACCCGATCGCCTTGTAGGCCAGATCGGCTGCAACGCCTTGCCGAGCGAACATCTCGGTCTGGGCTACATGTTGGACCCCAGCCTCAACGGCAATGGGTACGCGACGGAAGCCGTGCATGCGTTCGTGACCGCACTCTTCACCTATACGCATGTGCCCAGGATTACGGCGTCGGCTCGCGTCACCAACGAGGCGTCACGCCGGGTGCTGGAGAAGACCGGCCTCGCCCGAACGGGGAGCGGAATGCTCGACACGCCGGCGCACGGTCCGATGCAGGTTGATTTCCTCGAGCTGTCGCGGGCGGCGTGGAAGCGTCAGCTGGAGCCGGCGCGGCACGCGATGCTGGCACGTGCGGCGAGCCTTGCTGCGTCCGCTGGAGCCTCCGCGGGAGCTGATCGCCCTGTGTTATCAGCTTGATCGGGTTGCAACGAAAAAGGCCGCTCGGATGTCCGGGCGGCCTTAAAAACATGGGTGTGATTGATTGAGGCTGAGCTGTCGTTCAGCGCTGGCCGAAACCGCCGCCGCCACCGCCACCAAAACCACCACCGAAACCGCCACCGCTGCTGCCGCCGCCAAATCCACCGCCGCCAGCGCCACCACCAGTGCCGCCCTCGGAACGGCCTGGACCGCCACGCCCACCGCGGCCACCAGCCAACGGCTTCTTGAGCGGCTTATTGGGCAACAGGCCTTCGCGCTGCAACTTCTTGCGTGCAAGCTTGCGGGCACGACGAACGGCTTCAGCCTTTTCGCGGGCCTTCTTCTCGGAAGGCTTCTCGAAGTAGTTACGGAGCTTCATCTCGCGGAAGACGCCCTCGCGCTGCAGCTTCTTCTTGAGCGCCTTGAGAGCTTGATCGACATTGTTGTCGCGAACGAGAACCTGCACTTGTGGGGTTATCCTCGACTATTGATGGGTTGGATGATTGATGGGTGGATGCATTCAAAGACCGCAGCCCGCACCGGTGATCCGATGCTTGGATGCAGCCTCGTTATTGGATTGTGGGATCGAATAGCAAATGCTGGTAAAGAAGTCTACATGTGTCTCGCGCTGGTCGCATCAGGAATTTTCGCCGCGTCGATGTAAGCGGTTGATATGCCCCATCTTGCGGCCCGGGCGGGCTTCGCGCTTGCCGTACAGATGCAATGATACCCCAGCCTCTGCCGCGATTGTTGCCCAATCAAGCGCTTCTGCGCCGATTAGATTGATCATTTCGGCGTCGGCATGGCGCCCCGTCGCCCCGAGTGGCCAACCGGCCACCGCGCGGATGTGGTTCTCGAATTGGCTGCATAGGCAGGCGTCCATCGTCCAATGTCCGCTATTGTGCACGCGCGGCGCGATCTCATTGACGTAGAGCGCCTCACCCTGAGCCGTTTGGAGTGCAAAGAATTCGACCGCGAACACCCCGACATATTCGAGGCGTTCAGCGATGCTGCGGGCGATCTCGACCGCTTGGGCTGCCGTCGAAGGCTTGATCCGGGCCGGCACGGCCGAGCGATGCAGAATGTGGTCGCGGTGCTCGTTTTCGGTGACATCGTAGGCCGCGAACGCGCCATCGCCGCCACGCGCGGCAACGACCGATACTTCGAGGCTGAAATCGACGAACTGTTCGAGAATGGCTGGACTAGCGCCGATCGCCGACCAGGCCGCCGCAGCATCGGTTGCCTTGAGAATTTTTGCCTGACCCTTACCATCGTAACCCAAGCGCCGAGTTTTCAGAATACAAGGTGTGTTGATCTGCTCGCCTAGCCGCGCATGCAATTCATCCAGGCATTCAACTGCGGCGAAATCAGCGGTCATGGCGCCAAGGTCGCGAGCCAATTGCTTCTCGTTGAGGCGATCCTGAGCGCATGCGAGAGCCTTCGAGCCGGGCCGCACAGGAATCAACTCTTCCAAGTGTTGGACAGTGGCTAACGGAATATTTTCGAATTCATATGTTACCGCATCGACCGATCGCGCGAATGCGTCGAGGCTCAAGAAGTCATCGAACTTGGCTGTCGTGCGCGCTGTTGACACGTCGAACGCGGGTCCGCTTGCATCGCAATAAACATGCGTTTTGAGCCCGAGCTTGCCCGCCGCAAGTGCCAGCATTCGCCCGAGTTGGCCGGAGCCTAGAATCCCGATGGTGCCGCCCGGAGGAATCGGCTTGTTGTCAGCTTTCAAAATCAATCCTTCGGAGCTAATGCGACAGCGGCGGTCTGACTTGCCCGATGGGCGTCGAGCCGGCTGGCCAGGGCAACATCCGAAAGTGCCAGGATTTGAGCAGCAAGCAGGCCAGCGTTGATGGCGCCGGCTTCGCCAATGGCGAGGGTCCCGACTGGTACGCCGGCCGGCATTTGCACGATTGAAAGCAGGCTATCCTGGCCCTTCAGTATCTTGCTCTCGATTGGCACGCCGAGTACGGGCAGCAAGGTGAGGGACGCGGCCATTCCGGGTAGATGGGCGGCTCCGCCCGCACCGGCGATTATGACCTGAAGTCCGCGCGACTTGGCACTTTTCGCATATTCGTAGAGCCGGTCGGGAGTGCGATGAGCCGAGACGATGCGGGTCTCAATTTCCACACCGAGACGGGTCAAGATATCGGCTGCGTGGTGCATCGTCGGCCAGTCGGACTGGCTCCCCATGATTATCCCGACCTTGGGAGCGCTTGCTTTCATTGGGCGACTGGCTTTCAAGCGATGATATCGGGAAGGAGGCGGTCTTCCAACGATGTGATCGAGTCTTTCAGATGCAGCTTCTTCTTCTTCAATCGCTTTATCATTAACTGATCGGCGTGCGCGGCCGCCTCGAACAGGGCAATTTCCTGATCAAGTTCGCGGTGCTCAGCGCGCAATTTTGCGAGCTCTTCCCTGATGTCCCGGTCGTCCAGGCGCGCCATCACTTCGATCTCGTTCCTTCGCCTTGGGTATGCACGCGTCGTTCGCATATTCGGAAAATACTATTGTCGAAAACATTGGTGCAGTGCAAGCGGCGCAGTGTCCAAACACGACGATTCGTGGGGAAATTCCGCGAGTTATGAGCCTAAATCAGCGGCGGGCGAACGTTCACTCTTCCTGAACCATGGCACCACGCGGCGTTGGACAACGCGTCACAAATCGTTCTTAATAGAGGATGTCGAAGCTTCGCACGGAGGACAGGATGGCGCGGTCGTCTCATCTTTCTGAACTTGCCGAAAAGCACAAATTGTTGGATCGCCGTATAGCTGAAGAGCAAGCACGTCCCGGAGCGGATGTTGTTAAAGTCAACAAATTGAAGTTTCGAAAACTGAAATTAAAGGACGAAATTACCAAGCTGCAGCAGCCGAGCCCTTAAGGGCGGCTGGCACGCAGCCTCCGCATTCAGACTAGTATCTAGGTTTGCGCTGGGTATCTAGGCTTGCGCTGGGCGATCCATGCGCCGGTGGCAATTAATGTTGCGCCGGCGATGGTGATCGCTGTGGGGACTTCGGCAAACAACAAGTATCCGAAGACGATGCCCCAGACCAGCGATGTGTAATGCAGGGGTGCCAACCGGGCAGCTTCTGCTCGCGCGAACGCACGTGCGAGCAGGTAATGGCCGCTGACTGCCAACCCGCCAACCAGCGTGAACAACGCGAGGTCGGCGGCGTCCAAACGAATAAGGCTGGTATCAATAACATAACGGCCGGGCACGAGCTCTGGAACCAGACGATCGTCATCGCCGGATCGCGTTGTGCGCGCACACGCAGAACGATGATGTTGAGCGCATAGGTGATGGTGGAAATACAAATGGCTGCGACGCCCAGTAGTGCTTCGGCCTCATAAGCAGTGTGCCCCAACCGCCAGCCGACAATCAGCAACATACCGGCCAAGCCGGCGCCCAGTGCGATAAAAATCGACCGATCCAGTTTCTCACCCAGGATCAATCCGCCGAACAGCACCATCAACAAAGGTGACACGAAGGATAGCGCAACGGTCTCGGCAAGCGGCAGCCGTCCGAGTGCGAAGAAAAAGCAGGTGGCGGTGATGACGACGAGAAACGAGCGCGAAATGTTCGTGCGGATGGTCTCGGCCGACGGCCAACCGGGCCAAAATAACGCGATCAACACGGTGGCCCACACGGTGCCGAAGGCAAACCGCAGGAACGCGATCTGCAATGTCGGGTACCGCGCGCTCAGCCCCTTGATCAGTGCATCCATAAACGTGAGCAATGCCTCGGCGGTCACCGCGCAAAGTGCTGCTTCAACCAAAGACCGTCGCGCAAGATTGTCAGCGGTCATGAGGGCTCGATCCAAGGAGGGGCGGCGGTTGGCAGATGCAAAATGTTGAGATGCCTTCCAGTCATGCCAACATCTGTGCCCCCTTTACACATCTAAGTCGGCATAGAAAGCGCCCCAGGTCGCACACCGCTTGAAACGTGGGTGCTAAGCAGCACACTGGCGCAACGCTTGGCGGCTCGATTCGCAAGCGTGGGCCTGGAGGCGCAACGAACACGTGGCAGCACCGAATCCGAACCGCCAGAAATCGGCGCGCGAAAGCCTTGCCCGGCTGTTCGTGCATCCAGCGGCCGTGTTCGTCGTGCACTACGCGTGCGAGAGCTTCGATCAGGGACAAGGCTACGCGTCGCCACGGGTGACGGCGATCGCCCTGCGCAATCTTGGTTCAGGTGCGACGACATCGTTCTCGATCCATTCCGAGGTGGAGTTGGCGCGCCGGCGCAATCACGATGTCGCGGGTCTAGATGTCATGGAGCGCGCGATGCTGGCTCGCTTTTTCGATTTTCTCGCTCGAAATCCAGCGGCGACCTATCTGCATTGGAACATGCGCGACGAGAAATTCGGCTTTGCAGCCATCAGCCATCGATGTGCATTGCTGGGCGGAGAACCCGTCGGCGTGCACGACAGCCAGAAGGTCGATCTTTCGCGATTGTTCGTCGAAATGTTCGGATCGGACTATGTGACAAAGCCCTATATCGTTACGCTCGCCGAGCTCAATGGTCTATCGACGACGAGCTTCTTGTCGGGCCCACAGGAAGCGCAAGCGTTCGTGCAGGGGCAATACTACAACGTGCTGCAATCGGTGTTGTGCAAGGTCACGCTGATTGCCGATATGGCGCAATTGGCGTCCGACCGCGCGTTGAAGACCGAAGCGACGTGGTGGACCCTCAACGGCGGGCAACTGCGCGAGGCCTACGAGATGTTCTGGCGCAATCCGGTGCGCGCCATATCAGGTTTGGTGTTCGGTGTCGGCAGCGCGGCGTTTCTGTTGATGGTGAAGTTGCTGTCGTGAGGAGTGCGAACGCTTGCCTCCCCGGCCGAGCCTGCGCGGCCGTCGCAGCATGGGCGGCGTTGCCAACGTGAGAGCCGGGGTCGCGTCCATTGGGTTAGGCACTCACACCGCCTTCGCCATTTCCCTTAGCTTGAACTTCTGGATCTTGCCGGTCGACGTCTTCGGGATGTCTTTGAACACGATCGTACGGGGGCACTTGAAGGCGGCGAGCCCCTGGCGGCACCAGGCGATGAGCTCTTCGGCAGTGGCGGTTGTGCCAGGTTTCAGCTCGATAAACGCGCACGGCGTTTCGCCCCATTTATCATCCGGCTTGGCGACGACCGCCACATAGGCAACCGCCGGGTGCTTATAAAGCTGGTCTTCTACTTCGATCGACGAGATGTTTTCGCCACCGGAAATGATGATGTCTTTCGAGCGGTCCTTCAGTTGGATGTAGCCGTCGGGATGCACCACGCCGAGGTCGCCCGAATGGAACCAGCCGCCAGCAAACGCTTCGTCCGTTGCCACCGGGTTCTTGAGGTAGCCCTTCATCACGATGTTGCCGCGGAACATGACTTCGCCGAGTGTTTCACCATCGGCTGGCACTTCCTGCATGGTCTCGGGGTCCATCACGGTGAGCCGCTCGAGGCCGACGTAGCGCACGCCCTGCCGCGCTTTCTTGGCGGCGCGCTCGTCTGGCGGCAACGCATCCCAATCGCTGTGCCAATCGTTGACGACCGCTGGGCCGTAGGTCTCGGTCAATCCGTAGACGTGGGTGACGTCAAATCCGGCCTCGGCCATTTGCGCCAACACGGCTTCGGGGGGCGGCGCCGCGGCGGTTATGAACTTCACCCGGCTGGGAAGTTCGCGCTTTTCGTCAGGCTTCGCATTTAGCAAGGCCGACATCACGATTGGTGCGCCGCACAAGTGGGTTACGTTGTGGTCGGCGATCGCATCGAACATCAACTTGGCGCGCACCCAGCGGAGGCAAACGTGGGTGCCGGCGACCACCGAAAGCGTCCACGGAAAGCACCAGCCGTTGCAGTGGAACATCGGCAGCGTCCACAGATAGACCGGGTGCTGGCCGATGTTGCCGGCAACCAGATTGCCGTAGCACATCAGCGTCGCGCCCCGGTGATGATAGACGACGCCCTTTGGATTGCCGGTGGTGCCCGACGTGTAATTGAGTGCGATTGCGTCCCACTCGTCATCGGGCATGCGCCAGGCGAAGTTGGGATCGCCTTTCGCGAGAAATTCCTCGTACTCGACAAAGCTCAAGCGGTCGTTGGTCTGCGGGAATTCAAGGTCATCGTAGTCGATGACGAAGGGTTTTACTTTTGACTGCGTCAGAGCCGCTTTGACGACGGGGGCAAACTCGCGGTCGACGATCAGGACTTTCGCATTGCCGTGATCGAGCTGGAAGGCGAGAATCGCCGCATCCAGCCGGGTGTTGAGCGACAGCAGCACCGCCCCGGTCATCGGCACGGCGTAGTGTGCCTCGATCATCGGCGGGGTGTTGGCGAGCATGACGGCAACCGTATCGCCGGGCCCGATATAGCGCTGGGCGAGGGCCGACGCGAGTTTTCGGCAGCGGCTGTACAACTCCGAATAGTTGCGCCGCAGATTGCCGTGGATGACGGCTGGGTGCGTCGGATACACGCGCGCCGCTCGCTCCAGGAATGAAAGCGGTGTCAGCGGCTGGTGGTTCGCCGGCGTCTTGTCGAGGTGGAGCGCATATGGGTTTTGGGACATGGGCAGGGCCGGTTGAAACGAAGAGCGGGATGCTACGTCAACGCTAGTGCAGCCCCGCCCTCGTCGCAATCGGCTTCGCGTGGCGAACTTACTTGCCCTTGAACTGGGGTTTGCGCTTTTCCATGAAAGCGGTGCGGCCTTCGGTATAGTCGGCGCTGTCGAAACAGGCTTTCGCCATCGTGGCGAGCCGATCGAGATCGCGGATGGCGTCCGGCTTGCCCAATTCGCGCGCGGTCGCCTTTGCAAGGCCGATGGTCATCGGCGCATTGGCACAGATCAGTGCGCAGGTTTCGGCGACCGCGGCTTCAAGGTCGGCATCGGCGCACACGCGATTGACGAGGCCGATGTCGTAGGCTTCCTTGGCGGTGAACTGACGGGCGGTGTAGATCATTTCCATCGTGCGCGAGAGGCCAACGATCTCGGCGGCACGCTTGATCGGTGCATAGCCGTACCCCAGGCCCAACTTCGCTGCAGGAATGCCGAACTTTGCGGCCTCGTTGCAGAAGCGCAAATCGCAGCAGGCGGCGAGGTTCATGCCGCCGCCGATGCAGTAGCCGGTGATGCGGGCGATCGTCGGCTTCGAGAAATAGTAGAGTGCTTCGTAGGCTTTGAGCGAGGTCGCGTTGTACTTGGTGGCGGCCTCTTCGCTTGCCCGTTCGCTCTCGAACTTGGAGATGTCGGCGCCCGATACGAACGCCTTGCCACCGGTGCCGCTGACCACGACGACGCGGATTTCCGGGTCCTTGGCGAAGCCCTCGAGTACGCCGAACGCCTTGTCCCACATATCGAAGGAGACGGCATTGAGTTTGGCTGGATTATTAAAGATCAAATGCCCAACCTGGCCCTCGCGGCGGCCGATCAGTTTGTCTTCCGTCGTGGTATCGGTCATAGCGGGGCACTCCCTTTGTCGTATGCGCGTTTTTCGGGCTTCTGCTTAGCCCGAACCCGGATCGCATGCGAGCCATAACTGCCATGCGCATTTACAGTTGCCGTGCGATGATCGAAGTTAGCGCGACAAGTCTACGAGGAAACGAGCCCATGACAGCCACTCACGCTTCAACCGCCCTATCGCGTTTCACAGTACTCGATCTTACCCGTGCCCGCTCCGGCCCGACAGCCGTGCGCCAGCTCGCCGATTGGGGTGCTAACGTCATCAAGATCGAGTTGCCCGAGAGCGGCGAAGGCGATGATGGTATCGGCGGCATGAGATCCGGCCCGGACTTCCAGAACCTGCACCGCAACAAGCGCGGCATCACCCTCGATCTCAAAACGCCGGGCGGCATTGGCGTGTTCAAACGGCTCGCCGACAAGGCGGACGTGATCGTCGAAAATTTTCGCCCGGATGTGAAGACCAGGCTGGGTATCGACTACGACACGCTGGCAAAGACCAATCCGAAGCTCGTGTATGCCAGCATCTCCGGCTTCGGCCAGACTGGCCCTTATGCCAAGCGGCCGGGCTTCGACCAGATCGCGCAAGGCATGGGCGGGTTAATGTCGATCACCGGCTTGCCAGGACAGGGACCAGTACGCGTCGGCATCCCGATCGCAGATCTCACCTCCGGGCTGTTTCTCGCCAACGGCATTCTGACGGCGCTGCTGGAGCGCGAGGTCAGTGGCAAAGGTCAGTGGGTCGCTACTTCATTGCTGCAGGCGCAGATTTTCATGCTGGATTTCCAAGCCTCGCGCTGGGTCAACGCGGGTGAAGTACCCGGCCAAGCCGGCAACAATCATCCGACCAGCATCCCGACCGGTGTGTTCAAAACGTCGGATGGACACATCAACATCGCAGCTTCGGGGCAGTCGATCTACGGCCGGCTGTGCGAAGCGATCGGCGCGCCCGGGCTGATCACCCACGCAGACTATGCCACCAGCAAAGACCGTCTGAAGAATCGCGACGCACTCAACGCCGTGCTCGGTCAGCATCTGGCGGGTCAAACGACTGCACATTGGGTCGAAGCGCTCAACAAAGCCGGCGTGCCGTGTGGTCCGATCTATACGATCGACCAGGTATTCGCCGACGAGCAGGTTAAGCACGTAGGGATCGTGCAAACGCTGCCGCGTGAAACAGGCAAGCCGCTGAATGTCATTGGCCAGCCGGTGTCGCTGTCACGGACGCCCAGCAAAGCCAAACGTGTGCCGCCGGAGCGTGGCGAACACAATGCCGAGGTGCTGGCCGAGTTCGGATTTACTGCGACCGAGATTGCCGCACTGAAGAAATCCGGCGCGCTCTGATGCGTTCTCAGAGCTGAGCGATGTGCGGAATTCTCCTCGCAGCCGAACGTAGCGGAGACGTCGATAAGGTACGGTTCCGCCGGGCCCTCGATGCTATTGCCCATCGTGGTCCTGATGGTGAGGGCGAGGCGCACATTGCGTTGACGTTCGCCAGCGCTGGCCGCTGTTCGGTTGCCCTGGGTCATCGCCGGTTGTCGATCCTCGATCTGTCGGACAGCTCCAGCCAACCATTCCGGCGCGATACCAGCGCGCTCACATACAACGGCGAGATCTACAATTTCCGTGCGCTTAGGGCCGGACTTGCTGGTCGTTTCACGACTGACGGCGATACCGAAGTTCTATTTGAAATATTGAGATCCCGGGGCCTGGAAGGGCTGGGCGATGCGCTCGGCATGTGGGCGTTCTGCTTTCTCGATGAACAAACTGGCCAGCTGATAGCTGCCCGCGATCGGCTCGGCAAAAAGCCGCTGTTTTATCACGTGAGCGAAAGCACGATCTGTTTTGCGTCCGGGATCGCCCCGATCATAGCGTATCTCGGAACTCAGCCGCACATCTCGCGGGCGACCGTTGATACCTACCTCTCCTATGGTTGGACGCTGCCCGGCACGGGACCCGCAACGCCGATTGAAGGGATTCGTCAGGTCGTGCCCGGCGGTCACGTGACGCTTGATCTCGCCTCCTGGCAAATCACCACCGGCACCTACATTCCACGCAAGGAATCGGCGCCACTCGATCAGCCACCGAAGCGCGATCTCGCAGAACTGGTACGTGCAGCTGTGCTCGACCGGCTGGTCAGCGATCGCAAGGTCGGTTTGCTGTTGTCGGGTGGCGTCGACAGTTCGCTGATCCTGTCGGTGCTGGTTGCCGAAGGGTTGGCCGGCCAAGTGCACTGCTTCATCGGTGATGCGGGCAAAAGTGAAGACGCCGATTATGCGCGACGCGTCACACAGGCGCTCGGTGTCGCGGCCGAAGTCGTCCCACTCGATTATGCGAGCGGTTCAATCGAGCGATTTCTCGATGTTTGCCGGCATCAGGAAAAACCATTCCCGATGATCGGCAACGTGTTGGGTCTGCCGCAATTGTACGAGCGGATCGCAGAGCGCGACGTGCCGGTTGTGCTCGATGGCACTGGGGCGGACGAGATTTTCGGTGGTTATTGGGAACGCTATTATCGGTTTGCTATTGCCGAAGCGTGGGCGGCTAAAGATCATGCCTGGGTCGACAACGCGATGACGGCCAACGCCGACCTGCCACGGATCGACGAAATCGGCCGCACGACGGTTGCGGCCCTCAGCACCGGTGTGTGGCCGCCAATGTCGACGGTTGGCGCCGAGCCATCGGCTGAGATCAAGCACCAGCTCGAGCGTTTCGGCAGGGCTGGCGTCATCGACGCGGCTCCAGCCGACAGCCTCGCAAACTTTCGCGGCACTCTCGCCGAGGCGCTTCATCACGATACAACCTCGGCACTGCTGCCCGAGTGGCTTTGGCAGAATGATCGCAACGCGATGCGATCAGGTGTCGAAAACCGTAGCCCGTTTCTTGATACCCGGCTGACCGCTGCGTTGAGTACCTGCTACCGCGCGAAATTCGTTGGACCTTGGAACAAGCACGAATTGCGAATTTTGTTCAATCGCTTCAAGCCAGTGCCAACGCAGTGGCGGCGGGAGAAGCAGGGATTTCGCTGGGTGTTCGCAAGATTTCTGCGTCAAAATAGGGCGCAGGTTATGGAGTTGATCGCCGCCTCTCAAATCGTTCGAACGCATGTCCACTCCAGTGTGCTGATGGACGCGATCGCCGCCGATGAAGAGCTGTTGTTCAGCGATCTCGTCCAGCGTTGTCTGTGTCTGGCTGGTCTCGAAGCCACAACGGGACTGGGCACCGTGTGACTTAAATGAGCGCGCGCACCATACCGAGATAGGTCAATCCATGCACCAGTTGGTCGATCCCCATGGCGCGCCAAAAGCCATCGTTGGTGAAGCCCCAGCCTTGGTCCTTGACGATCTGTTCCTTTGCCCAATCGCAATGATAGTGCACTAGGAACTCAGCGGTCAGGATCGCCGCCGCGTGAGGTATGCTCGCGGGCAATATCCAAAACAAAGGCACGGAACACACCAAGTGGATCAGCGCGTGTAGCAAGCCGCCGGGATGGCCGTAGCGTCCCTTGTTTGCATACTGATATCTCGTTTGCAGGAAAAAATCCGCGATCGCATGTTTGGCGGCGAGGTAGATCAGGGCGACAAATATCCAGTCCTGGGACGTCAGCAACCGCATCGAGGTACCATTGAGTTCGACAGCGCGTTGGTGGATGCAACGATCATGACGCTGCTCGCTCCAAATCCGTAGTCTGCTCAGCACTAATAGGCAACTCGCGAGCCGACCCAACCATGACGATTTCTATCGAAGTGGTTGAGCCGCGGACGTCAATGATTTCGGACGCACTCTGCATAAATGTGTAACCGGCACGATCGGCGACCGCTTTCGAAATGATGAGCTGACAGCCCTTGTCTTTCGTAAGTGCCTCAAGCCGGCTCGCCTCATTAACCGTTTGCCCAATGACCGTAAGTGCGGCCGATTGCGCGTCGCCAATGCGCCCAATGACAACCGGGCCGGCGTGAATACCAATTCCGATGCGCAGATTTTCTGAAATTTCCGCCGATAGCCGTTCGTTGAAATGATCGAGGGCGAGGTCGATGGCGCGCGCAGCGGCGAGGGCTTGGCGGCAGCCGGCATCGACACCACTGTCGCGGCCGAAAACCGCCATCAGTCCGTCGCCCATGTACTTGTCGATCCAGCCTTCCTGGGCGTGGATCGCTTCGCCGACGGTCGCAAAGAATTGGTTGAGCAGAAATACGATATCGAACGGCAGGCGGTTTTCCGAAAGTTTGGTGAAGCCGCGCACATCCAAAAATAACACTGCAACGAGCTTCTCGACGCCGCCCGCATCGGTGGAAAATGGAATGCGCTGGGTAGCGCTATTTCCTGCCGACGCGACGAGCCGCGTGATGCCGATGTTGGAAGTTGGCCGAAGCTGACAGGCGAGGCGGACATTGGCCGGTGCGCCGATCCGGTCGAGCGTTGCCTGCTCTGCCATGTCCGGTGGAGGCAGTTTCTCGGCCCCATGATCGATGCGCACCCGGCATGTCGAGCATCGCGCCCGTCCGCCGCAAACGGAGGTGTGCGGGATGCCATGCAGGCGGCTGATCTCAAGCAGGGTCGAGCCAATCGATGATTTCACCGTGCGCTCGCCCGCATAGGACACAGCGATCGATGGGAGGTAGCGCGCGATCGAATGTCTTATTGCATAGGTCGCGGCAGCCAATGTGAGCACTGCTGCATAAAGCAGCCACGACATATCCCGGCAATCGTGAACTGTCTGGGTGACCGAGGCAACTGGCCACGATAGTTCGTTGCGAGCCTTGGCGAGCATCGCTGGATCAGCCAAAAGCGCGTGCGCCTCACGACCTGCCGATACAAAACCGGTCAGCGCCAAAACTGGCAAAGCGACCGCTGCGGCAAGCAATAACAACTTGAACCTCGCGTACCACGACTTGGTTTGCAGCCAGAAGTTCAGGCCAATGCATCCGTGCACCCAGACGATCAGCAACAGGGCGCTCTGCCACAACCCTTGCGCTGGCCACAACGTGTAGGCGACCGAGGTGTAGGAATAGAAATAGCTGGTCTTGGCTGAAAGGTACGTGATCGCGATCGCATGCGGGATGAGTAGCGCTGGAACGAGAATGCCGGTGCCAATCTGCAGCCACTCCCACGCTGGCATGCGCAGCGTGCGGCGCGCAGCTAGCTTTGCCAAGCCGAGCGATGCATGGGTTATTGCCGCAACGAACAAGATGATGCGTGCGGCGATCGAATGGGTCAATTCGATCCGCCAGTCCTGCACCGCATTCATTTCTGACAGGCCGATCAGACCGACGGCGTGATTGGCAAAATGTAAAAACGCGAAGACAAACAAGATGAGCCCGCTCACGAGCCTCACGGGTTGCAGCCGGGCGCTGAAAAAGGCGTCGATCATTTGTCGGTCCGGCTAAGTGGACGGCGCTTCGAGTGCACGCAGTTTGACGCGGGCCTCGCTAAGTTCGGTCGTGGTGCGGCCGAGGCGAAGTGCTAGGATCTTCATGATCTCGATCGAGAGTTCAGGGAATTCGGTTAGCAACTGCAAAAACTGGGCTTTCGTAATGCGCAACGTATCGAGCCGGGTAATCGCTTTGATCGTAGCGGTGCGCGGCACATCGCAGAGAATAGCCACCTCGCCGACGATCGCGTTACGCTCAATCTGTGCGACCGAAACGGGCCCTTGTGACGCGTTTACGAGAACCTCCGCCTGGCCATCGATAATGACATAGGCCGCGTCGCCTTCGTCGCCCTGCAGGAAAAGCGTGTGCCCGGACTCGAAAACGATTCGCTCGGAGGTGAACGCAAGCAGCTTCAACTTCTGCGCGTTGATGTGCGCAAAAAGCGGGATGCGGCGCAAAACAGAGACTTCATCTTGAATGCTCATTGACCTTGTCCGTAGCTGACATGTTCCATTTTCACGACTTCAAGCGACGAGCCGTTGGAGACGTTGATCGCTGCTCAACAGTTGGTCGGGCTTACCGTTGGCGGTTATGCGGCCGTCATGGAAAACGACGACGCGGTCAAAGAGTTCAACCAGCGCAGGGCTCGCAAGCACCCAAAATACTCCAAGTGGATGTTTTTTATCCGTGCGGCGTGGCGATTTTGCCAAACCAGACATGATCGAGCGCTGCGTGCGCGGTCCCAGTGCCCCCAAACCGCGGTTGACGACCAAAATATCGGGTTGCTTCAGAAGTGCCCTGGCCAGCGAAATCTTTTGCCGTTGTCCGTGCGACAATCGTCTGCCGCCGTAACCGACCATAAAGCCAAGACCGGCTTCGATAATAGTGTTGCGCAGATCAAGTTCGAGAAAGGTCTCGCGCATTGCTTGCCTCACGAGTGCTGGTGCGTCGGCCAGTCCGTGAGTTATGCGGCCAAACAAGATGTTGGCCTCGAGCGAGGACCCAACGTTGAAATGCTGCGGATCATAAATCGCGACCGACGTTGATTTGCCATTGCCCACTTGCTCGGTAATCCGATGACGGGCTGCAATGATTTCGTCGCGGATATCGTGATCGAGCAAGTTGAGACGATGCCGCGGTTCGACGTAACCGAACGCCAGCCCGAGGATCATCCCTTGGTCCAACGTGTTTGCAGTTGCGAAGGTTCGCCCTCCCAGCCGCGCGAGCATACTCTTGTAACCCGGCAGTTCTTCGGGTTTCACGAAACTCAGCCGGTCAAAGAACGGATGGTCGGCCGGCAGGTCGGCGAATAGCTCGACGACCGTTGCCGCGATCCGCTTGCCGACTTCGAAAAGTTTTTCGTCAAGTCCACTAACCGCTAAAGCTTTGAGCACGACCGGATTGCCCGGCAGTTGCTCAGCTTTAAAGGAAGCGTCGAGTGCAGCGCCAAACACCAGGTTCTCGGCAATTGTCGCCTGAGTTTGATAGCTTCCTGGATCGAAAGGCTCGACCATATGCGAGATCGAGGCTTCGGCGAGCCTATGCTTGAGCGCCGTCCGGGCTTTGAGAATGCGGATCTCCATATCGTTGCCCAGACTGGTGTCAGGCGAGTAACGCAATCCGAACTCGAAAATATCGTCTTCCAACTCGACGATTGCGAGTGTGGACAAGATTTTCGCGGTGATCTCGCTATCATCGCTGGCACCGGCGCTCTCATAGTCGAGCCAGTTGGCACCAATATCGAGTTCGGTGTTGCCCGAGGCGCGCGCCTCGACGAGGTTGATGTGCTCACTCGTTGGCGCATCCGAAGTGTGCTCGGGATAATGCATTAGTCCGTGTAGCAGACATTCACGCAACGTCGTATTGCGCAGATATGCGTCACCGCCGACGTATGCAATGCGTCGTCCCGTGATTGCCTCCGGCATGCTGTCGAGGTAGTGCTCGCCGATCCGAATGCGTCCGGCCGTCGGCTGCACGAGCCCGGCAATCGCCTCGGCCATCGCCTCTGCACCTGCGTTCAACTCGCCGGCGGCAGCCACCCATTCGCCAGGAGCGAGGGTGAAATCGGTTGGCTCCAGAACCCTTGCGCCAGTGTCATCGGTGACAGTGAGGCTCTTGATCTCGATGGCCTGTTCGAGATGCGGCACCGGGCTGGGGGTCGGCTTTTGCAACGCACTGGCGAGCATCGGTTCGGGCGAAAATTGCTCACTTACTTGCGCGTATTTGATTTGCACATCCTGTCGTTGCTGGTCCCAGTCGATCAGTTCCTTGATTGGTCCAGGAAGGTCCTTGTAAGCGGCAATGACTGCGACCAACTGGCCGATATCCAAGGTGCCGCGGATCGCGAAATAGCCACCGATCAGGAAGAAAAGAAACGGCGTTAGCTGCGCCAAAAAATTGTTGAGAAACTTCACGAAGAACTTACGCTGATACAGCTCGTATCGAATGAAGAAGATGCGCCCGAGGCGGTTGGCAATATCGGCACGCTCGTAGTTCGACGTATCGTTGACGCGGATCTCGTCGATGCCATCGACCACCTCGCCGACGCGGCCGGCAAGATCACGGGCCGTTAATTGCTGTTGCTTGCCGAGTACGAGCAATCGTTGCCGCAGTTTTGGGATCAGTAGAGCCTGAACGGCCACGATGGTGAACGCGATCGCGCCCAGCCAAAAACTCTGCACGAAAATGAAAAGCATGGCGGTCATCGCCTGACCGATCAAAAATACCGGCTGCACGAAGGCATCACCGATGAAGCCCCCCAGTGGCTCGACCTCGTCCTTAACCATGGTCGCGACTTCGGCCGCCTTGACCTTCTTGAAGTGCGAAATGGGGAACCGAAGGACCCGGTCGACCAACTCATAGCGCAAGCGCCGCAACATGCGCTCACCGAGGCGGCCTTTGAAAGTATTGATATAGTATTTGAACAGTCCATTGATGCACACGAGAGCAAGGAACACCAAACTCAGTGCGACGAGGTAGGGTATGCGGCCCATCTCGAAGCCATCGAAAATATTCCATTGTCCACCGCCCAGCCAGCTAGGGGCGGCGAATTTGAATTCCATGAAACGAGCCGTGGATTCAGGCGTCGGGAAGGCGCGACCCTGGATCGGTCCGTTGACGATCAATTTTGGCAAGTCGAGCGCCATGAATCCGAACGGCATGGACAGCAGGATCACGCCGATGACCCAGATTTGATCGCGTTTTGTGTGCTGCCAAACGTAACGAAATAAGCTATAGTTCATCGTTGTGAGTGCCATTTTTTAATGAGCTAATCTCTTGTTCGTGTGCTGAATTCAGGCGGCAGAACAATTTTGCGGCGTTTGCAGTGTTCGATCAACCCGATATGCTTGGCGAGTTCAATCCGATTGACTCATTTCACCTTACACGATTTTTCAATTTGACATTTGAACTCTGTTCGCTCGATATCGGAACTTTCTATCAAGCTGTGGATTTGACTGCGCGTCATGGTTTGGGGCCTTCTGCTGCATCATGGGGTTAGGCTGGCGCAAGGGAGAGATGCGCGTGAATGTGACCGGCGACCAGTATCGATTGTTGATCTACAGTCACGATACTTTCGGACTGGGGCACTTGAGGCGATGTCGCGCAATTGCGCACGCACTGGTTGATCACCGGCCGGATATTTCTGTGCTAATCTTGTCGGGATCGCCGATTATCGGATCGTATGGATTTCGACCTCGCGTCGATTTTGTCAGATTTCCTGGCGTGGTGAAACTGCGCAATGGAGATTATTCCCCCCGGGGCCTGGATATCTCGATCGAGGACGCAATTTCGATCCGTGAGAAGCTGATCCGTGCCAGCGCCGAAGCCTTCCGGCCTCACCTGTTTCTCGTCGATAAGGAGCCGCTCGGATTGCGCGGCGAGGCCGGTCCGACCCTGGAAATGTTGAAGCAACGCGGAACGCGATTGGTGCTCGGTCTGCGCGACATCATGGACGATCAAGATCAGCTCGCCGAAGAGTGGGATCGCAAGGCTGCGATGCCGGCTCTTGAGAATCTTTACGATAATATTTGGGTTTACGGATCGGATCGGATTTACGATCCGCTGGCTGGGTTGTCAGTTTCGAATGATGTTCGCAAAAAAATAACGTACACAGGATATTTGCGGCGCAATTTTGCGTCAGACGGTGTTGCCGGTGGATCCAAGAACTCAACGTTGCCGGATAATTTCATTTTGGTGACGACGGGCGGCGGAGGAGATGGGGAATCGCTGGTTGATTGGGTTCTCAGTGCGTGTGAGCAGGACCCATCGATCCCCCACAATATCGTTATTGTACTCGGCCCATTCATGCCGGCCGAATTGCAAGCGTCATTCCGCGCCCGGGCAGCCAATCTGCCGCGTGTCGAATTGACAACATTCGTACCGGATCTGGAGCGGCTGATGAGCCAATCATCCGGCGTGGTCGGTATGGGCGGCTACAATACATTTTGCGAAATACTGGCGGCCGACAAACCCGCCTTGATCGTACCGCGAACGGTTCCCCGGTTGGAGCAGTTCATACGAGCGACCCGCATGTCGAATCTTGGTGTGGTCAGCATGTTGGTCGACGATGAGCACCGGTCGATTTCTGCAATGGCCGACGCATTGTGTAAGTTGCCGGCACAGTCAACGCCGTCTTCGATCGATCTGCCCGGTTACCTCGACGGCTTCGACAACATCAATCGCATTGTCGATGGCTGGCTCGGAACGCACAGCAAAGCGTCGCGCACTCTCGAGTTGACCAGTTGATGAAGAGTGGAGATCTCGCCGGTGTCCGCGCCGAAGTGAGCCAAGATTTGCGAAAGAGCGGATCGCACCCCGACGCTGCTCCCGTCCCTCCGTTGGCGATCGTGATGAAGGGGTATCCAAGGCTATCGGAAACATTCATCGCGCAAGAGTTGTTGAGCCTGCAGCGGCGCGGCATTTCTTTTGCGATTTATTCGCTGCGTCAGCCGACCGATGCGAAAGAGCACCCAGTGCACGCGGCGATTACCGCTCCGCGGCGCTATCTGCCAGAGTATCTTTATCAAGCACCGCTGCGGGTTTTTCGCAGCTGGCAGCTGGTGCGCCGCCAAGCGCATCTTCGCAATGGCTACCACTCGGCGCGGCGGGCATGGTTGAAAGATTTGCTGCGTGATCCGACGCCTAATCGCATTCGCCGTTGGGGGCAGGCGCTGGTTCTCGCCGCCGAATTGCCGGCCGGAACGCGGCATCTTTATGTGCATTTTCTACATACTCCGGCATCCGTGACGCGCTACGCAGCGACGATCAGGGGGCTGACATGGAGCGCGTCGGCCCATGCGAAGGACATCTATACGATCCCTGTCTGGGAGAAGGCCGAGAAGGTTGCGGCGATGCAGTGGCTAACAACGTGCACGGCGGCCAACGTTACACATTTGAAGGGTTTGGCCGGCGACCACGCGGGCAAGATCGAGTTGCTCTATCACGGGATAGATTTCGACCGGTTTCCTCAGTCATTGCGGCAACCGGGTAGGCGCGACGGCGCCGACCAATCCTCCCCTGTGCAGCTATTGTCAGTCGGGCGCGCTGTTGAAAAGAAGGGCTACGACGTTCTGCTCGATGCGCTCAACCGCTTGCCGTCCGATCTAGCATGGCGCCTGACACACATCGGCGGCGGCGAGTTGCGTCAGGCGCTGCAAGATCAAGCCAAGCGTCTTGGAATCGATGATCGGATCGTATGGCAGGGCGCGCGTACCCAGGATGAAGTGTTGGCCGCCTACCGTGCCTCGGATCTCTTCGTGCTTGCCTCGCGCATCGCCGGCAACGGCGATCGCGATGGCCTGCCGAATGTTTTAATGGAAGCTCAAAGCCAGGGGCTCGCGTGCATTTCGACCGACGTGTCCGGGGTGCCGGAATTGATCCGTGGTGGCGAAACGGGCAGTCTGGTGAAAGCAGGCGAGCCCCAAGCGCTCGCTGACGCGCTTGAAGCGTTGATCCGCAATCCCGCCCGGCGGGACAGGTTGGGACTTGCGGGAGCCGCGCGGGTGCGTCAGGCCTTCGATCACGAGCGGGCGATCGACCGCTTGGCGGACAGGCTGCGCGCGCATATCGAACACCCAACGGCGGTGGTGCCATGAAGGTGGCGTTCTATGCGCCGTTGAAGCCGCCCGACAGTCCGGTCCCGTCAGGCGATCGTCTGATCGGTCGCATGTTGTGGCGCGCAATCGAAGCGGGCGGTCACAAGGTGGTGCTTGCCTCGCGGCTACGCAGCTTCGACCGCCAAGGCAATGCGGATCGGCAGACGCGCATTGCGCGTATCGGTGCTTGGACGGCGCGACGCGTGATCCAGCGCTTGCAGTCGAGTGCCGAACGCCCTGATATTTGGTTGACGTATCATCTCTATCACAAGGCGCCGGATTATCTTGGGCCGGTGGTGGCGCGCGAGCTTGGAATTCCTTATTGCGTCGCCGAGGCGTCTTCGTCTGCGAGGCAGGCTGACGGGGCTTGGGCGAGCGGCCATCGCGCGACGGCCAATGCATTGAGGGTGGCCAATCTCGTTGTCAGTCTCAATCCAAAGGATGAACCGGGGATCCGCCCATTGATCGCTGCCGCCGCGCGCATCGTCACGCTGCAGCCGTTTATTGAAGGCCAGCCTTTCCAATCTGCTCGGCAGGCGCACGACTCGCATCGCGCCACTTGGGCCGCCAAACTCGGCCTCGATCCGAGTGTGCCGTGGCTTATTGCCGTCGCGATGTTGCGCTCTGGCGACAAGGCAACCAGTTACTCAGTGCTCGGTTCAGCGCTCGAACGATTGCGTGATCGGCCGTGGCAATTACTCGTTGTCGGTGATGGCCCGGCTCGAAATGAGATCGAGAAATGCTACGCCCCGTTGGGCAATCGGGTACGGTTTGCCGGTCAGCAATCCTCCGAGATCGTTGCCACGCTGATGGGGGCGTCCGATATTTTCACATGGCCGGCGATCAACGAAGCGATCGGCATGGTTTTTATCGAAGCGGCGATGGCGGGTCTCCCGGTGGTCGGCGCTGATCGACCGGGGATTGTTGCGATCGTGCAGCACGCTCGAACAGGGCTGCTCGTGCCCGAACACGATAGCGCTGCATTTGCCGATGCGGTCGCCCGTTTGCTCGGCGACGCGAACCAGCGCAGCGCGATGGGTGCGGCAGCAGCAATCCACGCTGCGTCGCACAATAGCGTGACGGTCGCTGGTCCGCTATTCTGCCGTCAGTTGGAGGCAATGATCCGATGAAGCCGCGCGTTCTGTTCTACGTGCAACATCTGCTGGGCGTCGGGCATGTCAAGCGTGCCGCGGCGATCGCACGCGCCGCAGCCGAAACCGTCGATCTGCATGTGGCGCTTGGTGGAGAGCCCGTAGCACTTGCCGACTTCGGCCGCGCGACGGTGCATCAATTGCCATCCGCGCGGGCCGAGGATTTATCGTTCCAAGTGTTGGTCGACGCCGACGGGCGTCCTATCGACGACCAATGGCGCAATCTTCGCAAGATGGCCCTGCTCGATCTGGCAGCGACGGTCGATCCCGCGGTGCTACTCGTCGAGCACTATCCGTTCGGGCGCGGCAAATTCGCATTTGAGCTGTTGCCGTTGTTCGAGTTGATGCGGGTCAAAGCTGATCGGCGCATTCTGTGTTCGGTACGGGATGTGTTGGTCGAAAAAGGCGAGACCGCGAAGAGCGACAAGATCGTGCGGCTGGTGCGGCAGTGGTTCGACGGCGTGCTGGTACACGGCGATGCGGCCGTCATACCGTTTGCCGCGACCTTTCCGTCGGCTTGCAAGATTGAAAACCTATTGCGCTACACCGGTTACGTGGTCGATGGCAGCGATCCAGCAGCTCAAGGTTTGACGGCGCGTGATCCTTCGGCCGAGATCGTCGTTTCGATCGGCGGTGGAGCGGTCGGGCAAGAACTTCTGCAAGCGGCCCTCATCGCTGCCCAATCGGGAGCACTCGCGCCACGCCATTGGCGGTTGCTGGCCGGCAATAATTTGGCGGAGTCCGTGTTCCAAGATTTGCGCAAACAGGCGGCCGGCGACTCCAGAATTACGGTTGAGCGCGCGCGGCCGGACTTCCGGGCATTGCTCAGTCGAGCGGGCCTTTCGATTTCGCAAGCGGGCTACAATACGGTGATGGATATTCTTATGGCCGGTGTTCCAGCGCTTGTCGTGCCGTTCGCGGCGGAAGCCGAGAGCGAGCAGTTGTTCCGTGCCCGCGAGTTCGAGCGGCGCGGACTGCTGAGCGTCCTGGAAGAGGGCAATATGACTGCATCCTCATTGGTCGATGCCGCTGGACGCGCGCTCGCACGCAGCCAAGTGCTGCCCGGCAAGATCAACCTCGGTGGCGCACGAGGTACGGCTGCGGCGTTGGCAATGTTCGCAGGCGCAGCATGAGTGATGATCGCGACGCTTGGCGATCCCTATCGACTGAATTCGATGCTTGGGCCCAAGCGGGTATGCTAGCGACGTTGTGGTGGCGCGATGACGATGCGATCGAGCCGACACCGCAGCTTGATCGGATGTTGGAATTATCGGCGCGTTTTGCAGTGCCGCTGGGTTTGGCGGTCATTCCGGCCCACGCGAAATCCGCGTTGGCGGCGCGGCTTCAGTCTGAGCCCACCGTCGACATTCTCCAGCACGGCTTCGCACACAAGAACCATGCAAATCCGGGGGAGCGCGCGGCAGAATTTGGACCTCAGCGCTCACTCGATGTTCAATTGGCCGAACAGGTGCGGGGGTGGCGGATGCTCGAAGCGTTTGCCCGGCGGGTGCCGATTTTCGTCCCGCCGTGGAACCGCTACGATAGCGCGCTGGCGGTTGGGTTCGCGGTTCAGGGAATAACGGCTATTTCGGCTTTTGGGGTTGCTAACCGATTGCCTTCGCCTATCGTCGAATGCAATTGTCACGTCGACATTATCAGCTGGCGAACAACGAGGGGGTTTGCCGGTGTGGGGAAATCCGTGAACAAGCTCGTCGATCAACTGCACGCGCGCCGTGTGATCTCACGCGGACAAAGCGTCGTCACCGGGCTCCTGTCCCATCATTTGGTGCACGACGAAGGCTGTTGGTCATTCCTCGCCGAATTATTTGCACGTACCAAGGATCAATCCGCCGTCCGTTGGGTTCACCCCATGGACGCCGTCCATAGCCCTGTGAGTTCCTGACGGTTCATGAGCACAACAATACCCGCGTCTGCCGACATCATCCAGGTTCGCGATTTGCGGGTCGCGTTCGACACGCCGGGCGGGGCCGTCGAAGCGCTACGTGGCATTAATTTTCGGATTCAGCCGGCACGAACTGTCGCGCTCGTTGGCGAAAGCGGATCGGGCAAGAGCGTTACCGCGCAAGTGCTGATGGGATTGCTACCTCGGGTTGCGCGAATTACCGGCGGCGAGGTTTTGTTTCGCGATGCCAAGACGGGCGCGATGGAGGATCTGGCGAAATTGCCGCCCAGGTCGGCTGAATTTCGCGCCATTCGCGGCGGCCGCATATCGATCGTCTTTCAGGAGCCGATGACATCGATGTCGCCATTGCATCGGGTTGGCGGTCAGATCCAAGAAGCGCTCGAATTGCACTCCAACATTACCGGCGAAGCCGCCAAGTCGCGGGTGATCGATATGCTGCGGCTGGTTCGCTATCCAGACCCCGAGCGCGGCTACAAAAGCTATCCATTCGAGTTATCCGGTGGTTTGCGCCAACGCGCGATGATCGCAATGGCGCTCGTATGCCGTCCAGCCTTGCTGGTCGCGGATGAGCCGACGACGGCACTCGATGTTACGGTCCAAGCGCAGGTTCTGGGTTTGATCAAAGACCTGCAGAGCGAGCTCGGCATGGCGGTTCTGATGATCACCCACGACATGGGAGTGGTCGCCAATGTCGCCGACGAGGTCGTCGTGCTGTATCGCGGGCAAGTCATGGAATCAGGCGTCGCCGAAGATATATTTCGTATGCCGCAGCATCCTTACCTGAAGGCGCTGATGGCAGCCGTTCCCCGCATCGATGCCGACCCGGCGCACCGCTTGATGCCACTCGCCGGTCCAGATGATGAGGCGCCCGCACAACTCGTCCAGAAGCGCCCCCTGGTGCGCCCCAATGCTCCAGCCCTCATCACGGTTACCAACTTGTCGAAGTCTTATGCGATCCAGGCCGAGACGCTCGGTTTCAAAAAGACATCGGCGCGCGCGGTTAAAGCCGTCGATGGGGTGAGCTTTTCAATCGCCGACGGCGAGTGCCTCGGTCTCGTCGGCGAAAGTGGTTGCGGCAAGACGACCGTTTCCAAAATGATCATCGGTGCGATCACGACCGATGAAGGCTCGATCATCTACAATGGTGATGCCGCGCCGGTCGATCTGGCGCCGATGAACGATGCCGCGCGCGCACCTTACCGGCCGCATTTGCAGTATATCTTCCAGGACCCGCAAGGTTCGCTCAATCCACGCATGACGGTGCTCGATCTGATTGCCGAACCGCTGCGGGTTCAGAATATTGGCGACAAGGCATCGCAACGCGCGCGGGTCGAGGAGTTGTTGGGTCTCGTCGGGATCGATCCGCGTTTCCTTAATCGGTATCCGCACAGTTTTTCCGGTGGGCAGCGTCAACGGTTGGGCATTGCGCGCTCGCTCGCGCTGTCACCGAAATTGCTACTGTTGGACGAGCCGGTGTCGGCGCTCGACGTCTCGACGCAAGCGCAGGTATTGAACCTGCTCAACGATCTGCGTGCCAATCTCGGACTGACCTATTTGTTCATCTCGCACAATCTGGCGGTGGTGAACTACGTCGCCGATCGGGTCGCCGTTATGTGTGCCGGCCGGCTCGTCGAAATTGCCCCACGGCGGGCGCTGTTTGCCAATCCGCGTCATCCGTATACGCGCGCACTACTGGCATCGGCCCCCTCGCCTGATCTTGATCATCGGCTCAATTTCGACATCATCCGGGATGGTGCGGCGACTAATCCGGCGAACTGGCCAGCGCCCTACGACGAGCGGGCAGACGCTGCCAACGCGCTCGTCGAGATCGACCGGGGTCATTTCGTTCGCGCCCATCAAGGCACTAGAGTTGAGGAGCTGGTGTGATGGTGGTTCGTCGGCTGCAATCCGAAAAAGTGTTGGGTTACACCCGGCAATGGCGCCGGACTAATCCCACCTACGCTCGTTTGCTGTTGTCGTTCGCTCTCCTTCTGGGTACGGCCTCAGCCCACGCTCAACCCTTTATAGAACCGCCAATGTTCGCCGAAGAAGTGAAGGCGGGCAAACTGCCGCCGATCGAAAAGCGCCTGCCAGCTGAGCCTGCCGTCGCCAAATTCGGTGCGGACCAAGTGATCGGCCAGCACGGTGGCATGCTGACCAATCTGATGGAGCGTGCCACCGATATCAGACGTATCTCTGCGTTCGGTTACGCGCGGCTCGTCGGCTACACGCCAGGCTACAAAATCGAGGCTGATATCTTGAAGTCGTTCGAGGTGAAGGACGGTCGCGAGTTCACTTTCGTTCTACGTCGCGGCCACCGTTGGTCCGACGGTCAACCTTTCACCACGGAGGATCTTCGTTACTTCTGGGAGGACATGGCATCGAACAAGGAGTTGAGCCCGGATGGCCCTCCGAAAGAGATGCTGGTCGATGGCCGGTCGCCGAAGGTCGAGGTCATCGACGAGGTTACGATCCGCTACACCTGGGATACGCCGAACTCGTTTTTTCTAACATTGTTGGCTGGCGCTTCGCCTTTGATGATCTATCGTCCGGCACATTATCTGAAGCGCTTCCACAAGCGCTATGCGAAGGCCGACAAACTCGATGAGCAAGTGAAGAAGCGCAATCGGCGCGATTGGGTCGATTTGCACTTCAATCGCGATCGCTCGGCGCGCCTCGATAATCCGGAAATGCCGGTGCTCGATCCGTGGGTGAACACGACCCCTTCGCCCTCGGAGCGGTTCATTTTCGCGCGCAACCCGTACTATCACCGGGTTGATCCGCAAGGCCGGCAACTCCCCTACATCGACCAGCTTGCGATAACGATCGCGGCGTCCAAACTGATTGCGGCCAAGGTTGGTGCTGGCGAAGTCGAGCTGCAATCGCGCGCGTTGCAGTTCAACAATTACACCGTGTTGAAGCGCTCTGAAGTACGCCAGGATTTCAAGGTACGGCTGTGGCGCAACGCGCGCGGATCGCAGATCGCGCTTTACCCTAACCTCAACGCGACCGATCCGGTGTGGCGCGAGACCATGCGCGACGTCCGCTTTCGTCGCGCTTTGTCGATGGCGATCGACCGGCACGAGATCAATATGGTGATCTATTACGGCTTGGCCCGTGAAAGCGCCAATACGGTGATGGCCGAGAGCCCGTTTTTCAAGCCGGAGCTGCAATCGATGTGGTCGAAATTCGATCTCGTTGGGGCCAACAAACTGCTGGACGAGATCGGACTCAAGGAACGCGACAGTCGCGGCATGCGACTGTTGAAGGATGGCCGCCCGGTTGAAATCATCGTCGAAACGGCGGGCGAAGGCGCAGAGCACACCGACGTATTGGAACTGGTTCGCGACACCTGGGCGAAGGCCGGCGTGGCACTCTACATCAAACCGCAAACCCGGGAGGTCTTGCGCCGCCGCGTCAAGGCTGGAGCAGCGATCATGTCGGTGTTCTTCGGATTCGACAATGGCGTCGCCACTGCCGATACACCGCCCAACGAGTTGGCGCCAACGCAGGAAGATCAGCTTCAGTGGCCGCAGTGGGGCATGTATCACACGTCGAGTGGGCGAAGCGGTGTTAAACCCGACATACCGGAAGCCATCCGCCTCGACCAGTTGTACGCGTCGTGGATGACCGCCAAGGATGAGGCCGAGCGCGCGCAGATCTGGTCCGAAATGCTGATGATCAATGCCGAACAGGTGTTTACCATCGGTATGATCAACGCGGTGCCTCAGCCCATCGTTATTGCAAACCGTCTCCACAACGTGCCAGCCGACGCGCTCTACTCCTGGGAGCCCGGCGCTCATTTCGGCATATTCCGGCCAGACACGTTCTGGCTCTCCGATCGCAAGCAAGGCTCCTGACATGGTGCAGTACCTGATCAAGCGAATAATCACGATGGCCATGACATTGGTCGTCATTTCGGTGCTCGTGTTCATCATCATCAAGCTACCGCCGGGCGATTATCTCACCACCTACATCGAGGAGTTGAAGGCACAGGGCGAGAATGTCGACCAGAGCCGGATCGACTTCCTGCGCAAGCGGTACGGC